>NZ_JAIBNX010000259.1:0-4359 GCF_026130045.1 Micromonospora sp. CPCC 205371
CGCGGGGCGCAGGCGGGGCGCGGGGCGCAGGCGGGGCGCGGGGCGCAGGCGGGGCGCGGGCGGGGGGTGGGTTGACGGGGGTGGGAGGGCGAGAGAGGATCGGAAAGCGTTTTCCTTCAACCGAAGAGTGGAAGTTTGCACAGTATGTTGCAACGCAGTTACCGTACGGCGATCGTCGGCACCGGAGCGATCGCGACCGCTCACGCGCGTGCCGTGCGCGCCGCGACCGGCCGGGCGGACCTTGTGGCGGCGGTCGACATCGACGTCGACCGCGCGAGGGGGTTCGCCGAGACCTGGGGCGTGCCGCGCTCCTTTGCGAGCCTGTCCGAGCTGCTGCTGGAGGAGAAGATCGACGTCGTGCACATCTGCACGCCTCCACAGCAGCACGCCCGGCTGGCGCTCGAGTGCCTGGCCGCCGGGGTGACCGCGGTCGTGGAGAAGCCGCCGACGCTCTCACTGGCAGAGCTGGACGAGCTGGTCGCCGCGGAAGGCCGCTCGCCAGCCCACGTGGCGACCATTTTCCAGCACCGCTTCGGCTCCGGAGCTGTCCGGCTGCGGCGGATGTCCGCCGAGGGCGAGCTCGGCCGGCCGCTGCTGGCCACGTGCGACACGCAGTGGTACCGGGACGAGGCGTACTTCGCGGTGCCCTGGCGCGGCTCGTGGGAGAACGAGGGTGGCGGCCCCACGATGGGCCACGGCATCCACCAGTTCGACCTGTTACTTTCGGTGCTGGGCCCCTGGCAGGAGGTCACCGCGGTGGCGGCCCGCCGGGCCCGGCCCACCGAGACCGAAGACGTCTCGATGGCGCTGGTGACGTTCGACAGCGGCGCCGTGGCATCGGTGGTTAACTCGGTGGTGTCGCCGCGCGAGACCTCGGTCCTCCGGTTCGACTACGAGCACGCCACCGTCGAGCTGGAGCACCTGTACGGGTACACGGACAAGAACTGGACGGTCACGCCGGCACCCGGGCACGACGGCCTCGTCGACCGGTGGGCGGCCGACCCGCTGTCGCAGCCGAGCGGCCACGACGCGCAGATGGCGGCGGTCTACGACGCCCTCGACGCGGGCGAGGCGCCGCCGGTGACGCTCGCCGAGACCCGGCGGACCATGGAGTTCGTCGCGGCGCTGTACGCGTCCGCGTTCACGGGGGAGAGGGTCCGGTGTGGACAGATCGGGGCTGACAGCCCGTTCGCCCGGCGGATGGACGGCACGGGAACGCCGTGGGGCAAGGTGAGCGCCCAGTGAGCACCAACCCGGTGAGGGTGAACCACGCACTCGACCACTCGGTGACCGTCGCGGCCGGCGGTGTCGAGCTGTTCACCTACACGTACCGGCCGGACACGCCCACGCTGGAGTCACCGAAGCCGTACCTGCACCCGATCCGCACCCTCTCCGGCGACGTCGTCAGCCTGTACCGGCCGCACGACCACGTGTGGCACAAGGGGATCGCGTGGTCGCTGCCGCACGTGGGCCGGCACAACTTCTGGGGTGGTCCGACCTATGTGCACGGCCAGTTCTACGTCCAGAAGGACAACAACGGCAGCGCCGTGCACCGCGAGCTGACCGCGCTGTCGGCCAGCGGGGACCGGGCCGAGATCGCGCACCGGCTCGACTGGTACTCGCAGGCCGGCGAGCCGGTCATCGACGAGCACCGGGCGCTGTCGGCCACCGTGCTCGATGGCACCGCGTGGGCGCTGACCTTCGACACGACGATGACCAACGTGTCCGGGGAGACCCTCGACATCGGCTCGCCCACCACGAAGGGGCGGGAAAACGCCGGGTACGGCGGGCTCTTCTGGCGCGGGCCGCGCTCGTTCACCGGTGGCCTGGTGCAGTCGCCGGCGGGAAAGGGCAGCGGCAACGACCTGCGCGGCACCCGGGCCGAGTGGCTGGCCTTCCGCGGCAAGCACGACGAGACCGGCACCGCATCGACCGTCGTGATGGTCGACGACGCCGGCAACCCGCAGCACCCGCCGCTGTGGTTCGTGCGCAGCGAGGAGTTCGCCTGCATCTGCCCGGCGCCGTTCTTCGACGAGGAGCTGCCGGTGCCGCCAGGCGCCACCATCCGCTTCCGGTACGCCGTCGTGGTGGCCGACGGCGACCCGGGCGACGAGGGCACGGCGGAGCTTGCGGCTCGGGGCCGGCAGGTGTTGTCATGAGCTTCCCCGGCGGCACGTCGGTCACCCGGCTGTCCGTCTACAACGGAGCCTGCCGGGACGGGCTCGAAGGCGGCACGCCGCACGTGCACATCGCGTCCACCGAGGCGTACGTCGTGGTGGCCGGCGAGGGCGCGCTGCACACCCTCGACGCGTCCGGGTTCCGGGAGACGCCGCTGCGGGCCGGCTCGACGGTGTGGTTCACGCCCGGCACCATCCACCGTGCCGTCAACCGGGGCGGTCTCGAAGTGGTCGTCGTGATGTCGAACGCGGGTCTGCCTGAGGCCGGCGACGCGGTGATGACGTTCCCGCCGGAGGTGGTCGGCGACGCGGAGCGGTACCGGGCCGCCGCCAGCCTGCCGTCCGGTGTGGACGATGCCGAGATGCGCATGGCCGCCGAATACCGCCGCGATCTCGCGGTCGAGGGGTTCCTGAAGCTCGTCGCGAGCGTCCAGAGTGGAGACCTCGGGCCGCTGGAGCGCTTCTACGACCAGGCGGCGGCGCTGGTGCGGCCGAAGGTGGCCGGCTGGCGCGAGACCTGGGAGCGCACCGTGGCCGCGGATGTGCGGCGCACCGGCGAGGTTCTCGACGCCCTCGCCGGCGGCGACGGCCGGCACTTGCGGGAGTCCACGCTGATGGAGTCGCCGCCGAGCGCCGAGCCCGCCTGGGGCATGTGCGGCCGCCTGCGCAAGCACGACGTCGCCCACCCGATCGTCCACACTGGAGGCTAGCCACCCCAGGCGCGAAGGGTTCGCAGGGACTCGACGGTCACCGCCGGGCGGGCCTCGAACGCCGTCGTGGGCGACCACTGGCGCCAGAGGATCGGCCACCCGCCGTCGTCCTGCTGGGCGGCGGCGAGGTGGTCCAGGGCGGCGGTCCACTCGGCGTCGGTGAACCAGGCCGCCGCGAGGCTCGCCGGCGTGGGCGCGACGTCGTAGGCGTAGTGGTACTCGCCCTCGGCGTACCCGGGAGCGGGGCGGGCGGTCTCGGGGCGGGACGGCTCCAGCAGTACCAGAGACTCGTCACGGACCAGGTCGCCCAACCGCGCGGCCGCTTTCGCGGCGCGCGGCCGGTCTGGCGCGTGGTCGTGGAACGCGACCGCGCTCTCCACCTCGTAAGGGTGTCTGGTGGTCTGGCCCTCGTGGGCGGCCCAGCAGAAGGCGACCGCGTCGGCCAGCCACGGCGCGTCGACATCGTGCTTGAGCAGCAGGCCCACGATCCGGCCGGTCGGCAGCAGGCCGCCCGCGAGCGGCTCCGGCGGCACGATCCATGGCGGCCGCGGATACGCGAGGATCGTGTCGAGTACGGCCGGAATGCCCCCGTCAGGCGTGATCTGTCCACCCAGCCACGCGCAGATCGGCGCGGCCCGTTCGGCGTCCAGCGCGTCGACCTCGTCGAGCACGCGCAGCGCTGTCATCGCCGTCAGCGGCTGGGGGAGAGGCCCCCGGATGTCCGGTTCGAGGGCAAATGCGTGTCCGCCATCACCCGTCTGGTAGGCGTCCAGGGCTCTTAGAACCTCGTCAGGGCCGCCCTCGCCGGTAAAGTGGGCCAGCCGGCGCTGGTCCAGCACCCGCCCGGTGAGCCATACGAACTCGGCGGCCCGGCGCAACATGTCCGGATTCAGTCGGTTCATGGCTCCAACGTTACGGATCGTTATACCGGTCCGCTTGAACGAATCGGACAGCGCTTTGTCCGACCGCTACGATGCGTCCGGGCGGTGCGGGCCGCCCGCGCCGGTACCCCATGTCTGTGAATCGAGGTCACCCCGTGAGTCCGCCTGGCGCACCGCACCCGTCCACGAGCGACGCGCCGACCGTCCAGATACCGGTCGTCCCGCCCGCCGCCACCCCGCCGCGCAAGTCTCGCCGGCGCGTGTTCATCGCCGCAGGCGTCGCCGCGGCGCTGCTCGTGGCCGCCGGGGGCGTCGTGCTGTACGGGTTCGCGGGCGACGTGCCGCGCGGCACCACGGTTCTGGGCATCGACATCGGTGGCAAGAGCAAGGCGGACGCGGCGAAGGCGCTCCGGGTCGGCCTGGCCGGCCGGCTGGACACCGCCGTACCGGTACGCCTCGGCGAGAAGACCGTGGAGATCAACCCGACCGAGGTCGGGCTGACCATGGACGTCGACGCCACGGTCGCGGCGGGCGCCCGCCGCGGGGCGGGCCCCGGGGGGGCCGGGCCCCCCCCGCCCCGGCGGGCCCGCG
>NZ_JAIBNX010000259.1:4369-10615 GCF_026130045.1 Micromonospora sp. CPCC 205371
GCGGCAGGACCGTGGGGACCACCCCGCCAGAGGAGGGCCTGACCAGGGCCGCCGACGCCCCGGCCGCGGCGCCCCCCGACGGCGGCTGGCACCTGTGGGGCTCGCGCACCGTCAAGCCGGTCGTGTCCGTCGACACCGAACGCCTCGACGCCGCCCTTCGGGGCGAGCTGGGCAAGGAAGCGCAGGCCATGCGGATGCCGGCGATCACCTTCGAGGGCACCACGCCCAAGCCCGTGTATCCCAAACCGGGCACTGGGCTGGAGCCGGAGAAGACCGCGCAGGCCGTACGCGAGGGTTGGCTGGGCATCTACCCGCTGACCGTGCCGATCGTCGAGGTGCACCCGGCGACCACCGCCGAAGAGGTCGACAAGCTGGTCGCCGAGCTGGCCACCCCCGCGGTGTCCGGCCCGGTCACCGTGACCACCGGCCGCGGCTCGGTGACGGTGCCGCCGACCGCCATCGCCAAGAGCCTCGTGCTGACCGCCGACAAGACCGGCAAGATCACGCCGCGGATCGACGAGAAGAAGCTGCGCGCCGCGATCGCGACGCCGCTCGCCAAGGTCGAGGTCGAGGCCAAGGACGCCACCGTCGCGATCGTCGCCGGCAAGCCGAAGGTCACCCCCGGCACCGAGGGGCACCAGGTCGACACCGCCGCTCTCGGGCGCGACCTGCTCGCGGTGCTGCCCAAGACCGACGGCCGCACGGTCGCCGCCACGATGAAGAACGCGGCGCCCAAGACCACCGACGCCGACATCGCCAAGCTCGGCATCAAGGAACGAGTGTCGACGTTCACGACGAAGTTCACGGGCGGGCTGTCGTCGCCGCGCAGCCAGAACATCGTCCTCGCGTCCAAAGAGGTCGACGGCGCGCTCGTGAAACCCGGCGAGACGTTCTCGCTCAACGGGCACACCGGCGAGCGCGGCTACGCGCAGGGATACAAGGACGCGCCGACCATCGTCGGCGGCAAGCTGGTGCCGGGCGTGGGCGGCGGGGTCTCGCAGTTCACCACGACGCTGTTCAACGCCTCGTACTACGCCGGCCTCAAGGACGTCGAGCACAAGCCGCACTCGTACTACTTCAGCCGCTACCCGTCGGTCATCGAGTCGACGATCTACTGGCCCGACCTGGACTTCAAGTTCCGCAACGACTCGCCGTACGGCGTCGTCATCGACACCTCGTACACGTCGAACTCGATCACGGTGTCGATGTGGAGCACGAAGGTGTACGAGAGCGTCAAGACGGAGTGGAGCGCGCGCCGCAACATCACCAAGCCGCGCACGGTCTACCTCGAACCCGGGCCCAAGTGCATCGAGGCGAGCGGGAGCGACGGCTTCACGCAGGACGCGTACCGGGTCTTCCGCAAGGACGGCAAGGAGGTCAAGCGCGAGAAGTTCACCTGGACCTACCAGGCCGAACCGCGCTTCATCTGCGCCAAGAAGCCAGCCGGCGCCTAGCGCTCGCGCCGCAAGGGCTCTCCGCGCCGCGCGCCCCAGGCGGCCGCGCACCGCGCGGCGCGCGGCCGCCTCCCGTCGATCAAGGGCAAATGCACGTGGTTCGATCTCTAAACCGCGTGCACTCGCCCTTGATCGATGCGATTTCCCTTGATCGGCGGACGTCGGCTCGCCCTCGGGGTAAGAACGGCGTGCGCTGCGGGCGCTCAGGAGCGGACGAGCCTCGCGATGGCCTCGGACGCCTCTTTGACCTTCGCGTCGGCCTCGGGTCCGCCGGCCGCCGCGGCCTCGACGACGCAGTGGCTCAGGTGCTCGTCGAGCAGGCCGAGCGCGACGGACTGGAGCGCCTTGGTCATCGCCGACACCTGGGTGAGGATGTCGATGCAGTACTTCTCTTCCTCAACCATGCGCTGCAGACCGCGCGCCTGACCCTCGATGCGCCGTAGCCGGCGCAGATAGTCGTCCTTGTTGTGGATGTAGCCGTGCTGCTCCATGTCGCCCTCTCACCCGCCGCTGGCCTGGAACTCTAACATCGGCGAACGGCGGAGAACCGGCGCGCATCGCGCCGCGATCAAGGGACATCGCATCGATCAAGGGCAAACGCACGCGGATTTGAGATCCAACCACGTGCATTCGTCCTTGATCGGCGGAATCAGGCGCGCGGCGGGCGGGCGCGGCGCGGGGCGGGGCGGGTGGGGGCGCGGCGGGAGAGCACCATGCCGAGCAGGGTCAGGCTGCCGGCGTACAGGATGAGGCCGCCAACCAGCGCGATCAGCGCGCCCTTTCCGCCGTCGCCGACCGTGACCGGCGGGTCGAGCCAGACGTCGACGGACATGGTGGTCAGCGGGATCGCGGCCGCGGCGGCGAGCGGCGGGAGCAGCCACAGGAGCCACTCCGGCCCGCCCCACCGGTCGTCCTGCGTCAGGCCGATCGCCCACATGATGGCGACGGCCGGCAGCGTCAGGGGGAGCAGCCACCAGCGGCGTCCCAACAGCAGGCCCAGGCCGACGCCCACCGCGGCGAAGAGCGGGAACGCCGCCAGCTCCACGGCCACCAGCCGCGCGATCCCCGCGTCGGCGAGGGGGTCCTTCCCATCGCGGGCGTAGGCCACCGCGAACGTCGTCGCCGCGAGCACCGCGCCGAGCGGCACGGCCGACGCGAGCGCCCATGCCCGGTGGCGCAACGCCAGCACGGCGCCGGCGAGCAGCGCCACGAGCTGTCCACACAGGACACCTGACGTGTACCGGAAGGCGCGTGTCGTCTGGCGCCACTCGTACTGCTGGGCGTCGCCCTGTGCGTCGTAGTTGACCCAGAACTCGTAGAACCCGTCGTTGAGCGGCAGGAGCATCGTGGCCAGCAGCGCCACGAGCGGGATCGACAACAGCACCCACCACCGGCTCACCCACGTCAACCTAGCGGTATTTGACGTCGCATAATAGTGGCCACTATTATGCGACGCATGGCACCGGGTGACGAGGCAGACCGCCAGACCCAGCTCCTGCGCGGCACGCTCGACATGTGCATGCTCGCCCTGCTGGCGAAGGAGCCCGTGCACGGATACGAGCTGGTGCGCCGCCTCAACGATGCCGGGCTCGACGCCGTCGGTTACGGCACGGTGTACCCGTTGCTGACCCGCATGCGTCGCCTCGGCCTCGTGGCCGACCAGATGGAGGACAGTCCCGCCGGCCCGCCTCGCAAGGTGTACGCGCCCACGGCCGAAGGCCGGCGCGTGCTCGCCGGGTGGCGGCGCCAGTGGGACGCGTTCGTGGAGACGATCAACGCCACCGTCGCCGACGCGCAGCCGTCCGCGACCAGCCGGAGGTAACGATGCTGAACGAGAGGGACGTCGTCGCCATCGCCGTAGACGAGTGGCGCGCCATGGGCCTCGTCGAGGCCGATCGCACCGCGCTCGCCGACGACCTGCGGATGGAGTTGCGCGCCGCGGTCGCCGACGGTGCCACGCCGGAACAGCTGATCGGCCCGGACATCCGGGTGTTCGCGCGCCGCCTTGCCGAGGAGGCGGGCGCGCGGCGGGTGCCGTACGAGTTCCGGAGGCTGCTGCTGGCCGCGCTGGCCGGAGCCGCGCCCGGCGCGGTTGTCGGCTGGCTCAGGCTGTGGTATCTGCCGATCTTCCCGAACGACCCGACACCGTCCACGGTGGTCATCCTGGCCATGTACGCCGGCCTGGCGCTGCCCGTGCTCGCGGGTGCGCTCGTCGGGGCGGCGATCGGGCTGCGTGGCCGTCCCGCGGTCGGTGGCACGGTAGCCCGGATGGCCCTGCTCGTGCCGCTCGCGGGGCTGCTCGCCACGCCGCTGACGATGGGCTTCGCGTGGCTCGTCGGATACAGCACCCTGACGCCGATCGTCTTGATGGAGGTCGGCATCGTCGCGGCGTTTCTCGCCGGCGCCACCGTGATCGCGCGCCGGTGGGCGCTCGCCGCCACCGGTGCGGCCGCGGCCACGCCGTCCGAGCCGGTCCACGCCTGACAGTCCGCGCGGGGCAGCCGGCCGTCGTAGCGGTGGGGTAGTTTGCATCGGGTAACGGGGACGCCGGCCCGGTTGGCCGGCCTCAGAGGGATGTGTTGCTGTGAGGCGCTACCGGCGCACCCGCCTAGCTGTGCTTCTGTCCACTGTGCTGGCCGCCGGGGCCGCTGTCCTGGCATCCGCTCTGCCCGCTGACGCGATCGCCAACGGTGAGGAAGTGCCGATCGGGATGTACCCGTTCTCGGTCAAACTGACCATGACGGGCATCCCCACTCCCGATGGCGGCAAGCGCAACAGCGCCTGCTCCGGATCGCTGGTCGCGCCCCAGTGGGTGATGACGGCGGGCCACTGCTTCCGCGACGTCAACGGCGTCCGTGTGGAGCGCCCGGTCGCCGACCTGACCACCGCCACGGTCGGCCGCACCGACCTTTCCGGCACCGGCGGCCACGTCGTGACCGTCGTCGCCGTGCGGCAGTCGCCGACCAACGACATCGCGCTCGCCCGGATCGAAACCCCGATCACCGACATCAAGCCGCTCCGGCTCGCCATCGCGCCGCCAGCGGTGGGTGCGGTGGTGCGGCTGACCGGGTATGGGTCGCTGACCAGCACCAACCCGGTGCCCGTGACGCGGTTGCGCACCGGTCAGCTCAAGGTGGTCTCGGTGGCGGCGTCGACGATCGGCATGACCGGCTTCGCGCCGCAGTCCAACACCACGCCGTGCCCGTACGACTCGGGCGGGCCGTACTTCACCGAGCGGCGTGCGGCGAAGCCTGAGCTGCGCTACGAGTTGGTGTCGGTGGAGAGCGGCGGCCCGAGCTGCCCGCACACCGGCGAGGAGACCACCTCGCGAGTCGACAACATCCGGCCCTGGATTCGGGGCATCATCGGCTGACGCGCGATATCGGCCAACGCGTAGCCGCCTGCTCGCCTGGGTACCACAGATCTACCCAAGGCGAGGAGGCAGCGATGCAACCGATTCCGTTCGCTCCCTGGGTCTGGCGTGACCCCAGCCTGATCGCGGCGACCGCCGGCACCGAAATGGAGCCACCCGGCGACCGCCCCGAAGACGACGAGCGCGCGAGCGCCGACCTGTCCGGCTACGACGTCGAGGCCATCGACGGCGGGATCGGCAAGGTCGACAAGGCGAACTACGAGGTCGGCAGCGCCCACCTGGTCGTCGACACCGGCCCGTGGATCTTCGGCCGAAAGGTGCTGCTGCCCGCGGGCACCGTCGACCGCGTCGACCACGACGGGCGCACGGTCTACGTCGACCGGACCAAGGAACAGGTCAAGAACTCTCCCGAGTACGACAAGGACACGTTCGACACCATCGACTACCGCGAGCAGGTGGGCGGCTACTACGCCGGAACGTACGAATAGCGCATAACGATCTCCACAGGTCGTTCACAACTCGCACCGTTCCTCTCCACGGCCGCTGCATAGAGTGCGGGCATGACTGAGCGTCGTGTCCTGGTCGTGGAGGACGAGCGCACCATCGCCGAATCGGTGGCGGCTCGTCTGCGCGCCGAGGGGTTCGGGGTGCGGATCGCCGGCGACGGCCCGAGTGCGGTCAACGCGGCGCGCGAGATGCGCCCCGACCTCGTCGTACTCGATATCATGCTGCCCGGCTTCGACGGCCTCGAAGTGTGCCGCCGGATACAGGCCGAGCGGCCGGTGCCAGTGCTCATGCTCACCGCCCGCGACGACGAAAACGATCTGCTCGTTGGGCTCGCGGTCGGTGCCGACGACTACCTGACCAAGCCGTTCTCGCTGCGCGAGCTGGCCGCGCGGGTGCACGCGCTGTTGCGGCGGTTCGAGCGCGCCGCCGCGGCCGCCCGCGACGACGCGCCCACGATCCGGCTCGGCGACCTGGAGATCAACCAGGCGGAGCGGCGGGTGCGCCGGGCCGGTGTCGAGGCGCACCTGACGCCGACCGAGTTCGACCTGCTGGTGCACCTCGCCGGCCGGCCGCGCACCGTGCTGCCCCGCACGCAGCTGCTCGCCGACGTGTGGGGCTGGGCCGACGAGTGCAGCACCCGCACGGTCGACAGCCACGTCAAGGCGCTGCGCCGCAAGCTGGGCGGCGACCTCATCCGCACCGTGCACGGCGTCGGCTACGCGCTGGAGGTGCGGCAATGAGCGAGGGAGTTGGCGCGGCGGCGCCTGGACGAGGCGACGCGCCGACGAAGTCGTGCGTGGCGCGGAGGAAGGCGTCGCCTTGGGCGCCGCGCGACCGAGCGAATCAGGAGGCAATGAGCGAGGGAGTTGGCGCGGCGGCGCCTGGACGAGGCGACGCGCCGACGAAGTCGTG
>NZ_JAIBNX010000026.1:0-13885 GCF_026130045.1 Micromonospora sp. CPCC 205371
CGCAGCGCGGGCCAGCATTGCAGCGACCGGAGCGACTGGCGGCTACAGGGAGGCTTCGGGGCGTATGACCCGCGCGAGCGAAGGCGAGCGCCGGTTAGCTCTGTCACCGGGTGGCTACCGTCAGGGAGTCGCCGGGTGACAGCACGGTGACCTTGGTTTCCGGCGCGACCACGGCGGTCAGCCGCTCGAAGTCCGTCCCCGGATTGTGGAACCTGTCTGGCCGTACCCTCGCCATGCCCACTGGCCAGAACGTGCCGAAGTGGATGGGCACGGCCGCGCGTGGTGCGGCTCGCCGCACCGCCTCCGCGGCTCTGTATGGGTCGAGATGGCCCGCACCCAGCGTCGGCCCCCAGCCGCCGACCGGCACCAGCGCCATGTCGAGCGGCCCCAGGTCGGACATGCCGTCGAAGAGCCCGGTGTCGCCCGCGAACCAGGTGTTCGCCGCCCCGTGCACGGTGTACCCGACGGCGGCCGCGCGATGCCGCGACCACGGGCCGCGACCGCCGTGGTGGTTCGCCGGCACGGCCCGGATGCGCACGCCACCCAGCGCGTGCTCGTCGCCGGCCGCGAGCTCGACGCAACGCCGGGCATAGGCCGGCCCGAGCCGCTGCCGCACGAAGGCCCCGGCACCGTCCGGCACGACCAGCGCGGCCTCCGGACCGATCCGGCGCAGCGACGCGACGTCCAGGTGGTCGGCGTGCAGATGAGACACGAGTACGGCGTCCGGCGTGCCCGGGAACCGCGGGCTCGGCCCCCGCATGCGCCGCAGGTGGGCGATGCGGTCACCGAGCACCGGGTCGGTCACCAGCCGCACGCCGGAGTCTTCGACCCACACGGTGCTGTGCCCCCACCAGGTCACCTGCACCTTGAACGTCACAGCGTCACCGTATCCGGTGTCATCCTTGCGTCGTTCGGGTTGTTGCGTCCAAGATCCGACTTACTGGGCGAAATCGTGAGCGTACGGTTCGTCCATGCCTTCGAAGATCGGGGGCCCGATCGGGCGCACCGAGGTGCTCACCCGGGCCCAGCACTGGGTGGAGCGCCGCTTCACCTACGGCACTCAGTTCGGCCACGGCGGGTCGGTGACCAGCAAAGAGCACAAGCCGGACCCGGGCGGCAAGCAGTACCGCACGGACTGCTCGGGCCTTGTCGCGATGTCGTGGCACCTGCCGCAGTCCCTGACCACCTCCGACATGTTGACCTGGAAGGGCGCGTTCCGCCTGCCCAGCCGACACGACCTCAAGCCGGGCGACGCGCTGCTCAAGCAGGGGCACGTCGAGCTGTTCGTGCGCTGGGTGGATGCCAAGCGGCACGGCAAAGGCGCGTTCGTGTACTCGTTCAACACCTTCGGCGAGACCGTGCGCAACCCGAGAGCCCGCACCAACCACGGCAACCTGGGCCGCAACGACAGCGATGAGATGGCCCTCTACCGGCCCGTCCGGTACAAGAAAATCAGCGAAGGGTTGGTGCGGTCGGCGCCGCAGTCCGAGGGCGCTGTGCTCCGCGAGCCGAGCGGCGCGATCTACGTCGTGGTGGGCGGGGTTCCGTTCCACTTGACGCCCGCGGAGTACAAGGACCTCGGGTCGCCCGAGTTCACGAGCGTGCCCACCGGCACCTTCCGCAAGATGCCCGGCACCCCGCGAAACGGCACGCTGATCCGAGACAAGGACAACGGTTCGATCTTCATCGTCGCCGGCGGCGCCAAGCACCACCTCACGCAGCGGGAGTGGAGGGCGATGGGCCGGCCCGCCGCCGTCAACGTGCCCGACCGGCTGGTCGACGCGCTCGACGGCACGCCGGTCGACAACACGTTCCTGCGCGACCGGGCATCCGGGGCGATCTTCCACGTGCTCGGCGACGCGAAGTACCACCTCACCGAGGACCAGTGGGGCGACCTGGGCAAGCCCGCCGCGACCGACGTGCCCGCCAGCTTCATCGACTCGATCAGGCGCCCCACGCCCGAAGGCCCGCTGTTCCTGCGCGACGCCGACCGGGCCGCCCGCGGCGCCATCCACCTGGTCATCGGCGGTGCCAGGTACCACCTCAGCAAGGCGGAGTACGCGCTGCTCGGCAAGCCGGCGTTCATACCGGTGGGTGCCGGGGCGTTCGCGGGGCTCACCGACGTGCCGCGCGAGACCGTGTACCTGCGCGACCTCGACGACAGGGCCATCTTCGAGGTCAAGGACGGCCGCAAGCACCACATGACCCCGGAGGAGTGGGACCAGCGGGGCGGCGACATCACGTACACGAACGTGCCGGACAAGTTCCTGGAGTTGATCCCCAACCGTTAGAAGATCCACTGGTCGCGCGGCGCGGCCAGTGGATCAAGCTCGGCCCACAGCTCTTCGGGGATCGGCCAGGTCGCCATCTTCGCCGTCGCCGCGACCCGCTCCGGGCGCGAGATGCCCACGATCGTCGACACGATCCGCGGGTCGCGCAGCGAGAATTGCAGCGCCGCCGCCGCGAGCGGTACGCCGTGTGCCGCGCACGCCTCCTCCATCGCCCGGATGCGGCGCATGATCTCGTCGGTCGCGGTCCGATACGCGTACTTGCCGACCACCGCCGTGCCCTTGGCGAGCACCCCGCCACCGAACGGCGCCCCGTTGACGACGCCCACGCCGAGCGACACCGCCTCGTCGATCAGGTCACCCGCCGACCGGTCCACCAGTGTCCAGCGGTTGTGGGTGATGAGCGCCTCGAAGACGCCGGTGCGCAGGTAGCGCGCCATCAGATCGACGGGTCCGCCCGCGACACCGAGATGCTCGATCATGCCCTGCCGGTGCATGTCGACCAGCGCCTCGACGGGCCCGCCCGGCGCCATACCCTCCTCGAACGAGATGTGCTCCGGGTCGTGCAGGTACACCAGCGGCAACCGGTCGAGCCCCAGCCGGGTCATGCTGCCCTCGGCCGAGCGGCGCACCTGAGCACCGGAGAAGTCCCCGGTGGCGAAGTCCCGGTCGACCTTCGTCGCCACCACGAAGCCCTCCGGCACCCCGCCAACCTGCCGCAGGGCCTCGCCGATCCGCCGTTCACTCTCGCCGTCGCTGTACCCGGCCGACGTATCGAGGAAATTGAACGGCCCGGTGAGCGCGGCGATCGCCGTCTCGACGCCGCGCTCGTCACTCACGTGGTAGCCGAACAGGTCCGGCATGCTGCCGAGCGGCCCACCACCGACACACACCGGCGTGACCAACAGCCCGGTCCGCCCCAACTCCCGCCGCTCAAACGTCATGTAGTTGTCCATTCGTAGGCTGATCCTTCGTGGAGGCCGGCGTAGACGCGGTCGCGCAGGGCGTTCGCCTCGCCGGACGTCAGGGTCCGGCTCAGGTCGCGTAGGACGACGCGGAGCAGGACGTTCTTCTGGCCGGGCTGGACTCCCATCCGCTGTCGCGCCGACTCCGGCAGGTCGGCGTACCCGGTCTCGGACCGGATGGTGATCGCCTCCACAGCGGCGGCGTCCGGGCCGAGCAGCGCCCGCACGCGGTCGCCGAGCAGGTCGGCGTCGAGGTCGTCCGCGACGGCCAGGGAGAGGTCACGCTGCACGGCGGGCCTCGACGACACCGGGCGGTAGGGCGACAGGTCGCGCATCTGCGACGCGATCCGCGGGTCGGTGGCGCGCAGCAGCCGGATGTCGTCGATGCCCTTGGCCAGCATCGTCAGCCGGTCGAGGCCCAGGCCCATCGCCAGCCCCGTGCCCCGGCCCAGCACCTCGGGGTGGGCCAGCCCGCACTCGCCGATCTCCACGTCACCAACGTAGATCTCCCGGCCGTGCAGCGTGTAGGGATGGTCGTTCGGCACCGTGCGCCAGGGCTGGCCGGGGAGCACGGAGTCGACCACCGTGGCGATCATGTGGATCAGGTCGGCCTCGGTGAGCGCCGGCCCATCGCGGCTGACCCGCCACAGGTCGAGCTGGTGCGGCTCACCGACGTGCCGGGGGCCGATCGCGTCCCGGCGGTACACGATCCCGGGCACGCTGAGCAGCACGTCGCCGCTGTCGTGGGTGTCCAGCAGCGCGGGAATGCGCGCCGTCGTGTGCGATCGGAGCATGCGCGTCTCGTCCACGTACCGGGTGTACCGGCGGTCCCGCGTGACGGCATCGGTCGAGTACCGCAGCCGGTCGTAGTTGTGCGCGATCGGTACGACGCGCGGGCCGGGATCGCGGCGCACCGGTACGCCCCACGTGCGCGCCAGCGCGTTTTCGATCGCGGCGACGATGTGCTGTACGGCGTGCTCGCCGGCGGACGGGTCGGTCAGGTCGCGCAGGCTCAGGGCGGCGCGAAGGTCGTCGGGTGTCATGGGGTTTCCTTCCGGAATCGATGCGGATACGACGAACCCCCGGCCCTGGCCGGGGGTCTCGCATCGCTCCGTCGAGAAATCCTTCAGGAGTCAGAGCAGCGTCGAACGCCCACCGGCCAGCCGGGGGCGCAGAAATCGCGCTACTCGATACGTCACGCGCTCAGCCTAGCGCGCCGCGTGCGCAAGGCAACTGCGATAAATGGGTGGTCGGTCAGCGGGCCGCGAGGTAGCGTTACGCGCATGATCTTCTGACGCCTGCTGAGACCGAGTGTGTTGTCCCGTCTCGGGCGTCAATCTGCCTTTGTCGCGGCCGCGGCTTCCTTCGCGTGCTGGCGCCCGAGACTCCCTCCAGCGGAAGGAGTCACCTCTTATGCGTGCAGAATTCTCCGTACACGTCGATCCAGCGGAGCTGGAAGAGCAGCGCCTCGCCGCGGCCTTCGAGCCGGCCGACGACGCCGGCAAGGGGCGCGCGCGACGCTCGGGCAAGCCGGCGCCGCGCGGGTCCGACCGGACCAAGGCGGGCGGCAACACCAAGGCGGCGCACCAGCCGCGCCAGTACGCCTTCCGGCGCAGCTAGAGACAAGATCTGAAGCGGGGCCTCGGAAAGGGACCCCGCTTCAGCCGCGCAGCCGGGGGAGGAGTTCGTGTTCGGCCCAGTCCAGGAAGTCGGGCTGGCGGTCGCCGCCTACCTGTACCAGGGCGACGTGGGTGAAGCCGGCGTCGACGAACTTCTGGAAAGCCGCCACGTGCTTTTCGACGTCCGGGCCGCACGGCACCGCCTGTGCCACGTCTTCCGGGCGCACGAACTGGGTCGCGCTCGCGAACGAATCCGGCCCGGGCAACTCGGCGTTCACCTTCCAGCCGAGCCCGAACCAGCGCCACTGGTCGTAGACGATTTTGCGGCACTCGTCTTCGTCGGGGCCGTAGCAGACGGCAACCTGGCCGTAGCGTGGTTTTCCGGCGCCGCCCGCCTCGTCGAAAAGCTCCAGCACGCGGTGGTCGGGCTCGACCGCGATCACGCCGTCGGCGTACTCGCCGGCGAGCTCGCAGGACGACGGCCCGGAGGCCGCGACGGCGATCGGGACGCCGTTTCTCGGCCGGTCCCACAGGTACGCCTCGGGGACCTCGAAGTATTCGCCGGAGTACGTCAGCGTCTGGCCGTCGAGCAGTGGCTGGATGATTTGTAGCGCCTCCTCCAGCATGTCGTGCCGCTGCTGCACGTGCGGCCACGCGCCGACGACGTGTTCGTTGAGGTTTTCGCCGGCGCCGAGGCCCAGCGTGAACCGCCCGTCGGAGAGCAGCCCGACGGTCGCGGCCTTCTGAGCCACCACGGCGGGGTGGTAGCGGCGGGTCGGGCAGGTGACGAACGACATCAGCCCGATCCGCGACGTGGCGTACGCGGCCGCGCCCAGCACCGACCACGCGTACGGAGAGTGCCCCTGGGTATCGAGCCATGGGTAGTAGTGGTCCGAGACGACCGCGAGGTCGAAACCGGCCTGCTCGGCCCGTATCGCGTTGTCGACGAGTTGTTTCGGCCCGGCCTGCTCGCACATCAGGGTGTAGCCAACAGCAACCATGTCGATTGCGATACCCGGGCGGGCCGGGGCTACACGTCGGTGCGGGCCTCCTCGGAAGCGGTGCTTTCGGGTACGCCGGGTTGAGGCCGCTCGCCTCTGCTCTGGAACGCGGCGAGGGCACCAATCGCAGCGAGCATGACCACGCCGGCTGTGGCAATGAAAAGCATGTCAACCATGGAGCCGCCTCCTCCCGTCCGCAGGACCGGAATCAGACCGTAACCCCCCGTAACCGAAAAATCCTGGTTTTGCCGACGACCGAATCCGTGGCGCGCGAGCACCTTCCGTGGTTAGTGATTTCGCTCTATCCTTGCCGAAGCGCTCTCATCGGCGTTCTCGACCGCCGCCCTGGCTGGGTCCCGCCCGCGGGCGCCTCTCCCGGGTAGGCTCGACGCACTGAACCGGTTCAGGGGGTGTGCGGTGCCGACCCGACGTGCTCTGCTGGCTGCCGCGGGCGCCACCGTCCTCGGGTCCTGCGATTCCGACGAGCGCCCGCCACCACCACCACCGCCACCGTCGTCGCCGCGTCCAGCCACCCGGCTTACCCTTCGCCGCGCGGACGACCGGCCGCTCACCGCCCGCCGTCCGATCGAGTTCACTGTGGACACCGATGGTGTGTGGGCAAACCCCTTCGACCCGGCCGAGGTCGACCTGCGCGTCACGCTCGCTGGGCCGGGCGGCGCGACCCTCACCGTGCCGGCGTTCTGGCATCAGGGTTTCACCGCCGACGGTGTCCGGACCGATGGCCCACCGACGTTTCGGGCGCGCGCCACGCTGGCGGCCCCAGGGGAATGGACGGCGCGGGCCGAACTCGCCGCGCGGAGCCTGCGCAGCGCGGACCTCGCGCTTTCCGCCGGCGCCGCGATGCCGCGGGCGCGCGGCTTCCTGCGGCTCGACCGCGAGGGCAGCGGATTCGTGTACGACGACGGCACGCCCTACCTTCCGGTGGGTGCCAACACGGGTTGGTCCCGAGGGTCCGATGTGCTCGGTGACTACAAGCGGTGGTTCGGGCGGCTGGCGGCGGCCGGTGGCAACGCGGCACGGGTGTGGATGGCACCGTGGTCATTCAGTCTTGAGTGGTCGGATACGCCGCTCGGCGATTACACCAACAGGCTGCGGCGCGCATGGGAGCTCGACCGTGTCTTCGAGACCGCCCACGAGCACGGCATCGCCATCATGCTGACGCTGTTGAACCACGGTCAGTTCAGCCAGACCACCAACGCCGAGTGGATCGACAACCCTTACAACACCGCGAAGGGTGGCACGCTCGACTCGCCGCGGCAGTTCGTCACCGACGAGACCGCGCAGGCGATGTTCGCGCGCCGCCTGCGGTACATCGCGGCGCGGTGGGCGGCCGAGCCGTCGCTGTGGGCGTGGGAATGGTGGAACGAGGTGAACTGGACGCCGATCGACGACGCCGCGCTCGCGCCCTGGATTCAGCGCATGACGGCGGTTCTCCGTGCCAACGACCCGTACCGGCACCTGGCGACCAACAGCTACGGCAGCGGCGTCGCAACAGACACCTGGCGACTGCCCGAACTGGACTTCGCCACCACACACGTCTACGACACCGGCGACCCGCTGGCCGAGTTGCCGGACCTGGCCGCCACGGAGCGGCCGCGCGCGGCCGGCAAGCCGGTGGTGCTTGCCGAGTACGGCGCCTCCGGGCAACCCGACGACGCCACAATGGACCCCGAAGGCATCCACTGGCACAACGGGTTGTGGGCGGCGCCGTTCGCCGGGTTCGCCAGTCCGGCAATGTACTGGTGGTGGGACGAGTACCTGGACCCGCGGGAGCTGTGGGGACAGGTACGCGGGATATCGGCGTTCCTGGCGGGGGAGAGGCTGGCGCGATTCACGCCCTTCCGGCCCTCGGTCACCGGTGGCGCGGTGGCGATGGGGCTGCGCGCGCCCGACCGCGTGCTGGTGTGGGTCCGTGCCGCCAAATACACGCGCGAGGACGCGAAGCGCGCGTACGAGGCTGCCCAGCGAGCCGCTCTCACCAAGGGCACCCAGTTGGAGGGGTACACCTACCGGCCGCCCACAGTGGCCGGTGCTCGGCTGAGCGTGCCGGGCCTGTCCGGAATGTGGACGGCGACGTGGCGCGCAACGGCCGACGGCTCGGCGGTATCCACCGCGCCTGTGCCCTCGGGCGTGCTCGGCGTGCCCACGTTTACCAGGGACATCGCGCTCAAGATCGCACGTGGGTGATCGGGCCGTGACGGCTCGCATCCTTACGTGTTCCTTATTTCTGCGAGCGCCCGAACTCTGAACGGGCCTCGTCCGTATCTCAGGGTGCCGGCGGCTGGACGGGTGGTCGGCCGGGGAATCCGTAAGTCACATGGCGATACGCCATGCCCTCGTTCTGGAAAGGACGACCGTGAGTAGTGCCCGCAGGGCAAGAGCCGTACCGAGGGTGTCCCGTCGGACCGTGCTGCTGGGTGCGGCCACCGTTGGTGTCGGCGGGGCCGTCGTCAGCGTCTCGACCCTTAGCGAGGCGTTCGACAACCCGCAGAATTCGGCGGACGACGCGATCGTGGTTCACGTCCGCGACCTGAAGAACGGGCGCCTGGACGTGTTCGCTGGTGACCGGCGCATCGAAGTACGCGACAAGGACCTCGCGAACCGGCTCGCCAAAGCGGCGAAGAAGTAGGGGTGATTCGACATGTCTTCACACCGTGAGGCGCCCGAGATCTCGAAAGATCCCGTGGCGGACAGCACCGACCTCTACGCGTTCGTCAGCCCGGACCACCCGGACACCGTCACCATCATCGCGAACTACATCCCGTTGCAGAGCCCAGCGTCCGGCCCGAACTTCTTCGAGTTCGGCGACGACGTGCTGTACGAGATCCATGTGGACAACAACGGCGACGGTCACGCGGATGTGACGTATCAGTTCCGCTTCGAGACGAAGCTGAACGACGACAACACGTTCCTGTACAACACCGGCCCCATCGAGGAGCTGGACAGCGAGAACTGGAACCGCCGCCAGTTCTACAGCGTGACCAAGGTGGACGGTAACGGCAAGGCCAAGGTGCTGGCCCGCAACGTGCCCTGCCCGCCGGTCAACGTCGGCAAGCTGTCGATCCCGAACTACAAGAAGCTCGCCGATGACGCCACCTTCAAGCTGAAGAGCGGCGAGAAGGTGTTCGTCGGCCAGCGGGCCGAAGGCTTCTTCGTCGACCTGGGGTCCATCTTCGACCTCGGCACGCTGCGGCCGTTCCAGAACCTGCACGTGCTCGGGCAGAAGGCCTTCCAAGAGGCGGGCAAGGCGGTCAACGCCACCGACCGGACCAACGTGCACAGCATCGCCATCCAGGTGCCCATTACCGACCTGCGCGGCAAGAACTCGCCGACCATCGGCGTGTGGACGACCGCCAGCCGCCGCCAGGTGCGGGTGCTGCACGGCCACTCCAGCGACGACGTCTACGTCGGACCCAACGTCCAGGTGTCGAGGCTCGGCAACCCCCTCTTCAACGAGGTGATCGTGCCGATGTCCAAGAAGGACCTGTGGAACAGCCTGCCGCCCACCGAAGACAAGAACTTCGCGCAGTTCGTCGAGCAGCCGGAGCTGGCGCGCCTGCTGCCGGCCCTGTACCCAGGCGTCTTCGACAACCTGGCCGAGCTCAACGAAGCCAAGACGAAGCGGGCTGACCTGGTGGCGGTGCTGCTGACCGGCATCCCGGAGGGGCTCATCGAGGGCTTCCGCAACGACACCGGCGACATCCAGGCCGACATGCTCCGGCTGAACACCCACATCAAGCCGTCCAAAGAGGAGAACCGGTTCGGTCTTCTGGGCGGCGACCTTGCCGGCTTCCCCAACGGGCGCCGGGTCAAGGACGATGTGGTGTCGATCGCGCTCCGTGCGGTGGCGGGTGCCACGTTTGCCTTGGTAGACAAGGACTTCGAGCCGGACGAGGCCGTTGCCCAGCTCTCGCAGGGGCTGAGCGCGGCCGACGTGACGGCCAAGTTCCTCAACCGGTTCCCGTACCTCGGCCTGCCCTACGACGGCTTCAACAACCCGTCATGACCTCCGCACACACCCACACTCACGCTCACACGCTGGACGACTCCATGGCCGGCAGCGTGATGCTGAACATCGGTGCGGACGTCGGCGCGCTGATCATTACGACCGGACCGGAGTGGCACGGTCACGAGATCGAGATCAGCCGCAAGGGCGACGTGCCGGAGGTGCGCACGCATGTCGCCGTCCGGGCGCGGAAGGTGTCGGGTGGTGTGCGGTACACCGCCGTGTTTCCGTCGCTGCCGGCCGGCGCGTACGTGATATGGCGCAACGAAACGGAACCGGCCGGCACCGTGGTCGTGGCGGGTGCCACGGTCACCGAGATCGAGTGGTGG
The DNA here is from genome assembly GCF_026130045.1 of Micromonospora sp. CPCC 205371. GTDB lineage: Bacteria > Actinomycetota > Actinomycetes > Mycobacteriales > Micromonosporaceae > Phytohabitans. The sequence continues at coordinate 10,230 of NZ_JAIBNX010000026.1, forward strand.
CCGCAACCTTGACCGTCCTGGTGGGTCAGTCGCTGGCACGATGACCCACCAGGACGCTCCACTCAGGCGGTGGTGAAGTCGAACTCGCCTTCCTTGACGCCGCCGATGAACGCCTCCCACTCACCGCGGGTGTAGACGATCACGGCGTCGTCGGGCCGCTGGCTGTGGCGGACGGCCACCCGGCCGCTGCCGTCGGAGAACGGGCCGGCTTCGACACACATGCCGCTGTTGCCGTCGCTCTTGCTGCTGATGTGCCAGGCGACGCCTGGCATCGACTCGCTCATGACAACTCCTCTGCGAGTGTTGCGATGAGCGCCACCGACTCGCTGTCGCTGAGTGCGGCCTCCCGGAGCGAAGCATACGCCTTCTCATACCGTTCGGCGCTAGTGGCTTCGACGAAAAGTCGCCCCGCAAGATGCTCCACGTAGGAGACCGCTGGATAGGGCGGCGGCATCCGGAAGAGGACGAACGAACCGTAGGTGCCGTCGTGCGCACCCGCGCTCGTCGGGATGACCCGGATGTCGATCTGCGGCCGGCGGCTGATCTCCTTGAGGTGCTCGAGTTGCGCGCGCAGCACGCCGCGACCACCGACCGGCCGGTGCAGCACCGACTCTTCCAGGATCGCCGTGAGCCGCGTGTCCTTGTCGTTCAACACCTTCTGACGGTCGAGCCGCAGGTGCAGCCACTTCTGCACCCGGTGCTCGGCCGCCGCTGAGCCCTCGTAGTGCCGGATCATCGTTTCCGCGTATCCGGCGGTCTGCAGCAGGCCCGGCACGATCATCGTGCTGTAGGCGCAGATCTCCTGTGCCCGGGACTCCAGCCACGGATAGTCCACAAAGGTCGCGTCGTAGACGGCGCCTTCGAAGTCTTCCTCCCACTTGTTGATGCGCCAGGCGTCCTGGGCGAGCTGCACCAACTGGGTGCGGTCGCGTTCGTCGTACACGCCGTAGACGTCGAGAAGCGCCATCACATGGTCGCGCCGGAAGGGCCACTCGGCTCGCTCGTAGCGGGCCAGGGTGGAGAACTCCACGCCGAGGTAGGCCGCGACGTACTTCAACGTCAGGCCCCGCTCGTCGCGAAGCTCCCGCATCCGTTGACCGAGCCACTGTGCCCGGATGGTCTGAACGAACTGCTCTCGTTTGGTGGGCAAAGCACACCTCTCTCGCGATAAGGTCTGGTCGCGGTAGCAAATGGCGGAAAGGATTCGGGGGGAAGGCTTCCGCCACGCGAACGGGGGCTGGCCCACGATCGCCGACGGAGAACTGTTTACCACGGCCGCGCTGGCATGGGCGACCCCAAAGCCGCGTTTACCGGGTTTACCGGCGTGTCGCGGTAATAGCGGGGAATGGAAATCCCCTTGGTCTAACTCTGCTAAAAAATCTTGACCAAGGGCGCCTGAAACCAACGGGAACGCGTTGAAAACATCGTCGTTGTGCGCCGGGGTTGGCGCGGTTCCAGCAGGTCAGGACCCGCCTCCCCGTTGCACAAAAGCAAACCCGATTCCCCGGCGGTGTGACGACCTAAGCCTCTGCGCCGCCGGGTGCCCAGACCGGCGGGCGTACTCGCGTGTGCCTCCCGCAGACGCGCCACTAACGCGAGTACGCCCCCCTTCCATACACCGGAGGAATCCGTGCGCAGACCTATAGTCGCGGCATTTGGAGCCGCTATCCTTGCGTTCTCGCAAAGCGCCTGCGTAGGCAGCGAAAACGCGGCATCCGCAGGCGGTGTCGACAAAGTCTCGTACCTCACTGCGGTCGGCGCATTCGGCCGGGAATCGTACGTGTGGGTCGCCAAGGAGAAGGGCTACTTCGCCGAGGCGGGCATCGACGTCCAGATCCTGTCCGGTGCCGGTACGACCGAGAACCTGGCGCTGCTCGCCGCAGGCAAGGCGCAGTTCGCCGCCTGCGACCTCTCCGCCGTGATGGTGATGCTGGGCGCCGGAGACCTCCGCCAGGACGTGCGCGCCGTGGCCGCCATCCAGCAGCGCACCCTCAACTCCATCACCACCGTGTCCAGCACCGGTATAGCGGCACCGCGCGACCTGTCGGGTCGCACCATCGGTGGGGTCGCCGGCGGCGCGCCGTGGTTGCTCTTCCCGGCGTACGCGAAACTGGCCGATGTGGACGCTCGGAGCGTCACGTGGTTGCCGTCGCCGGCCGCGAACCTGCCGAAGCTGCTCGCCGCCGGAAAGGTAGACGGCATCGGGCAGTTCGTGGTGGCGCGCAGCTCGGTGGAGAAGGTGGCGGGCGGCCGGAGCGTGGTGGTGCTGCCGTACTCCGACGTCCTCAGCGACCTGTACGGCAACGCGCTCATCACGTCGACGAAGACGCTGGACGGCGACCCGGAGCTCGTGCGGCGATTCTCCACCGCACTGCTGGCCGGCCTGGCCTACGCCGTCGACCATCCCGAGGAGGCCGGCCAGATCCTCCACAAGCACGTACCGGCACAAGATCCCGTCATCGCGGCGGACGAGCTTCGGTTGATGCGGCCGTACGTGCGGCTAGACGGCCGGATCGGCACGTTCGACCCGGGCAGGGTCGCCCGCGCCGTCGCGATCCTGCGCAGCACCGGTGTCGTCAAGGGCGCATTGGAACCCGCCGACGTCGTGTCGTTCGAGGCGGTGCCGGCAGCGGGAGGTGTCCGATGAGGACGACGGCGTACGCCTTCGACAACGACGCGGTCGACGCCCTGCGGCAGCACGCGTGCCTCGCGGCGGTACTGGATTCGTTCAGCATCGACCGGATCGCCGGGCTCGACGGCATGGAGGGCGCGCGCTGCCTGGAGGTCGGCGCGGGCGGCAGCGCGGTGCCCGTGTGGCTGGCCGACCGCGTGGGACGCGACGGTGAGGTGGTCGCCACCGACATCAAGCCACGCCACGTCCCCAGACACTCGCGGATCAGGGTGCTGACCCACGACATCACCGCCGAACCGGTGCCCACCGGGCCGTTCCGGCTCATCCGCGCACGCCTGCTCCTGATGCACCTGCTGTACCCCGAGCGCGTGCTGCGCCGGCTCGCCGCCGCGCTGCCACCGGGGGGCACGCTGGTGGTGGAGGACTGGTACCTGTGGCTGGACGACCCCGTGCTGGCGGCACCCAGCTCCCGCGACGCCCGGCTGATCGCGCGGTTCCGGCGCCTACTGGCCGAAGACGTCCTCGCCCGCAGCGGCACCGACCCTTACTGGGCATCGCGCATCCACGCCACGATGCTGGCCGCCGGACTGACCGATGTGGACACCCAGATCTTCACGCCCGTGTGGCCGGCCGGCAGCCCGGGCGCCCTGCTGACCACCGTCAGCCTGACGCAGTTCCGCGAGCGCTTCCTCAGTCTCGGCATGACCGCCGCCGAGCTGGAGCGGATTCGCCAACTCGCCACCGACCCGACCTCCGGCCTGGTACTGCGTGGTCACCCGCTCTTCTCGACGATGGGTCACAAGACGGGTCTTGTCGGTGGGTCGGGCTAGCGTGCCGGCATGTCACTGGAGCTGACCGCTGTCACCGTGCCGCTCGCCGAGGCGGCTGCGCGCATCGTCCGCCTGCTGCCCGCCCGCACGCTGCACGCGAGCCCGGCCACCGTTCTGCTGCACGCCCGAGTCGGATCGGAGCCATGGCGGTCTGTGGGCCAAGGGGTTGTCCCTCTCCTTTGTTCTCCTTAGGT
>NZ_JAIBNX010000026.1:13895-58029 GCF_026130045.1 Micromonospora sp. CPCC 205371
CCTCAGCCCGCCCGCAAGCCAGTTCTGTCCGTCCGGGTGCACGCCGCGGCCACCGTCCACACCGATGGCCGCGTCGTCGTGGCGCGCCGGGCGTTCGCCGACACCGTGGCGGCGCTCGACGCGCCCGAGGTGCGGCTCGCTGTCGAGGGGTCGCGGCTTGCCATCCGCACCGGCAGCGGCCGGTTCGCGCTGCCGTGCCTCGACGCCGCGACGCAGCCGGAGCTGGCACAGGAGCCGCCGCTCGCCGGCACGGTGTCGGGTGCGTCGCTCGGGGTGGGTGCCGCTGTGGCGGGTGCGGCGTCACGCGACGGCGCGCTGCCCATCTTCACGGGGGTGCGCGTGCGGTCCGAGGGCGACCGGCTCGCGTTCGTCGCCACCGACCGCTACCGCATGGCGGCCGCATCCATCCCCTGGCAGTCAGCCGGTTCTGGCGGGCCCGCCGGGTTGGTGCCGGGAGCGCTGTTCGCCGAGGTGTGCCGGCAGGCGAGCCGCGCCGACGAGGTCCGCGTCTACGCCGGCGGCGACCGGTTCGGGCTGGCCTGGCAGGGGTGTGCCGTCGTCGCGTCGTCGCTGGCGGGCCCGTTCCCCGACCGCCAGCTCGACGCGCTGCTCGACGTGCGTCCCGAGTGCGTGGTCGAGCTGGGCGCCGACGAGCTGGCGGCCGCGGTGCAGCGCGCGCTGCCCTACGCGGGCCCACACGGCCGCGTCACGCTCCGGGCCAGCGACGGTGTGCTCCAGGTGAGCGGCCGCGACCCGCAAAACGGCGAGTCCGAAGAAGCGGTGAAGGCGAGCGTGCGTGGCGACCACCTGAGCGCGCACTACCAGGCGCGCTTCGTCCTCGATGCCCTCCGCCCGTTCGCCGGTGGCCCGGTGACCGTAAGCGTGCAGGAGGCCATGCGCGCCACCGCGTTCACCGCTCCCGAGTCCTCTTTGACCTATCTGGTGGTCCCCATGCGCTCCGGCGCGTCATGAGGTCACGTCGGCCGATGTGAAGCGGGCCCACGCGGCGCTCAGGAAGATCAGCATGTAGGCCGCTGCCGACATCAGCCCGGTGCGCAGCGGCTCCCACGCGATCGGAGAGCGCAGCAGCTCGCCAAACGCGGTCCACGAGTTCGTCAGCAGATACGGGTGCAGCCAGTCGAGTTGCGGCACCACGCCGAGCACCCAGCTCGTCACCGTGATGATGGTGATCGCGATCGTGGCGCCCATGGGCTGCTCGGTCAGCGTCGAGACGAACAGCCCGATCGCGCCCAGCGCCGACAGGCACACGGTGAGGTAAGCGCACATCGCGAGCAGCCGCAGCAACGACTCGCCGACGCCAGCCTGCGAGCCCGAGAGCAGCGTCACCGGGCCGGCGCCGAAGAGCGCCCACCCCGACAGGAGTCCAGCCGACGCTACGGTGAACGTGGCGACGAACGCGCCTGCCACGATCGCCGCGAACTTGACGGCCAGCAGGCGCGTCCGGTCGACGGGCACGGTGAGCAGATATCGCAGCGTGCCCTGGTTGGCCTCGCCGGCCACGGAGTCGCCCGCGACCGTGGCGACCGCTATGGGAAGCAGCAGCTGGATCTCCACGGCCAGAGCGGCGAGCGCCACGAAGTACCCGTTGCTGGTGATGGAGCCGAAGAACTCCGGCCCCTCCGACGATCCGCCCTCCGAAGGCGCCGCCACCTTCATGGCCACCGCGATGATGATCGGCACCGCGGCGAGCACGGCCAGCCCCGCCTGGTTGCGCCGGCGGCGGCCCACCAGCCGCAGCTCCGAGACGAAGAACGCCGGAGCGTCAACCGCTGACATCGAACCCCTCCCCAGTGAGCCCGACAAACAGCTCCTCCAGATCCGGTGCCACCACACCGAACCCGCGCACCGGCACGCCGTCGTGCACCAGCGCGGCCACCACCTTCTCCGGCGCGATCGGCCCGAGCACGCCAGCGGCCTCGGTGCCACCCGTCACCACATCGGTCAGGCCCAGCTCGCGCAGCACCCGGGCAGCGTCGTGCGGCCGGTCGGTCGTCACCCGCACCCGTGGAGTCGCCTCGGACCGCAGGTCGGCGAGGGTGCTCTGGGCGACGAGCCGGCCCTGGTGCATGACGCCGACGTGGCCGCAGATCTGCTCCACTTCGGACAATAGGTGGGTCGACAGGAGCACCGTGCTGCCCTCGGCGGCGAGCGCGGCGATGAGCGCTCGCACCTCGCGGGTGCCCTGCGGGTCGAGGCCGTTCGTGGGCTCGTCGAGGATCAGCAGGTCGCGCGGTGCGAGGATCGCCGCCGCGAGGGCCAGCCGCTGCCGCATCCCGAGCGAATACGCCCGGTACCGCTTGCGAGCCGCGGCGCCCAACCCCACCCGGTCGAGCGCCGTCCTGATGCGGGCCTCCGCGTTCTTCCTGTCGGCTGTACGGTCAGCCGCGTCGAGCCGCCGCAGATTGTCGAAGCCGGAGAGGTACGGGTGGAAGCCGGGCCCCTCGACGAGGGCGCCCACCTTCGGCAGTACGCGTGCGGCGCCCGCCGGCATCCGCTCGCCCAGCAGGGCGTGGCCGCCGTCGGTCGGCCGGATCAGGCCGAGCAGCATGCGGATCGTCGTGGTCTTACCCGAGCCGTTCGGGCCCAGGAACCCGTAGACCGTGCCGCGGGGGACCGCCAGGTCGACGGCGTCAACCGCGACCTGGCGTCCGAACCGCTTCGTGAGACCGCTGCTCTCGACCGCGAAGGCGGTCACTTGCCTGCCTTGGTCGCCGCCACCTCGTACAGCCGCTCCGGGCTCACCAGACCGGCGAGGACGCGGCCGTCGTCGGTGATCAGGACGCTGAACACGGTGCCGGTCAGCAGGTTGCCCCGACCCCACGCGCCACTGACCTCGGGCAGCGCCTTGAGCAAACCGGCGGCGCCCGCCTCCTCCGACGAGGGTGCTGCGGCGCTGTCGTACTTCGCCACGGCCACCGTGGTCCAGCCCTCGCCGACGGTGGTCACGCCACCGCCGTCGCGTGCCTTGTCTCCCTGCTGAGCCTCCTGCTGAGGCGTCAGCTCGGTCGACTCCTCGACCTTCGCGCCGGGCGGCGGGTTGAACTCGAACTGCTGGTCGTCTGGCCGGTCGAAGTCGACCTGCGTGAACGCCACATGGAAGGCCGCCTTGTCGGAGTCCTTGGCCAGGACCTCGAAGCGGAGCGGCACGTGCTCGGTGGCATCGATCGCGATGCGCACCTGGCCGACCAGTGAGGCCGTGTCACGCGGCCGGAGCACCAGCTCGTACGCGTCTCGCCCGGCCACGTTCGCGGTGCCCGAGGTGGTGACCTCGGTGGTGGGGTCGATCGCGGCGAGCGCCTGGTCGGCGGCCTGCTGAGGCGTCAACGGCACCCCGTTCGGCATGGCGTGCCGCTGTCCAGCCTCCGTTCCGGACAGCTTGCTGTGTGTCGCCTTGTTGGCCTCGCTCTCCCAGAGCCACACGTCAGACCCGTTGCGGATCACGTCGGTTTCGCCGAGCGTGCCCATCAGCGCGACGCGCACCTTGTCGGGCCCGGAGTACCAGACGCGGAGCGTGTTGTCGCCGGTAACCAGCGACATCACGTCAGCGGCGCCGCTGCCGCCACCCAGGTTGGGCAGTGACGGCAGCCCGAGGTCGGACGTCTGCACCACCGTGCCGGACAGGCCGTCCAGCCGGGCGGTCTGCAGGTCGACCAGAAGCTGTGCGGCGGTCCGCGGCGGCAGGCTGGGGTCGGCCGACGCGGCGAACGTGCCGATCGCGGCACCTCCGCCGATCACCGCCACCGTGGCGGGTGGCGGCACCAACCACCCTAGGGCCCGCCGGGAATTTGGTACTGGGATCTTTCTCCCCTCCTGTCGCCCCTCGTGCGGGACCGGCGCTGTGAGCGTGCTGAGAGTCGCTGTCGGGCCTCTCAGCAAGAATGGCACGCTTGTTGGCGTGCGGTTACTGGTCGTGGAAGACGAGGCTCGGCTCGCCACCGCCCTGAAGCGCGGGCTCCAGGGTGAGGGCTTCGCGGTCGACGTGGCCGGCGACGGCCCGACCGGGCTCGACATGGCCCGGCACGGCGGGTACGACGCGATGATCCTCGACGTCATGCTGCCCGGTCTGTCCGGATATCGGGTGGTGCGCCAGCTGCGCGCAGAGGAGCACTGGCTGCCGGTCCTCATGCTGTCCGCGAAGGACGGCGAGTACGACCAGGCGGACGGCCTCGACTGCGGCGCCGACGACTACCTGACCAAGCCCTTCTCGTACGTGGTGCTGCTCGCCCGGCTCCGGGCGCTGCTGCGTCGCGGCGCCCCGCAGCGGCCGGCCGTGCTCACGGTCGGCGACCTGCGCCTCGATCCGGCCGAGCGGAGGGTCACGCTGGACGGCGCCGAGATCGTGCTCACCGCGCGGGAGTACTCGCTGCTCGAGTACCTGATGCGCCGGCCCGGCGAGGTGGTCTCCAAGACCGAGCTGCTCGACCACGTCTGGGACGCCAGCGTCGAGACCGCGCCGAACGCCGTCGAGGTGTACGTCGGATACCTGCGCCGCAAGATCGGCCGCGACGTGCTGGAGACGGTGCGCGGCGCCGGGTACCGGCTCACGGCATGAGGCTGCGCTGGTGGCGCCGCATCAGCCTGCGCGCGCGGCTGATGTTCATCGGCGTCGCCGGGCTCGCCGCCGGGCTGGTGGTCGGCGGAGTCGTACTGGTCGGCGCGCTCGGCATCGCCCTGCAGCGCACCGCCGACACCGAGGCACGGCAGAGCGCCGAGGGCGTGGCCAGGCTGGTCAACGAGAAAGAGGTGCCCGAACCACTGCCCGTCGTCGGCGACGTGCGGGTACAGGTGGTCGACGCCGAAGGCCGGGTACTCGCCGCCTCGATCGGCGCTGATCGGCTGGTGGCGGTGCTGTACCGCGACGAGCTGCCGAAAGCCCGCGCCGGCGAGACCCTGCTCATCCCCGGCGAAAGGCTCGGCATCGAAGGCCCCGTGCGCGTCGTCGGGGAGCCTGCGGGGGACGGCGGCACCCAGACGGTACTGGTGGCGCGCTCGATGGCCGACCTGACGCGCAGCGTCAAGCTGTTGCGTACCACGCTGATGGTGGCGTTCCCGCTGCTGCTCGTGGTGCTGGCGGCGGTGGCGTGGCACGTCGTGGGCCTGACGCTGCGGCCGGTGGAGGCGCTGCGGGCGGGCGCCGAGGAGATCACCGGCGGTGCCCGTCCGGGCCAGCTGCCGGTGCCGGACTCACACGATGAGATCCACCGGTTGGCGGTAACCCTCAACGGGATGCTCGACCGGCTGGAAGCAGCGCGGGTGCGGCAGCGAGCGTTCGTGGCGGACGCCGCACACGAGCTGCGCAGCCCGCTGACCAACATGCGTACCCAGTTGGAGGTCGCGCAGCGACTCGGTGACCGCACCGAGTGGGCCGATGTTGGCGAAGACCTGCTCGCCGACATCCACCGCCTCAGCCGGCTGGTCGACGACCTCCTGCTGCTCGCCCGCTCCGACGACGGCGGGGCGCGGGCCGCGCGGGCGGCGACACCGGTCGAGCTCGGCGAGCTCGTGGCCACCGTGGCCGAGCGGTATCCGGCGGTCGACGTGACCCGGCCTGAGTGCCCGTTGTGGACTGTCGGCGAGCCGGACGCGCTCGCCCGAGTGGTGTCGAACCTGCTCGACAACGCCGTCCGGCACACCAACACCCGCGTATCCATCGGCGTGACCGCCAACGGCCAGTACCAATTGATCACCGTGACGGACGACGGCCCCGGCATCCCCCTTGCCGACCGCGAACGCGTCTTCGACCGCTTCACCCGCCTCGACGACGCCCGCGCCCGCGACGCGGGCGGCTCGGGTCTGGGGTTGGCGATCGCCCGCGAACTGACCCGCCGGCACGGCGGCACGGTAGTCCTGAAAGACGCCGCCCCCGGCGTCCGCGCCGAACTCCGCCTCCCCGCAACCCCCACCCCCGACTAACCCCACGCACCCCCGCCGCGCCGCGCGGCGCGGGCGGAGCGGGGAGAGGGCGCCGGGGAGGCTAGCGGGCGCGGGCGGGGCAGGCGGGGGGGGCCCGGCCCATGGCCTTGGCTGAGTACACCGCTGCGCCCGTGGAGCAGAAGTCGGTGTCCTGGTCGAGGCCGTGTACGACGTAGCTGCTGGAGCCGGCCGGCAAGTCTTGGAACGCGCGCTGCTGCTGCCCTTCGGGCGCACCCGAGAGGCGCACCAGTGCTTTGGCGCCTGCCGGGTAGGTCCAGGTCAGTGTGATGCTCTGGCGGTTGTCGACGAGCTTCACCGAGGCTGGCGGGGTGCCGGGGCGGGCGGGACTGACCGTGGGGGACGGTGGGGCGGAGGTGGGCGCGGGTGCGCTGGTGGGCGGCAAGGTCGGTGCGGCCACCGGGCCGGTGTCGGGGTCGCGGTTTTGCTGCTGGTCCACCGCCGACAGTCCGATGATCACGGCGACCGCGCCGAGTCCCGCCGCGATCAGGGCGGCTAGCAGCAGAGGTGCGGGGCCGCGCCGGCGGGCCGGCTGCTCGCGGTGCCCGACGGGCACGGGCAGGTTGGGCGGCGGGTCGATGCCGTCGTCCGGCGGTGGCCACCACGACTCGGCCACGTCGGGCGGGACGGGGTCACCGCCCGCGTCGGGTCCGACCACCGGAGCCGGCTCGCCGGCGCGCGCCCCCGCAAGGTCGGAGTCGGGCGGTCGGGGAGCGCCGTCGAAGGAAGGGGGAGCGTCGGAAGGGGAGGGGTCGGGAGGCTCGGGAGGGGGAGCCGCGTGGCGTGCGGGAGCCGCGGGGAGGGCGTGCCCGTTGCACAAATGGTCGGGGTTGGCGGGCGCCCGGGACAGCGTCGCCACCTGCGCCGTCATCGGATGCTCGGGTGGCAGGTACTGCCGGCACAGTTCACGCGCGTGCGCCAGGTGCTGGTGCGCCTCGGTGAACTTTCCGCAGTCACGCTCCATCGCACCGAGCCGGGCGAGCATTTTGATCCCAGCGGGGTCCGCGTCGCCGTACGCTTCGCGGGTCATGTCCCACGCCTCGGCGATCCGTGCGCGGGCGGTGTCGCAGTCGCCCCGGGCATACTCGACGGTCGCCAGGTCGGCGTGCGCGGCCAGTACCTGCCGGGACTCGGGGCCCTGCAGCGCGGTCAGCCCTTCGATCACCTCGGCGTAGAGGTGGGACGACTCGCTGAAGTGGTCGAGGCGCTGCAGGACGGTGGCGAGCGTTGCCGCGGCCTGGATGGTCTGCTCGTGCCCGGGCCCGTACAGCCGGTTGGCCGCGACGTAGGCGAACTGGGCCCATCCGCGTGCGGAGTGCGGCTCGCCCAGCCGGATCAGCACTCGCGAGTGCAGGCCCGCCGCGTCGGCGAGGGCCGGGGAGGCGTGCCGGGGATCGGTGTCGACCTGTGCCAGGGCGTCGGCGAGCAGCAACTGGGCGGAGGGCAGGTCGCCGATCTCGACGAGGCTGTAGGCCCTCGCGGTCAATTCACCCAGTACTGCTGACACGTGCCTCATGGTGCTGGACCAGACACGATCAGTACAAGGGTCTCTCCGGGTCGAGATGACCTAGAAGCGCCTCACTGATCTCACGCAACTGGCTCACCTGTTGCGGCGTGAGCTGGTCGAACAGGTGCGATCGCACTCCCTCGACGTGCCCCGGTGCGGCTGCCACCAGTACCTCGAAGCCATGCTCGGTGAGGACCGCTAGCTGTCCGCGGCGATCTGTGGGGCAATCCCTGCGCCGCACCCACCCGGATTCCTCCAGCCGAGCGACGGCGTGCGACAGCCGGCTGCGGGACGATGAGGTGGCCTCGGCCAGCTCGCTCATCCGCATGGTGCGTTCTGGCGCCTCGGAGAGGCGCACGAGGATCTCGTAGTAGGCGTGGGGCATCTGGGCGTCACGCTGCAGTTCGCGGTCGAGAGTGTCGAAGAGCGCGCGCGAGCTGTGCAGGAATGCTCGCCAGGTCCGCTGCTCCTCCGCGTTCAGCCACCGGGTCACGGAGCCCAGCCTACCCCAGTTGTTGAGGGCTCAACTACCGCGCTACCGTCATAACCATGGGTGTTCACAGACTTAACCATGCCGTACTTTTCGTGCGCGACGTCAACCGCAGCGTCGCGTTCTACCGCGACGTCCTGGGCTTCCGCCAGATCGCGATGACTCCTGACGGTTTCGGGGGAGCCGCCTTCATGCAGGCGCCGGACTCCACCAACGACCACGACCTCGGCCTTTTCGAGCTCGGCCCGAACGCCGGACCCTCCGGCGCCGGCCGCACCACCGTGGGGCTCTACCACCTCGCCTGGGAGGTCGACACGCTCGATGAACTGGAGCGGATCGCCGTCCGGCTGTCTGAGGCGGGCGCCCTCGTCGGCACGTCCGACCACGGCACCACCAAGAGCCTCTACGGCAAGGACCCGGACGGCCTGGAGTTCGAAGTGGTGTGGCTCATCCCCGCTGACCTGCTCGATCAGGCCGCGATCGACGCCCGCAAGCGCATCGGGCCACTCGACCTGGCCAAGGAGAAGCAGCGGTACGGGGCGCAGACGGCCGGCGGGGTTGGCGTGTCGCGGTAGAAACTAGAGCTATGTCCTCCGCGATCGCAGGCGTCGTCAGGGAACTACTCGTCCGATACCTCGACGCCTGGGCCCCGGTGGCGCTGCATGGCGCGCGGGGAGCCACCTTCGCGCAGGGCTGGTCCGGGGCAATCGACGCCGAGGCGGCCGAGGCGGGGCTGCGCGTGTTCGCGGAGTTCTCCGACCGATTGCGCGGACGGCGCCTCACGGTGCTGCTCGTAGCACCCGATCCGGCCAATGCGGTGCGCCGCCTCGATGCGGTGCAGGCGGAGCTCGGTACACCCGCGGAATTGAGCGTGCACGCCGTGGCGGGCAATCCTGACGACAAGCTCGCGGTGGCACTGAAAGCAGCGGGCGCCGCAGGCGCACCGCTGCTCGCACACCTAGAAGACCCAGGCCCGCCGGCCATCGCCGCCGCGGGCATCGCACGCCCCGCCGAGGTCCTTCTCGTCTCTGGTACCGGCCAGCCGCCCGACCCGCCATTTCCGTTGGCCACCCGGGTCGAGTTGGTAGACAACGGGTCAGCCCGGCTCGTCACGTTCGGCACGGCGGCCGGCAAGAGCCTCGAAGCCTTCAAGAACGCCCTCTGGGCCGTCGACGAGTACGCGGGCGTGCGCTATCGGGACCCGCGTGACCCCCAGGGGCACCTGCTCGACATCTCGCTCAACCCGCACCCCGGCCCGCTGCGGCGCGAGCTGCTGGCCCAGCTGCGCACGGCCGGCGCCTGCACGGTCACCGACCTGCGCCGCTTCACGCTCACCGACACCGTGTACCGATCGGCGGACGCCGTGCGCGTGCTCACCGCGTTGCTGCAATCCGGCGCGGTGACCCGAGATCCAGAACGCGGCCGCCTCTCCGGCGACGTTGTCATCGCACCGCGCTAGCCCCTAGCGCCCCTAGCGAGGCTCCCAGGCGTCGGGGCGGGTCGTCAGCTTGCGGACGTGGGCGGGCATCTTGCCGGTCACCAGCTCGGCGAGGCTCACCTCGTCGACGACCTCGCGCACCGCCGCGCGCACCGCCACCCAGAGCCGGGGCAGATTTTCCGCCGCGCCGTCGTATTTGGTCTCTTCGGGACGCAGCCCGCGTACACCTGCCAATGGACCATCGACGGCGCGCAAGATCGACCCGATGGTGATGTCGCGCGGCGCCGCGGCGAGCGTGTAACCGCCTTCGGCGCCGCGCTGCGCGCGGACGATGCCGGCACGGCGAAGGTCGGCCAGGACGGCTTCGAGGAACTTGCGGGGCATGTCTTGTTCGGCGGCGATGGCTTGCGCGGACATCAACGAAGGGTGCGCGGCCGCCAGGCTCAGCGCGGCTCGCACCGCATAGTCACCGCGCGCGGAGATCTGCACAGCACCATCATGCCGTCAACGGACTGGGCATGTGGTCGAGGGGTTCCCGTGGCCGGTGCGGTGCCGGGTGCGGTGCGGTGTCGCGCGCCGCCTCGGCGCGGAATCCGCCCGGACTGTTGCCGACCTCGCGCTGGAAGAACCGGCCGAAGTTGGTCGGTTCGGCGAACCCCAAGCGCCGTCCCACCTCTGCCACCGGAAGGTCGGTGCCGGCGAGGAGCCGCTTGGCCTCCAGCGCGACGCGGTCATCGATGACCTGCTTGGCGCTGCGCCCGGTCGCGGCCAGGCTGGCCCGGGTGAGGGTACGCACGCAGCAGCCGAGGTCGGCGGCGTAGTCCTCGACGCGGCGGGTGCGGGCGTATCCGCGCTCCAGTTCCTGCTGGAACCGGTGGAACGTCTCCGCCTCGTTCGCAGTTGTTTGAATGCTCTGGGTAGGCCCGGTCTCGTTGGAATGGCTGTCCGTGTCTCCCAGCAGTCCGATCCGGAGCAGCAGGACGGCGAGCTGGTGGCGCAGCAGCACCGCGGGCAGATCGCCGGCACCATGGCGCTCGCAGTCGACGACGAGCTGGCTGACCTCGTTGATGACCGCGTCCTCGTCTTCGCCGGTGAGGTGCCAGTGCGTGGGACCGAGCGGGTTGTCGAGCGTGGCGGCCTGCGGGTGCAGGGGTGCGAGGATGCCCGGCTGCCAGCACACCAGCGTCGCGTCCAGGCCTGACTGGCCGCCCAGCCGCACCGCCTGCCCCGGCCGGGCCCACAGCAGCGTGCCCGGCCGGCAGGCGTACGTCACGAAATCGATCTCGTAGGTGCCGTGACCGCTCGTGACCAGTACCAGCGCGTGGTGGTCGAGAATCGACGCTCCGTCTGCGGAGAGATCACTAAGGGTGAGGGTGCCTATCCCGGCCTGCCCGGGCGCGCATGCGGCCTCAAGCGCGCGGCCAACAGATTGACCGAAAGCGACCATCACGACGACCGTAGCGGCCGTTGGCTGATCTCGCACGTCAGGCGGCCTCTTTCCGACAGCTCAACGCATCGGCACATCGATCCAGCTCGGTCCGGTCACGGTTACCGCCGCGCCGTACGCGTTCTCGTCGAGGTACAGCCCGTCCTCGGTGTCGACGACTAGCGAGAGCCGATGGCCGGCCGGTACGTCCCACGCGGTCGCCGGCAGAGCCAGGTCGATCGCCTGGGTGCCGCCTGACGACCAGGTGGCCGGCGCGTGCGCGACAAGCTTGCCCACGCCGAGAGCGTCCACATCGTACAGATAGGCGACCACCGTGCCGGTCGCTGCTCCCGGCCGCACCGTGAGGTGCAGGCGTGTGATGCCCCGCACGGCCGCGCCCCGCGGCAGCGGTTCGGTCTCCCACACGGCGCCGCGGTTGCGGTCGACCGCGGGCAGCCACGCCGATGGCGGGTTGCCGGTGAGCGCCTCCAGCCCGTTCGACAGCAGCACGACGCCCGCGCCGGCCACGGTGTCGCCGTACGCGTGGAACGACTCGGTCCACGCGGCCTCCGGTGTGGCGCCCTCGCTGAGCGGCCCGCTCCGGTCGTACCAGGGCGCACCGCCCAGGTGGTACCGGGTGGTGGAGCCGGTCACGTCGGCCCAGTTCCGGTATGCCTCCGTCGTCGTTGAGCCGCGCACGCGCAGCACCACCGGGTCGTCGGCGATGCCCGTGTCCGCACCGGTCAGGTACTCGTCGAACCACCGCCGGGCGCTTGTCCACACGTGGTTGGGCAGGCCGGCGAGGCCGGTCAACTCGGGGATGGCGTGGTCACCGGGCGACAGTTCCAGCCGCTTGGGGCCGGTGAGCGCGCCGAAGAACTCGACGAGCTGGTTGGGGCCGAAGACGCTGTCGCCGTACGCGTTTGCCAGCAGGATCGCGGGCCGGTTGGCGCGGATGCCGGGAAGGTACGTCTCCGCCGAACGCACCGCGCCCCACGCGAGCAGCGTCGGGATGTTCCGCTTGGCGAAGTAGTCGTCGACGATCCGGTCGAACTCGTCGCTGGGCTGGCCGAGCAGTTCGGCGGTCAGCTTGAGCAGCCATACCGCCTGCTGGTGCCGCGTCTGGTCGGCGTACAGGGACTCGATGAGATCGGTCCAGCCGGACAGCGCCGCGACGGCCCGGATGCGCGGGTCATGCCCTGAGGCGATCAGCCCGATTCCCGCGCCGTACGACACGCCGCCCACACCGATGCGCGAGGGGTCCGCCGCCGTGTGCGCGTCCAGCCAGTCGATGACCGCGGAGACGTCAGCGATGTCGGCGGGACCGGCGGTTTCGATCCTGCCACCGGATCTCCAGAAGCCGCGCGCCGTGTACGAAAGCACCACGTAGCCCGCCTCGGCGAAGGCGCGCGCCTGGGCAAGGTACTCCGCGTCGTTGAGCCCCCAACTGGAGATGAAGACGAGGGCCGGATGCGGGCCGGCGGATGTAGGTGCGATGACGTTGGCTTTGAGTACCGTGCCGTCGTGCGACGCGATGTCCACCGCCGTGAAGCTGGTGGTGGGGCTGGCATCCGCTCGTGTCGGGGGCGCGGCCGCGACCAGGGTCAGGATGAGGATCGCAGGGGTGAGCAGCCGTCTGGTGAGCGCCATGGGAACCTCGCGGGGGACTGGCCGGGGCCGGAGGACGGCCCGGTCCGGCGAGGGTTTCGAGGTGGCGCCACCCCCGCCAGGGTACCCCACGGTAAGGCAGGTGTTAACGATGTTACAAGGGTCTATTTTTCGTGCTATCGCGCGCGTCAGCGGCCGGCTAGCAGGCGGATGACCGCGGCGTCCACGTCGAGGTGGTCGGTCTCCTTGCCACGCGGCACCACGACGTACGTGCGTCGCAGGAACCGAACGAGCACGCTGCGCGGCACCTCGAACAGCGCATTGCCGTCCGGCGACGAGAGGGCCAGCGCGACGAAGTCGCCGCGCGGCGTGGCCCACGGCCACACCCGCACATCGCCGATGCCAGCGGGCTCGTCCAGGCCGGCGACCAGCAGTTCGCGGGCGAACGACCAACTCACCGCCTCGCCCCCCGCGGACTCCGCGTGGAAGAGCACATGGACGGCGTACGGGTCAGTCGGGTCGTAGCGCAGGCTGGCCCGTACCGGCAGCGCCGTCGCGTCCGGTGCGACGAGCCGCAGCGACGTCTCGACCTCTACGGTCGTCGGTCGGATGACACTCATGGACGTTCTCCCCCCGGCACCGCTGCGGGGCTTACGTGCCCCGCGATTCCCATACTCAGTGGATACTCCTGATTACGCTCCGCCATACGCTGATCTCACCCACTAGTGGGAAGACGGCCCCGATTCACCGGTATATTGAACCGCTTTCATATAAAGTGTCCGGTTCCAATTTGATGATCGGCTCCGACCGGCGTCGGGTGTGGTTCAGACGTCGACTCACTCCGGTAACGTCCAGTCGTCCCGATGAGTGACGGGCCGCGTGAGACCGTGGGAGTGAAATGGTCACAAACCAGGCCGCACTGGGCGCAGTTTCGGCGTCCTCGCCGGAGGATGCTGGCTCGGCGGCGCCTCCGGAAGCCATGGCCGCACCCGCCAGCGTCCCTGGGGGTCCCCCCAAGCGGCCGCGCTGGCGCGAGCGCATCCGCCTCACCCTTGAGGTCATCCGCGCCAATCCGACCGGCCGGATAGCCCTGAAGGTCTTCATCGCGCTCGCCGGCCTGCTCGTCGTGGCGCTCGGTGCGGCGCTCATCCCGCTGCCCGGCCCCGGCTGGCTCATCGTGCTCGGCGGCATCGGCATCTGGGCCATCGAGTTCTCCTGGGCCCGCAAGCTGCTCGACTTCACCCGGCGCAACCTCAGAAAATGGACCACCTGGGTCACCCGCCAGTCCTGGCCGGTACGCCTCCTGCTCGGCCTGGTCGGGATGATATTCGTGGGAGCGGTGGTGTGGCTCACCGTCCGGTTCAGCTTCGGCATCGATCTGGTGGCGAGCTTCCTGAACTACATCGCGACGCACTGACCCCGAAGATGCGGCGAAGGTGTCGCATCGGGTAGAGTTCGGTCCGCGCTGAGGGCGATTAGCTCAGCGGGAGAGCGCTTCGTTCACACCGAAGAGGTCACTGGTTCGATCCCAGTATCGCCCACCCTAGTTGCAATTGCGCGAACCACCTGGTTTGCGTCCAGGGCCGGTCCTTCAAGGGTCGGCCCTTTGTCGTTGCCGGCGAGTGGGAGTCGGACGGCGTCGCCGGCGATGATGGTGATCGCTTGTAAGATTATGTACGTCATACCATCGGATACGCTTGGGGCGGGTACCGGCCGTGCCGAGCAGGTGGAGGAGTCCCGGTGGCGCGTTATGGCAAGGAGCACAAGCGGGCGACGCGGCAGCGGATCCTCGAGGTGGCCGGTCATCGGTTCAAGTCTGACGGCATCGACGGTTCCGGCGTGGCCACGTTGATGGCGGATGCGGGGTTGACCAACGGCGCGTTCTACGCTCATTTCTCGTCCAAGGACGATCTGGTCGCCAACGTCGTTGCCGACCAGTTGGGCGCCACGGCGCAGAGTTTCAGTGAGCTTGCGCCCGGCCGGGCGGGCCTGGAGGTGTTTCTGCGCGAATACCTGTCGCCTCAGCATCGGGACGACCCCGGCGCTGGTTGCCCCTCCGCGGCACTGCTCGACGAGATCGGGCGCTGCACGGCCGCGACCAAGGAGGCCTACACCGAGGGTGCGCGGTCCATCGTGGACGAGATCGCTGCGCGCCTGGCTCCCGAGGATCCACGGTCCGCGTATGGGAAGGCGCTCGGGTTGTACGCCCTGATAGTCGGCACGTTGCAGCTGTCCCGGGCCCTTTCCGACCCGGAGTTCGCCGACGAGGTCCTCGAACAGGGCATCGAGAACGCACTCGTGTTCCTTCGCTGAGCATCGTGGTGCAGCGGTCCGGATCAAGTCCGTTCGGCGGCGTCGAGCAGCGTGAGGGCGCTCTGGATGCCCTGCTCGAGGAGCGCGTCGGCGAGTTGGCGATCGGCCAGAGCGCGAGAGAGTTGCAACGTGCCGACCATCAGGGCGTAGATGCTGAGGGTCCGCGCTCGCGCGGAGCGCGGATCGTTGGGCGCGACCCGGGCGGCGACGTCGTCGATGACGGCCAGTACGCCTTCGGTGTACGCGCGCCTGGTCGGGTCGGCGGTGCGGGCGATCTCGTCGAGCAGGGCGGCGGACGGGCAGCCGCGTGCCGGGTCGTCGCGATGCCCGATCGAGAGGTATTGGCGCAGCATCTGCTCGGCTCCGGCCCGGCCGAGAGCCGCCGCACTCAGGCCCTCGCGCTGCTCGCGGAGCTGGTCGGCGACCACGGCGGCGACGAGGTCGTCCTTGGAGTCGAAGTGGGCGTAGAACGCACCGTTGGTCAATCCCGCGTCGGCCATCAGTGCGGCAATCCCCGAACCGTCGATGCCATCGGCCTTGAAGCGGCGACCGGCCGCCTCGATGATCCGCCGCCGCGTCACCTGCTTGCGCTCTCTGCCGTACCGCACCACACACTCCCTCACCCGCCGGCAGGCCACTTCGCCCGCAGCCCCGACCAGATTGAGAGTACGACCATAATTTAATTTCGCCCAGCCCCTTGCCCTGGCCGTGCTCCCATCATATGGTCGTATGAACGTAATCCAAAGGTCAGGCGAGGAGTGTCATCGTGAAACCCAGCCCGCAGGCGCGGCAGTTCGCGCAATTCCTGGAAAGCGTGCGCGCCAAGTTGTCCACTCCGGGCCTAGACCTGGGCATCGTGCGCGACATCGCCGAGACGCACCACCTGGCGTCCACCGAACCGGAAGGCGTCACCTACGCCGAGGTCGACGCCGGCGGCGTGCCCGGCCTCTGGCGTATCCCCGAGGGCGCCGACCCCCACCGGGCGCTACCGCACTTCCACCCGACCGGCGCACCGACTCCCGGAGAATGACATGACTCAGCTCGTTGACCAGACCGTCCTCGTCACCGGCGCGAACCGCGGCATCGGCCGTGAATTCGTCCGTCAGCTGCTCGACCGCGGCGTCGCGAAGGTCTATGCCGCCGCCCGCGACCCGCAGACGGTCGTCGCCGACGACCCCCGCGTGGTCCCGCTGCAACTCGACGTCACGGACGCCGGCTCGGTGGCCCGCGCCGCCGAGATCGCGCAAGATGTGAGCGTCGTGGTGAACAACGCCGGCATCGCCCGTGGCGCCTCGGTCCTCGACTTCGACACCTCCACCCTGCGCAGCGAACTGGAGACGAACCTGTTCGGCACGCTGGCCGTGGCCTCGGCCTTCGCCGACCGCCTGGCGCAGCGTTCCGGCGTCGTCATCAACATCGCCTCGGTCGCCTCCTGGCTCCCCGTCGGCGGCACCTATGGGGTTTCCAAGGCGGCCGTGTGGAGCGCCACCGACTCCATGCGCCTGGAACTCGAACCCCGAGGCGTCCAGGTCGTCGCAGTCCACGTCGGGTACGTCGACACCGACATGACCGCCAGCATCGACGCCGCCAAGTCCAAGCCCGCCGACGTGGTCCGCCAAGTCCTCGACGGTGTCGAGAAGGGCGACAAGGAGATCCTGGCCGACGACCTCACCCGCGCGGTCCGCGCCAGCCTCCACCAGCCGATCGAAACCCGGCTCGCCCCGTTCCTCCCCTAGCGGTCAGAACCGCCGGAGTAGGTCCGATCGGCGGCGAACCCCGTGCCATCTGTACGGCCAGCGCCAGCCGCCCGCACTCATTAGAGTACGGACGTAATCTTAAAATTTGGGAGCCGTGATGACAGCAACTCGGCAGGTCGCGCTCGTAACAGGCGCCTCCTCAGGCATCGGCAAAGCGACCGCGATCGCGTTCGCCGACGCGGGTTTCCATGTGATCGGCACCAGCCGCAACACCGCGCGACTCACCTCGCCCGCCGGGGTCACCTACCTCGACCTCGACGTGACCAGCGACGAATCGGTCGCCTCCGTGGTCAAGCAGGTGATCGACCGGTACGGGCGAATCGACGTGCTGGTCAACAACGCCGGCGTCGGTGCCAACGGCGCCGGCGAGGAATTCTCCGTCGCCCGAACGCAGGACGTCTTCGACATCAACGTCTACGGCGTCATGCGGATGACCAAGGCCGTCTTGCCGCACATGCGCTCTCAACGGCGCGGACGCATCGTCAACGTCTCCTCCCTCAGCGGGTTCGTACCCAGCCCGTTCATGGCGATCTACACCTCGACCAAACACGCAGTCGAGGGCTACTCCGGCTCACTGGACCACGAAGTCCGCGAACACGGCGTCCGGATACTGCTCGTCGAGCCGGGCCCGATCAACACCCCGTTCGGCGACCACAGCGTGCAAGGCGACACACCCATGCCGCTCTACGCCTCAGGACGGCGCACCTTCGACGAGGTGCTGGCGAAAAACACCAGCGGCGGCGACGCCCCCGCCGTCGTCGCCAAGGTCATCCTCGCGGCGGCCACCGACCGCAACCCGAAACTGCGACGCACCGCCGGCTCGACCGCGGCAACCATCAGCGTGCTCTACCGCGTACTTCCGGCCCGGATCTTCGACCGCATCGTTCGCAGATTCAACCGGATGCCGAAGTGACGCTCGTCGAAGCGAAAACCGCCGTCGCCCAGGAGTTCCTCCGGGCCCAAACCACCGCACTGGACGAAGCACTCAACGGCGGCTGAACGGACGTACACGCTGGGTTTAGGGGTCTGTCAATAACGGGCGGCAGCGGGGCGCCGGCGGATTGCCGTAGCCGGGCTGCCACGTCGGTGCGAAGCCGCCCGGCGCCGCCGCCACCTTTAGGCCCGTCGCCCTACGGATAGACCTCGGCGCGGTCGATCGCCACGCCGTACCCGGTCGAATCCTCCCTCTTGTCGTGCAGGACGCGGATCCGGAGCGTATGTGTGCCGGCGGTCAGCCAGGGGCTCAGGTAGTGCAGTGTCTCGCCGACGCCTGCGGCGCGGTACTGGTCGTGGAAGGTTTCCGGGCCGCCATCGATGGAGGCCGCGAACTTCCCGCGGCCCGGGCCGCCGAAGGCGAGCAGCGTGATGCGCCGGCCGGCGAATGTGTACGTGGCGGTCGCGTCTTTGGTCCCGCTCCAGGTGTCGTCTCCCCAGAAACACAGTGGGGCGCAGTCCGGGCGGACGTTCCATGCGCCGCCGTAGGTGAGCGATCCCGCACCGTTCGAGCGGCCGTCATCGTTGATCCAGTACGAGCCACCCTCGGGGTCGGGATGAGGTAGCTGTTGGGTCGCGCCGATCGGGCGCGGGGCGCCGAAGTGCGGCGAGCCATCCGCGTTCCACGAGAAGCGCTGCACCCGGGTGGTTCGCAGGCTCAGGGATTCCAGACCAGCCGCGGCCGTCCCGTTCGCGTAGTAGACGATCCAGTCGTCGCCGTCCGGGGATCGGAAGAAGCCGTTGTGTCCGGGGCCCCAGACCCCCGCGCCCGGGTTGCTGGCGAATACCGGACCGGGGTGCTGCTGCCAGTTGTCCTTGTCCAGCGGATCGGTTTTGCCGGCGATGCTCTTCATGAACAGGCGGTACTCGGGGTCCTTGACGTGGCAGACGGAATACACCATCCACGTGCGGCCATTGCGGTGAAGGAACGAGGGCGCCTCCCGTACGCGCGGACACGTCTCACCGCCGTGTGCGGGTATGTGTACCGGCTCACCGGCTGTCTGGGTGAAGCTCGTCAACCTCTGCAGATGCAGCGCGTTGTGTTGGCCCGGCACGGAGGCTGAGAACGCCAGGTATCGCTGGCCATTGTGGACCATGATGGCCGGATCGATCGCCCACCTGTCCGGTCCGATCCTGCCCTTGAACGTGTAGCCGCTCATCGGATCGCTGCCGTGCGACTCGGCTACGAAGAGCCGGTGCGACTCGTCGTTGTCGTCCGATGCGGCCGCCGTGTAGTACAGGTACCACTTGCCCGTTGCCGGGTCCCGATAGAACTCCGGCGCCCACACCAGGCGCCGGTGCTGCCCTTCCGGGATGGTGAGGACCGTGACCGGAGGGGCCACGTGCAGCCGCCCAATGCTCGTCGCCTTCCGCATAGTGATCTTGTTCGCGTGCGTTGTCATGGCGAGGTAGTAGTGACCGTTGTGGTAGGTCATGAAAGGCCCACCATCCTCGCCGACCGGGTTTCTGAATGTCGTTTCCGGTTCTGCGTCGGCCCACAGGCGTGAGGATGACGTGAAGACCGGCGCGCTGACCGACACGACGACCACGGTCGCCACGGCCAGTACGCCTCTGATGGAGATCCCTCGGCGAAACACGGTGGTGATGCTAGGAGCACAAGGCCGATATGGCGTCAATCATTGGGTGTACCCATCGATACAACCTTGGCGGTAGACACAGTGGAGCCGGTGATCGCCTCAAGGCTCGGCATGGATGGTGTCGCGGGTGACCGGCTGGCCACAGTGGTGGCAGACCAGGTCGACCTGGACCGGCTGGCCGCAGGTGTGTCGGCGGGTGAGGGCCGGGGTGTCCACTGCCCATTTGTCGCCCCACTGGGAGAGAGCGAGCATGACCGGGAACAGTTCTCGGCCGGCCTCGGTGAAGTGGTACTCGTGGCGAGGCGGATGTTCGCTGTACTGCCGGCGCTCGATGACGCCGGCGGCCTCCAGTTTGCGGAGTCGGTCGGCGAGGATGTCGCGGGACGCGCCGGTGTAGCCGGCGATGCGGGCGAAGCGGTGCACGCCGTACCCGATCTCGCGTAGGGCTAGTAGCGACCAGCGCTCGCCGAGGACGTCCAGAGCGGCCGCGAGTGAGCAGGGACGGACTCCCAAGGGCAGGTCGGCGAGGCGGATGCCGGCGCGTGGGTCGGGATCGGTCATCACCCCACCGTAGCCCGGTGTGTTGCCATTTCCAACTCACTGGTCTACCGTTGCCACCAGTCGGTAGGAAATCACAACACAGCACTTCCCTCTTGAATTCGGGAGCTCATGATGACGACAACTCGGCCGGTGGCACTCGTGACAGGCGCGTCTTCCGGCATCGGGAAGGAAGCGGCGCTCGCGTTGGTCAAAGCGGGTTTCGACGTGGTTGGCACCAGCCGCGACACCTCGCGCGTCACCCCGCTGAATGGGGTGACGTTCCTCGACCTCGACGTGGCCAGTGACACCTCCGCCACCGCCACAGTCCAGCAGGTAATCGAGCGGTTCGGGCGTATCGACGTCCTGGTCAACAACGCCGGCATCGGCTCGATCGGCGCGGCCGAGGAAACCTCCATCGCGCAGGCCCAAGCGGTCTTCGACATCAACGTCTTTGGAGTCATGCGCATGGTGAAGGAGGTCCTGCCACACATGCGGGCCCGTGGACGCGGCCGCATCATCAACCTCTCGTCCGTACAGGGATTCATCCCCGCGCCCTACATGGCCGTCTACGGCGCCTCCAAACACGCGATCGAGGGCTACTCCCAGTCCCTGGACCACGAGGTCCGGCAGTACGGCATCCGGTCACTGCTCGTCGAACCCGCCTACACCAGGACCGGATTCGAGGCCAACAGCACGCAGCCCGACGTGCCTCTGCAGGTGTACGCGCAGCAGCGGCAAACCTTCGGCCGTGTGATGGCGGCGGCGATCAAGGACGGCGACGCCCCGGCCATCGTCGCCAAGGTGATCGTTGAGGCCGCGACGGCCCCGAAGCCGAACTTGCGCTACACCGCCGGCACCCTTGCCGGACGCGCCAGCATACTGCGCCGCTTCGTTCCCGCCTGGGCCTTCGACAGCCAGATCCGCAAGCTCAACCAGCTGGCCGGCTGACATCCGCCCACACCCCGAACTCCAACGCGCCGTTCACACCGGGAGAGGCCCGTGCTAGACACCTCACACTCCGCCGCCACCGTCGCGCGCTGGCGCGCCGCCGGGGAAAGCGGTGACGCCGACGCCGCGGACATCCGCTTCCACACCGAGACCGGCCAGGGCGAAACGTATGCGCTGGTCTACCGGGCGCGCGTGGGGACCCAGCCGTTCGAGGAGGCGCAACTGCTGCGGCTCGACGACACGCACACATCAGAGAGATCACGCTCTTCGGGCGTCCGAGGCCGGCCCTCACCGCCCTGATGATCACCCTGGGGCCAAAGCTCGCCCGCAGGCAGGGCCGCCGCGGTCGCGGTGCTGGCGCTCCTGCGCGCCAGCACCGCACCGGTGCACGCGATGGTCTCCTTCGGAGACCGCCGCATGGTTCCCCTGACGCGGCCGAAAGCCAGGCCTGTGGGGTAGCGGGCTCGTGGAAGGCGATGCGACAGGATGGCGGGGTGCTGCCCGTTGAGAAGGTTCTGCCTGCGATCGGCGACGCCCTGCACAATGCGGGTGCGGCCGTTCTGGTGGCCCCACCGGGCACTGGCAAGACGACTGTGGTGCCGTTGGCGCTGATGGAACGCGTGCCGGGCCGGGTCGTGGTGGCAGAGCCGCGGCGGGTCGCCGCCCGTGCGGCGGCGCGGCGGATGGCGTCGCTGCTGGGTGATCGGGTCGGGGGCCTGGTCGGGTACACCGTTCGCGGGGATCGCCGGGTCAGCGCCGCCACGCGGGTGGAGGTGGTCACGACCGGTGTGCTGGTGCGGCGGCTGCAACGCGATCCGGAGCTGCCCGGCACCGGTGTCGTGATCCTGGATGAGTGCCACGAGCGGCATCTGGATTCGGATCTGGCCCTCGCCTTCTGCGTCGATGTACGCGCCACGATCCGGCCCGACCTGCGGCTGCTGGCCACCTCGGCGACCGCGGACACCGCCGCGCTGGCCCGGGCGCTAGGCACCGACGAGATCATCAGCGCCGACGAGGCGTTGCATCCGGTCGAGGTGGTGTGGGCGCCGCCGCCCCGACCCGGCGACGCGCCGCACGGCCTGTGGGTCGACCCCCGGCTGCTGGGCCCCCTCGGCGCCACCGTGCGGCGGGCGCTGGCCGAACACGACGGCGACGTGCTGGTGTTTCTGCCTGGTGCCGGCGAAATCGCTGCGGTCGCGTCCAGGCTGCGCGAGGTCACCGTGTTGAGCCTGCATGGCCGCCAGGACGCCGCGTCCCAGGACGCCGTGCTTCGTCCTGGCACCGGCCGCCGGGTCGTTCTGGCCAGTGCGGTCGCGGAGAGCAGCTTGACCGTGCCTGGCGTCAGGGTCGTCGTCGACGCCGGCCTTAGCCGGGTGCCGCGTACCGACCACGCCCGCGGGTTGGGCACGCTGGTCACTGTGCCGGTGTCGCGGTCGACCGCGGATCAGCGCGCCGGGCGGGCTGGGCGGGAGGCGGGCGGGGTGGTCTACGGGTGCTGGTCGCCGGCCCTGGTCGACCGGGCGCCGGCCCCGCCCCGGCCCGAGATCGCGGTGGCCGACCTGACCGGCTTCGCGCTCGATTTGGCCTGCTGGGGGGATCCGGCCGGTGCCGGGCTGGCGCTGCCGGACCCGCCGCCGGCCGGTGCGATGCAGGTCGCGACCCGGACGCTGCGTGTGCTCGGCGCCGTCGACGCCGGCGGTCGGGTCACCGCGCGCGGGCGTGCCATCGTCGCCGTCGGCGCACACCCGCGGCTGGCCCGGGCCCTGCTCGACGGCGCCCCGGCGGTCGGCGCGGACCGCGCCGCGCAGATCGTCGCGTTGCTCACCGAGCAGACCTCGGGCGAGGACCTGGTCGCGGCGTGGCGGCGGGTGCGCTCCAGCGCCGACCACCACTGGAAGACGGAGGTACGCCGGCTGCGTGCCGAAGCCGGCGACTGGTCGAGTACGGACCTACCCGACGATCTGGCCGCCGGGCTGGTGGTCGGTCTGGCGTACCCGGAAAGGCTGGCCCGGGCCCGGCAACCAGGCGGCACGGCGTACCTGATGGTCAACGGGGCCGCGGCGGACCTGGCACGGGGGCCGGCGCGGGGGGGCGCGGCGTGGCCCGCGCCCGCCGCCGCGGCCCGCGACCCGAGCCGGCCCGCCGCCCGCATCCGGGTGGCCGCTGCGATCGACGAGGCGACCGCCCGGGTCGCGGCCGCGGACCACCTGGCCCAGGGCCAGGAAGTGGCCTGGTCCGGTGGCGACGTGGTGGCCCGCACATACGAGCGGCTCGGCGCGGTGACGCTCGTCGAACGGCCGCTGCGCGACCCCGACCGCGACGCACTCGACCGTGCCCTGCTCGAGGGCCTGCGCCGCGAGGGCCTGACGATGCTGCGGTGGGACCGCGACGCGCGTGCGCTGCGCGAGCGGCTGGCGTTCTGCCGGCACACGCTGGGCGCCCCGTGGCCGGACGTGTCAGACGACGCCCTGCTCGACACCGTTGAGCAGTGGCTCGGTCCGGAACTGCACGCGGCGCGGCGCCGGGCCGACCTGGAACGCGCCGACATCGCCACCGCACTGCGCCGGCTGCTGCCCTGGCCGCAGGCCGCCGCCCTGGACCGGATGGCGCCGGAGCGCCTACCGGTGCCCGGCGGGTCGCGGCTGCGGGTCGACTACACCGATCCGCAGGCGCCCGTGCTGGCCCTGCGGGTACAGGAGGCCTTCGGCTGGCGGGAGGCGCCGGTGATCGCGGATGGCCGGGTGCCCGTCCTGCTGCACCTGCTCTCGCCCGCACGCCGTCCGGTCGCCGTCACCAACGACCTGGCGTCGTTCTGGCGTACCGGATACCCGCAAGTACGCGCCGAACTACGCGGCCGGTACCCACGTCACGCCTGGCCCGAGAACCCAACCACAACGCCCTGATCGGCAAGCGATCCCCACGCAGATAGGCCACCGCTCGCAGCCGGCGTCGGTGCTGCTCGAAGCGCTCGGCCAGCCAGTTCCGTGTTCGGTTCAGGCTGGTAGATTTCGCCGTCACAATGGCCTCTGTGGGAGGTTGGCTGGGAGTGGACGCCAGTACCGAGGAGTTGCGTGACGCGCACGACGTGCTTTCGGAGTGGTACGCCAAGAATCTGGTTGGGGTGCTGGAGAGCATGCCGGTCGAGCGGGCGATGCTCGACCTGTTCGCCGAGTTGACGCTGGCCGTGGGTGCGGACGTCGTGGACGTGGGCTGCGGCACTGGTCGGCTCCTTCCGTATCTCGCGTCCCGCGGTCTGTCGCCGCGTGGGGTGGATCTCTCGCCCGGGATGGTCGAGGTGGCGCGGCGGGAGCATCCGGGCTTCGCGTACGAGGTCGCGGACCTGCGCCAGTTGCCGTTCGGAGACGCGTCGCTGGCCGGGGTGGTGTGCTGGTTTTCGTTGATCTACCTCGCACCGGACGCCAGAGTGCGTGCCTTCGCCGAGCTTGGCCGAGTTGTTAAGCCGGGCGGATATCTGGTGACGGCCTTCAAACACGGCGACGGCACCCTGCGGCGAAACGGCCCCAGCACCGAGCTCGGTGTCGACTTCGATCGGTACTGGCTCTCGGCCCAAGAGATGCAAGACCGCTTCGCCGTCGCCGGGTTCGACCTGGTCTTTCAAGGCAGCACCCCACCGGAGGAACCAGAGCCCTCATACGGATACATGCTCGTTCGCAAGACCGCCCTCGGCAACGCGTAGCTCGCACTTCTGCCGCAGATCATCTGGGAGCATCGGTCGACGCGCCTCGCGCTGGTCCTCACCCAGGCGGGCCTGCAACGCATGACCGCCCGCCTACTGGCAGCGCTCCTGTTCACCGACGCGGACAGCCTGACCGCCGCTGAGCTCGGCGACGCGCTCGGCGCGAGCGCCGGTTCGGTGTCGACCGGGATCCGGTCGCTCATCCACACTGGGCTGGTCGAACGCGTCCCGGCACCGGGCAGCAGACGCGAACGTTTCCGGCTCCGAGACGATGCCTGGGCGGCGCTCTACGCCAGCCAGAACCGGGTCCTGCGAGAACTGCGCGAATCCGCCGAAGCGGGCATCGCCGAAGCCGCTCCCGACTCGCCGGCCAAACGACGCCTCGCCGACATGCGCGACTTCTACGCACACTTGCAAGCGGCCCTACCGGGACTGCTGTCGCAGTGGAACCGGTGATGCTCATCCTCGTCGCGGCTTGGTCTGCCAAAGCTCACCGCCGCTGCGCCGCCGGATCCGGTCGCCAGAGGCTCGCGTTACGTCATCGCTCCTCAGCCTCGTCGTCCGGTGGGACGGGGACGATCGCATCGCGGACGCGGCACTGCGTACGATCCACTCGA
Organism: Micromonospora sp. CPCC 205371; assembly: GCF_026130045.1. Taxonomy (GTDB): domain Bacteria; phylum Actinomycetota; class Actinomycetes; order Mycobacteriales; family Micromonosporaceae; genus Phytohabitans. The sequence goes on from NZ_JAIBNX010000026.1 coordinate 38,780, forward strand.
AGCGCGGGGCAGACCCGTCCTGAAATGCAGCCCCCAGACGCAGGTTCGACGCTGTCCGGGCGCCTTGCTCCTGCTGCGCGACGGCATCATGCGGCTGCTCACCGCCACCGGGCATACCGTCGTGGCCGCCGTGGACAACGCGAGTGGTCTGATCGACGCCGTCGCTGCGCACGCCCCCGACTTATCCATTGTGGACGTGCGGCTGCCACCCGGCTTCCGCGACCGCGCTCGACGACTTCCTCGACGCGATCGACCGGGTCGCCACCGGCGGCACCGCTATGGACTCCGAGGTGATCGCGCAGTTGTTCACCCGCAACAGCCGTAAGACCGGCATCGGCGCCCTTACCGCCCGTGAACGGGAAGTGCTCGGCCTCATGGCACAGGGCCTGTCCAACTCGGCGATCTGCGCCGCTCTGACACTCGCGCCGGTCTCCGTGGAAAAGCACATCACGAACATCTTCGCCAGGCTCCAGCTACCGCCCGACGACGACGCCCACCGGCGCGTCCGCGCCGTGCTCGCCTACCTCAACCAGTGACGACGCGTTCGGGTCCCAACCCGTTTGGGCTGGGACCCGTGGATTCGCGACGTCGTTGTGGACTGTGCTGTCCGGGTCGTCACCTGCCTTTCTCGTGTGGTTGGGCCGTTCCGTGTGTACGCGGAGGGGAACGTTGCCGGACCTGTCGGTCGCGGGATGTGGTCGGCCGGCCTGGCCGGAGCGGACCGGCAGCCCTCGGGAGGGAGCGGTTTGGTGGCGGACGGTCCGCGGGTTCGGGGAGGGCGTGCGGTGCGGGTGGCGGCGGTGTCCACGACGCCTCGATCAGCTCGGCGAACTCGGCGTCAACGAGTTCCTGGTCTTCGTACAGCAGGTCCAGGAACGCGTCGTGCAGCGCCCGGTTGGTTGTCGTCGTGGACATCACTGCCACCTCGCAGCCTTGGTGGGCTGGGTGAGCGAACCGCTCGTCCCGGCCCGGTGGATCATCAGGCGTTGATGGCCTTGCGGCCTGTGGCGCCGGTGACGGCGACCTTGCGTGGCTTGGCCTCTTCAACGATCGGCGTACGGACCAGCAGCACGCCGTTGTCGTAGCTGGCCTCGATGCGCTCGCTGTCGATGGCCTCGCTGAGCAACAGCTGCCGGGAAAAGACGCCCAGCGGACGCTCGGATGCGTGCAGCCGCGCATCCTCGCCGAGGTTGAGTGGGCGTCGTTCGGCTCGGACGGTCAGCACGTTGCGCTCGACGTTGATCTCGATGGCGTCGGGATCGACGCCGGGCAGGTCGAAGGCGACCAGGAACTCGCCGGCGGTGCGGTATGTGTCGATCGGCATCGATGCGGGCCGCGACCAGGTGCCGGGCGCGTCGACGCCGGCGAGGTGCTGCGTGAGCCGGTCCAGCGCGTGGAACGGGTCCGTGCGCATCAACATAGGAATCTCCACCTCCCACGTGACAAATGGACGGTGTCAATGCGCTACCTATGGTTCTACCATGTCACCAGAACGATGACAAGACCAATGTCATCGGAACGATGACCGATGGAGGTATGGTGACCGCGTCGACTGGCGACCCTGTCCTGCAAGCCCTGGCGTCACTGCGCGAGCTGAGGGTGTTGCTCGACGAGTGGGAGCCGCAGCTGATTGGCATGGCCCGTGCGGCCGGCATCAGCTGGGCCGAACTCGCGCCGGCCCTGGGCGTGGCGAGCCGGCAAGCGGCCGAGCGCCGGTACCTGCGCCTGCATCGCACCGGCGCAGAGGCCGCCGGCACCACCCAGGACCAGCGGGTGCGGGCGGTGCGCGACCGCCGCGCCGGCGACCGGGCGGTCACCGCCTGGGCCCGTGCGCACAGCGCCGACCTACGCAGGCTCGCCGTTCAGGTCAGCACGCTCACCGACCTCGACCCGGCGGCCCAGCCCAGCCTCGACCGGCTGCACGACGCGCTCGGCACCGACGATCCCGCCGCGCTCATTCCACTGCTTGCCGCCACCCACGAGCACCTGCCCGAAGCGCACGAGGGCCTCGCCGACCGCGTCGCGGGGGTTACGCACGACACCGACCAAGCCCGGCAGGACGGCGAGCAGGACCGCCGGCGCTAGCCGCCAGGCAGCGGCTACTTGCGTTTTGCGAAGTCCTCGTACTGCTTGACGACCTCGTCGGTGGGTCCGTCGGCCCGGATCACGCCCGACTCGAGCCAGATCGACCGCTCGCAGGTGTCGATGATCGAGGCCATCGTGTGGCTGACCAGGAAGACCGTGCCGGCGTCGGCGCGTAGATCGCGCACGCGCGCTTCGCTGCGCCTGCGGAACTGGGCGTCGCCGGTGGCGAGTGCCTCGTCGATGAGCAGCACGTCATGCCGCTTCGCCGCGGCGATGGAGAACCGCAGCCGGGCAGCCATGCCGGACGAGTACGTGCGCATCGGCAGCGAGCTGAAGTCCCCCCGGTCGTTGATGCCGGAGAACTCGATGATCTTCGGCATCTCCTCGCGTACCTGGGCCTTGCTCATGCCCATCGCCAGGCAGCCGAGCTCCACGTTGCGCTCGCCGGACAGGTCGTTCATCAGCGCGGCGTTCACGCCGAGCAGCGACGGCTGTCCCATCGCGTAGAGGGCGCCGCGGTCGACCGGCAACAGCCCGGCGACCGCCCGCAACAGTGTCGACTTGCCGGAGCCGTTGGTGCCGATGAGCCCGATCGCCTCGCCCCGGTACGCCGTGAAGCTCACGCCCTTGATCGCGTGTACCTCGCGGATCGTCGGCGGGCGGGTGCGGGTGATCAGGCGCCGCAGGCCCGCCACGGCTGATCCGGTGCCCGGGGTGCCGGCGCCGTGCACCCGATAGACCACGTGGACGTTGTCCGCGACGATCGTCGGAATCCGTTCAGCCACGGCCGTACTCCTGTTCGCCCAGCCAGAAATACACGAACCCGCCGATGCCGGCGATGAGTGCCCAACCGACGGCCAGTGCCCACAGCACCGGCTGTGACGAGGCCAGCGGCGCTCCTTCGAGCAGGGCGTGCCGCATCAGCTCGATGTAGACCAGCAGGGGGTTGGACTCCAGCACCCGGGCGGCCCACACCGGGAGGTGACGCTCGAAGAGGGTGACGCTGTAGAGCACGCCGGAGGCGTACATCCAGGTGCGCATGATGAACGGGATGAGCTGCTTCAGGTCGGCCAGCTTCGCGCCCAGCCGCGCCACGATCATGGCGACGCCGGCGTTGAACACCGACTGCAGCAACAGCGCCGGCACGACCACCAGCCACTCGATGGTGATCGGCTCACCGGTGACCAGGACGATCCCGATGAGGACGACGATCGAGGCCACCATGTTGCTGAACTGGGTGAGCGTCACCGCGATGGGCAGGCAGGCCCGGGGAAACTGAAGTGCCCGGATCAGGCCCAAGTTGCCCGAGATGGCCTGCACGCCGCCGTGGATGGCGGTCTGGCTGAAGACGAAGACGAACAGCCCGGTGCACAGGTAGGCGATGAAGTTGGGGACATCCGCCTTGGTGTTGAGCACGACGCCGAAGATGAGGTAGTAGACGGCGGCGTTGGTCAGCGGTGTGAGCACCTGCCACAGTCGCCCGAGCCGCGTCGTGCTGAACGAGGAGACGATCCGCGCGTTGGCGTATGCGGATATGAAGTGCCGGTAAGACCAGAGCCGCCTCGTGTACGCGGCGAGGCCGGGCCGCGCGCCAGCGACGGTGAGGCCGTGCTTGGCGGCCAGCTCCGCCAGGGACAGGTGCGAGTCGGGATCGACTACCGCCGTATCGGTCATTTCCGATCCTTGTCATCAGCGCATCGCTCGACCCGTGTCTGGCGAGCGATGGAACGCTACCGTATCGACGCCGCCTCAGGATAGTCAGTGCCCACGTCGATACGCAAGCGTAGCGTCGTGGGCTATATTGCCCTGGTGGCGGCCGTGAGCAAGAGACCTGCAGCCGGCGCCGCCGTGCTCCGGGAAGACGTCACGACCGCCATCCGCCAGGCCGTCATGCAGGAGCTCGCCGCGGTCGGCTATGGCCGTCTCTCGATCGAGGGGGTCGCGCGCCGGGCGGGGGTCGGCAAGACCGCCGTCTATCGCCGCTGGAGTTCGAAGCTGGAGATGGTGCTGGAGATCGTCACAGAGGTCGCCAGCCGGAGTCTGCCGCTACTCGACACGGGCAGCCTGCGCGGCGACATCGAGATGGTGCTGCACGTCGTGTCCCGCGCTCTCCGGCACCGGCTGGCCTCGCAGATCATCCCCGACCTGCTCGCCGAGGCGGCCCGCAACCCGAAGATCGGGCAGACCCTCCAGGAGGCGCTCCGCGCCAACCAGCGCCAGGCGTCGGAGCTCCTCATCGGACGAGCCGTCGCCCGCGGCGAACTGCCCGCCGGCACCGACCCAGACACGGCAGTCGATCTGATCATCGGCCCGATCTACTGGCGGCTCGCCGTCGCCCGCACGCCGTTGCCGGCGGGGTACGTGACGGCGCTCGCTGCCTCGGTCGCGGCGGCTCTCGGCGCCCCCGCGTCCACGCCGGTCTGACCCGCGATCCGGATCAGAGGTCCTTCCCGAACGAGTGGACGTCCGGCTCGTCGCGGTAGAAGCCGAAGTCGGGGATTCGCTGGTAGCCCGCCGACAGGTACAGGTTGATCGCCTCAGGCTGGCGTCCGCCGGTCTCCAGCACGATCCGGCGGCGGCCGTGCTCGCGGGCGGATTGCTCGACCGCGGCCAGCATCGCCCGCGCCAGGCCGCGCCCGCGGGCGGCCGGCAGGGTGTACATCCGCTTGATCTCCGCGACCGTGCCGTCCCCGCCGTGGCTGCGCCACGCCCCGGACGACACCGGCTGATGGTCCAGGTACGTCACGAGGAAGGCGCCGTGCGGCGGTTCGAAATCGGCCGCGTCGACCGGGGTGGCGTCGCCCTCGTCATCCTCGTACCGCTCGCGCAGGTCGGCCAGCGCCGCCTTGATCAGCACTTGCGCGTCCGGATCGAGGTAGCCGACCCGCCTGATTTCGATCTTCTCCACCGGACCATCTTGCCTTGGGTGCGCATATTTACCGATAAACTCGCGGGATGGTGAGATTCGGGCTGGTCGGGTACGGGTTCGGCGGTCGTTACTTCCACGCTCCGCTGCTCGCGACGGCGCCCGGCATCGAGTTCGCCGGAGTGGTGACCCGCTCCCCGCAGCGCCGCGCCGAGCTGGCCGGCGACCGGCCCGGGGTGCCGGCGTTCGACTCCCTCGCCGCACTGGCGGCGGCGGGAGCGGAGGCGGTGGCCATCTCCACCCCGGCGGACACCCGAGTCGCCCTGGTCCACGAGGCCATCACCCTGGGCCTGGCGGTGGTGGTCGACAAGCCCTTCGCCCTCGACGCGGCGGCGGCCCGCGGCTTCGTCGAGGCCGCCGAGGAGGCCGGGGTACCCCTCAGCGTCTACCAGAATCGTTGCTGGGGCTCCGGCCTGCTCCCCCTCCGGCGGCTCATCGACGCCGGTGAGCTCGGCGCGGTGACCCGCTTCGAGTCGCGGTTCGAGCGGTTCTCCCCGGAGCCGGGCCCGCCGGCAGCCGGAGGCGGCACGCTGCGCGACTTCGGCGCCCACCTGGTCGACCAGGCGCTGCTGCTGTTCGGTTCGGCGACCCGGGTGTACGCGGAGATGCGCGGCCGGCACGACCTCGACGACGACGTCTTCGTGGCGCTGCACCACGCCAGCGGCGTCGAGTCACACCTGTGGGGCAGCTGGGTGCAGGCGGCGCCCGGCCCGCGTTTCCGGGTCACGGGCACGACCGGCACGTACATCGTGAACGGTATGTACGGGATGGACGGTCAGGAGGCCGCACTGGTCGCCGGCCGCACGCCGGCCACCGAAGGCGACAACTGGGGCGTCGAACCGGAAGCGTTTTGGGGAGTGCTCCACCGGGCCGGCGGTGAAGAGCCGGTGCCGACCGAGCGCGGCCGCTGGGACACCTACTACCCGGCGTTCGCCGCGGCCGTTCGCGGTGAAGGGCCGATGCCGGTCGACCCGCGAGACGTCGTGCGCAACGTCGAGGTGCTCGACGCTGCCCGGGAAAGCGCCGCGACCGGCCGCGCTGTCCTCATCTGAACCGAGTCTGTGACAGTATCTTCCGCGGCGCGTTCTCCCAACGAAGGGAACACTCGTGAGTGGACCGTGGACTCGGTTCGGCGTCCGGGCCTTGGCTCTCGCGTTGCTCCTGGTGGGGGTGGGTGGCGGCTACTACCTGAGCCAGATGCGGGAAGACCGGCGGCAGGGGATCAGCGCCCAGTTGGCCGCCGAGGCCGCGCAAGAGGAGATCGGTTACCTCAAGGAGCGGCAGCGGGAGTACACGATGGCGACAGCGCAGCAGCGCGAGGCCCAGCGGCTCGCCGCCGAGAAGGCCGCGGCCGCGGCGGAGGCCGGAGCCGGGCGGCTCAGCAAGGCCGAGGAGGAGGCGAGCCGCAAGAAGCGCGAGAAGGCGGAGACCAAGCCGTACGCCGGCCCGATCCCCGCCTCCTGCAACGTGTACAGCGGCAACCGCAAGATCGGCTGCGCGATGATGATCGATGCGGGATTTCCCATCTCCGAGTTCCCGTGCCTAGAGAAGCTGTGGACGAAGGAAAGCGGCTGGAACCACAAGGCGCGCAACTCCTCGTCCGGTGCCTACGGCATCGCGCAGGCGTACCCGGGCAGCAAGATGGCCTCGGCCGGCAGCGACTGGGAGACCAACCCCGCCACGCAGATCAAGTGGGGTCTCGGATACGTCAAGGGCCGGTACAAGACGCCCTGCGGCGCGTGGACCTACTTCCAGAACAACGGTTCCTACTGATCACCCGCGCTGTGTACGTAGCCGATGCCGTGCCGGCTCAGCCAACCCACCGCGGGAGGCGCGCTGACGCTGGTGGCGATGACGGGCACGTGCGCGGCGAGCGGTAGCAGCGTCGACCGCCAGCAGGCTGGTGTGGCGCAGGCGGATGTGTTGTCCACATGCCACGCTGCGGCCAGGCTGCGGCCCGCCACGTCGGTCGGGCGGTGGGCGAGCCAGCCACTCAGGTCGTTGGAGCCGTCCAGGCCACCGACGAGGATGACGTTGAACGCACCGTATCGGCGGATCTGGTCGATGAGGCTCTGGGTGCCGGGGTAGAGGATGCCGAGCCCGGAGCAGTCGGGGCCCGTCTGGCGCCAGCAGTTCCATACGACGGACGGGTCGGCGGTGCCGACGGTCGGGTATCCCGCGTCGACCAGGTCGAAGACCACCGTGTTGTCGTCGCGGAACACCCGTGCGGCATCGAGCCAGAGGCTCTCCAGATTCGTGGCGGTGGTCGCGCGCGGTGCCACGATCGGTGTGATGCCGTGCCGGGACAGCCGGCGAGCGTACGCGGCGACCTCGGCGAGGTAGGACACGCGGTCCTCGATCGCGGAGTGGCTGCCGCTGCGCCAGCAGGCGTCGCTGAGTAGCATCCGGACGGTGTTGACGCCGCGCGTCCGAAGCGCGCGAACGGAGGCGTCGTCGACCGGCCCGTCCCAGATAGCGGGGCTCTGCGTGCAACCCACCTCCACTGTGGAGTGGGTGACGCCGTGCGCTCGGAACGACCGCGGATGGCGCTCGACCGTGACGACGCGGTTGCCGGAGACGCGCAGCGGCCGCGCGTCGCCGGGCGCGGTGGGCGGCAGGACGCGCACGCCGACGATCTCTCCGACCGTGGCGGCGCCGGTGTTGTCGAACGCGGTGGCGGTGATCCGGGTGCCCCCATTTTCTGGTACGTCACGCCAGTCGAACGCGTACGGCGGTGTCGTGTCCACATTGAGCAGAACGCCTCGGGCCTTGAACTCGACCCGCGTAACGTGCCGCCCTGCCGCGGCCGTCGCGTCGACCCGGATCGGGATCGTGGCGGGCACGGCGAAGAAGTCGTTGTGCCGCGGCGAGGTCATCGTGACCGTGGGCGGCGTCGGGTCGGGGTTTCCAGGACGTGGTGAGGAGGGCGTCGGGCTGGCCGACGGCTCTTCCCGGTTGCACACCTGACCGTTGAAGAAGTAGTCGACCGGTGCGTGAATCTGTCCACTGTGGAAGCCACCCCAGCGGACGGTGATGGAGCCACCAGTCGGCAGGGTATCTCCCACGGGCGGCATGAGCACCGGATCGTACGGTGTGTGGGTGCCGGCGCCGAGCGAGTATCCGGGCGGCACCGGTTCGAAGCCCGGCACGACATAGCCGCCGACCGTGCGCCATCGCAGCCGCCAGTCCGCCGCTGGAGGCCCGAGGTTGGTCAGCGTGATCTCGGCGGTGAAGCCGAGCGACCACTCGCGGATGAGCTTGTACTCCACGGTGCATGCCAGCGCCGCGTACGCCGGCCGCAGCACCATGGTCAGCGCCCCGGCCGCGACGATCGCCAAAGACACGCCCAGCGCGATGATCCGACGTCGCACCTCAGCCCCCGTGTATCGATGGAAGTCGTTTCCTAGACAACCATCGGTGATACATCACGGTCTGTCAACGCCGCGTGCGCTGAGCGCAGCCTGTCGTGACGTGGCTGAACTGATGCCGCCTGTAAACCGTACTGGACGGTAGGTAAGGTTCCGTCGATGGGAGGTGGACCGCTTGGATACGGACGCACCTGTCGCGGCGCCGGCGAGAGGGAAGCGGGCACACGCGGCCGATGATGGCGGCTTCCTGAAGGGGCGCCACATTCTGGGCGGGCGCTTTCTCAGGGGGCGCCGCGCCAAGTGGCTGGCGTTTGGCCTCACGCCGCTGCTCGCGGTTCCGCTCGCGGTCCTGTTCCTGCCGCTGCCCTTTCTGGACGGATACATCGCAAGCGTGATCACCGAGCGGGTGTCCAGCCAGCTCGCGTGCCCCGGCAGCCTGGCGCAGCCTCCGAAGGTCGAGGTCGGCGGTGGCCGCCTCGTCCCGCAGGTGCTGCGGAAGCGCCTGTCCGAGGTGCGGCTGGCCGTGCCCGACATCACCATCGGCGACACCGAGCACGCCAGGTTCGAGGCCACGATGCGAGACGTGACCCAACCGGAGGAGGGGACCACCCGCGTCGGCAGCATGGACGCGTCCATCACGGTCCCGTTCGCCAACATGCCGACCGCCGAGGGCGAACCGCCGACCACCTACGGGCGGGCCGAAGACGGCTCGCTGACCGTCACCACGGTGTCGCCGGCCGAAAACGCGAAGAACGTCACCGCCAAGCTCTACTTGAAGATGGAGCTGCGCGGTGAGTCGGTCGCGGCGGTGCCGCAGAAGCTGCGGCTGTTCGGGCGCGAGTTGCCGGCCGACCAGGTGAGAAACCTCGCTGGCGGCGAGCGCAAACAGGACCTGCCCGACCTGCCGGACGGCGTGGCCTACAAGTCGATCACGCCGCGCAAGGACGGCGTGCACGTCGTGCTCGACGGCGTCGCCACCGAGCCGCTGAGCAACCTCCCCAAGGAGGTGGACGGCCGCGCGGTCTCCTACTCGGCCAAGGGCGGTCTGCTGGGCATCTCGACGGCGCTCAGCATCGAGCCGATCGTCAACGTTCCGCTGACCATCCACACAGCACCCCGGCTCAACGGCGGGACGCTGACGCTGGTGCCGCAGACCGTCGAGATCCTCGGTGCCAACCGCCAGCCCGACGACCTGCTCGCCCGGATCGTGCTGGGGCAGATCAATCAGGAGTCGCTGAGCCGCAAGCTGCCGGCCTTGCCGCCCGGCGTGACGTACCGGTCGGTGAAGGTCGACAGCGCCGGCATCAAGGTGGCCGTGGGTGGCACCACCATCCAGCCGTTCTCCGAACTGTCCTCAGGGGACGGTCGACCCACCACTTTCAGCGCCGAAGATGGGCTGCTGACCGCCACCACGAAGGGTGGCAACCCGGACGGCTCGCCGACCCCCATCGTCCTGTACGCCAAGCCGCGGATCACCGGTACCACGCTCGACATCGCGCCGCAGGAGATCGAGATGTTCGGCTTCCTCTTCCCCGCCGACAACGTGCTGTCTCAGGTGCGGGCGCGCGAGACGTCGTATCCGTTGCAGGCGCTGCCGACCAACCTCCAGTACCAGGGTGTCGAGGTCGCCCCCGAAGGACTGCGGATCACGTTGAGCGGCAAGGACGTGGTGCTCCAAAAAGGAGGGTTGACGGGCGGCGGCAGCTGCTGATCGGCTAGCTGGCGGCGGTGACTGGTTCGAAGCTGGCCAGCAACTCCTCCATAGCGCGCTGGTCGGGACCGACGAACGGGTCGGCCTCCGGCGCCGCCGCGAGCATGTCGAGGAACTCGGTGTGCTGGCCGACGGCGGGCGGCAGATGCGTGCTCAGGAACGCCGTCGGGGCCATCGACCGCAGCGGCTTGACGGTCTCGAGGTACTTCGCCCTGTCGACGTTGTGCACCCACGGGCTGTCGATGGCCGCCCACAGCAGCTGACCGTTGCGTACGGCGTCGTCGGGTGCCTCCCGCACGTCCGGTGCACCCGCGAGGTCGCTGGTTGGCATGGGCGACCCGAAGCAGTCGGAGCTGAAGCAGACCCCTGACCGGTCGTCGTAGAAGCCGACGGTGGCCGGGTTGTCGAACAGCGGCGGGCGGAACCCGGTGAGCTTCCGGTCGCCCACGTCGAGCGACTGGCCGGGGTTGAGCAGGTACACCCGGTCGAGCGGCAGCGGGCGCTCCGTCGACATGATGCCGGCGCCGACGAACGTCGTGACGATCCGGGCGTGCGGTGCCGCGTCGAGCAGAGCGAAGATCCCGCCGGTGTGGTCGCGGTCGGGATGGGTCAGCCAGATCCAGCGCACGTCCTTCGGGTCGACGATCGAGCCCAACGACTCGACGAAATTTCGATCCGGAAGGCCGAGCCCGGTGTCGACGACGACGGGCTCGGCCGCGTGCAGGACGAAGGCGTTGACGGCCAGGAAACCTACCCCTGGTACGGGAAGTTGGTCGTTGAGGACGCTGACGTCGCGTCCGATCCGGTGGAAGCGCATCGCGGGTTCTCCTCTCGTGGGAGCGCACCCAAGTCGATAAAGATCACCAAATGTCGAGACTTGTCCTGATAGGCGATCGTGTCAAGAGCCTGAAAAGACGAACGCCAGGTGAGCGTCCAGCGTCCTGATCGCGTTCTCCGGCGTGGTCTGGGCGGTGAGCAGGTACATGCCCAGCCCTTCGGTGACCGCCAGCAGCCCGGTCGCCGCTGCCTCGGGGTCGACGCCGGCGCGCGCCGCACCGGCCGCCTGCGCCGTCCGGATCTGGTCGGCGATATAGGCGACCATCTGTGGCGCGTCCCGGCGCAGTGACGTGCCCGCCTCCGGCCGAACCGCCGCGTAAGCGAGAAACGCCAGCGCCACCAGGCCGTCGGCGCGGCTGGCATCGTCGAGGGGGAGCAGTCCGGCCAGTACAGCATGGAGGAAGTCGCGCGGCGCGGGAGCCGGCCCGAGGCGGGTGACCGCCGCGGTGATGCGGGCCTCGTTACGCTCGCGCACCACGCCCAGGGCAAACTGCATCATCTCGTCCTTGGTGCGGAAGTAATGCTGCACCATGCCCGACGTGACGCCCGCCTCGGTGGCCACGTGCCGCAGGCTGACGGCTTCGAGGCCGTCGCGCGCCGCGACGCGAAGCAGGGCGTCGGCGATGAGCGTGCGCCGTTCGTGATGGTCGACCACCTTCGGCATGGCCCCATGATTTCACATTGCGGTTGACATGAAACCGCGTTACATTGCAGTTGTAACGTAAACGGCAGGGGGCGCGATGATCGAGACGTACGGGCCGGTCCGATGAACGTGCTGCGGAAAGCCACCGCATACGAGGCGGCGATGTGGAGCAGCCTGTTTCGCTGGGTGCTGCGCCGGCCACCGTCGTATCCACCAGGCACCCGGACGTTCAGCTACATGGGGGTGGTCAAGCCCATCCTCATCGCCTTCATCGTGCTGTCCACTGTGGAGATCCCTATCTTCGACCTCATCGTGAGCCGCCTGGTGCCGTGGTCGCCGGCGCGTTGGATCGTGCTCGGGCTGGGCGTCTACGGTCTCATCTGGATGCTCGGCCTCTTCGCGATGCTGCGTTTGCACCCGCACGAGATGGGTGAGGCGGGCATCCGGATACGCAACGGGATCGGGGTGGACGTCACGATCCCGTGGAAGGACATCGCAGCCGTGCACGGGCGGTACCGGTCGCTGCCGTCCAGCAAGGGCGTCCAGATCGAGCACGACGACGACGGCCCGATCGTCAACCTGGGCACCGGCGGGCAGACCAGTGTGGACATCGTCCTGCGCGAGCCGTCCTCATTGGACCTGCCGAAGGGCTCCAGTGAGCCGACGACACGAGTCCGCCTCTACGCCGACGACAAGGACGGCTTCGTGGCCGCCGCGCGCGAGCACATGTCGTCGCTCACGCCATGAGGCGCCGTATCGCCGCGGCCAAGGCCGCCTGGTCCAGGTCGGTGTCCATCGCGAGCGACTGGAGCACGGCGCCGTCCACCAGCGCGGCCACATCGCGAGCGGCCTCACCGGCGTGCGGCGCGAGCACGTCGCACAGCCCGCGCAGCCACGCCTCGGCGAGCGGTCGCAGCGCGGGGTCGCGCGCTGCGGCGACATAGAGCTCGTACTCGACCCGCGCCCGGCGCCGGTCCGCGAGGTACTCCGCCACCATGCCGGCCAGCGCGGCGGCCGGGTCGGCGGCGGTGCGAAGCCGCGCCGACCAGGCATCCAATTCCGTGCGGAGCGCCTCCGTGGCGTGCGTCAGCCCCGCCGCGACCAGGTCGTCGAGGGTGGGGAAGTAGTACGTCGTGGCGCCGAGCGGCAGGCCCGCGCGGGCGGCGACGGCGCGGTGCGTGGTGCGACCGATGCCGACCTCGGCGACGACCTCGACCACCGCGGCGGCCAGGGCCGCCCGGCGCGCCTCGGGGTCGCGGGGGCGCTGCGGGCGGCGGCCGGTCAATGCGCCGCACCGCCCACGTTGAGAATCACCACGCCGGCCACGATCAGGCCGATGCCGGCCACCTTCACCAGCGTGATCGGTTCACTCAGGAACGCCGCGCCTATGGCGACGATCGCGGCGGTGCCCAGGCCGGACCACACGGCGTACGCGACGCCGACCGGGACCTCCTTGACCGCCTGCGACAGTGCCAGGAACGACACCGTATAGCCGGTCAGGCACGCCACCGTCGGCCAGAGACGGCTGAACCCATCCGTCGACTTGAGCATGCTGGTGGCGAATACCTCGCAGGCGATCGCGGCGAGCAGAAAGACGTACGGCATGACTTGTACATTAGTACAAGATCTCGGATGTTGCGATCGAGGCAACTCCTAGCCGTGTATGCGAGCATTTCCGCGTGGCAGGGGTGCAGACGACAGAGGCCGGCACGCTGACCGACAGCCTGCTGGCCGCCAGCCGCGTGCTGGTCGGCCTGGCGGCGCAGTCGCTGGGACAGCTGGACGTCGAGGTGACGCTGGTCCAGTTCCGCGCCCTGGTGGTGCTGGCCGGAGGGCCGCAGCGCACCGTCGACCTGGCGGCCGTGCTGGCGGTGGCACCGTCCACGGTCACCCGCATGTGCGACCGCCTGGTCCGCAAGGACCTCGTCCGGCGGTACCGGCGGATCGAAGACCGGCGCGCGACCTGGCTCGGTCTCACCGAAGCCGGCCGCGACCTGGTCGGAGACGTCATGCGGAGCCGCCGGCGGGCCATCGGGCGGATGGTCCGCGCAAACCCCGTAGCCGACCCGTCGAGCGCCGTGGAAGCACTCGACGCGCTGGTGCTCGCCGGCGGCGAGCTACCGGAATCCCAGTGGTGGCGCCGCTGGCGCTCCTCCGCAACCCCACCCGCCGACGCCACCACCGCCTAGCCCCCGCGCGGTGCGCGCCTTGCCCGCGCGGTGCGCGCCTTGCCCGCGCGGTGCGCGCCCTCTGCTCGCCGATCAAGGGCGAATGCACGTGGTTGGATCTCTTTTTCGCGTGCGTTTGCCCTTGATCGATGCGATCTCCCTTGATCGGCGGGGGCGACGCCACGCGCCCGCAAAGGCCGCAACGCCGCAACGCCGTGCGGCGCGCGTCGGCGGCGGTGCCCGCTTATCGGGGGGTCGGGAGGCTGCCGCGCAGGGACAGGCGCAGCGCGGTCGCGGCGCATGCCGCGAACGCCAGGACCACCAGGTGTACCGTCAGCGCCGGCTCCAGCCACCCGGCGAGATACGGGCGCACCAGCGAGTACCCGTCGGGGTCGCCGCCCCAGTTGATGGAGATCGGGTTGGTGCGCGTCAGCACCCAACCGGACAGCACGGCGCACCACGCGATCGGCACGGCCAGCGCGCCGCTGATGGACTTGCCGCGCACCGCGCCAACGAGGAGCAGGCTCAACGCGACGCACAGGAAACCCGCGAAGGCCAGTATCCCCGCCGCCGGCTCCGACCAGTTCTCGATGAAGTACCAGTCGTCGGCGGCCGGGAACGCGGCGTACGCCCGGCGCGACGTGAGCCAGACTGCCACCGCGCCGAGCGCCGGGTTGAGCGGCAGCCAGGCGGCGAGGAACACGCCCACCGCGTCAAGGGCTGGCCGCCGAGCCACTGGCATGCCAACGCACGATACGCGCCGCCCCCACCCGCCGATCAAGGGCGAACGCACGTGGTTGGATCTCTTTTCCACGTGCATTCGCCCTTGATCGATGGAAATCTCCTTGATCGCGCCAGGCCGCAACCGTCAGGTGTGTGCGTAGATCGTCTTGCTGCAGGTGCCCGCGATGTTCGTGCCGTTGTTCGAAATGCAGACGAAGAACCGGAAGCTGAGGTTCTCCGCGTAGTCGAGGTTGTAGTCGAGCTGCGTGCCGGCGCCGCTCGAGTTGGTTCGTTGCTGCCAGGCGCCGTAGTTGACGGAGAAGTGGACCCGAACCCCGGCCCCGTCCTTGTCGAAGTCGGCGACGTACATGTGTTCGCCGTACGAGTCGAAGAACGCCTCGCCGGCCCAGTACGTGTACGGCGCGTCGGCGACGGTCTTCGCCGTCCAGCAGGGGTAAGGGCAGTCTTCGGCCCGTGCGGGGGCCGCGGTCACGAGCAGTGCGGCCACCATGACCGCGACCGCCGTAAGTCCCCGAACAAGAATCCTCATGGGGACGGAGTCTCCCGTGGCATCGAGCGAACGAGCCGTCGACGCTCACCGTCTTGAGGAAATCTTGAACTGCTACGCGCCGGCCGTGACCCACTCGTAGGCGCGTGGACCCGTTGTTTGCAGGGGCACTGTTTGGAGCGTCGCGAAGTTGCTGTTGACCCGAGACGCCTCCTGCGCGTTGGGGAACGCGTTGGTGCACGAGATCGCCGCGCTGCTGCCGGACATCAGGTCTGCACACAACCCGGTACGCCTGTCGGGCAGGCCGAGCAGGTGACCGAACTCGTGCGCCGCGATGCGTGGCGGGTGGTAGCCCTGGTTGACCGCCTGGCGCCCCATGTACCAGTATCCGTTGCCGAGCGACTGGGTGTACGCGCGCGGCCACCCATTGTCCACGTACACGGTGATGTTGGCGCGCTGGCCGGCCGGCACCGGCTCGAGGCGCACGTTGGTGACGCGGTTGTTCCAGTTCTGCGCGCCCTGGTGGACGACCGCGACGAACTCCGCGGCGCGACTGGCGTCGTAGTACAGCACCCGGGGTGCCGCCTGGGCCGGTGTGGCACCGCCGAGCTGCGCCCCCGCGGGCGCCGCGGCGCCGAGCGCCGCGGCCAGGATTCTTCGTGCGAGCATTGGATGACCTCCCCTATCCATTGACCGGGATCTTTCAATATAGGGGCCGCGGCCGGCCTACTGAACTGCCGCGACGAGAGATCCGTAGTCATGAACATGCCTCGACCGCGCACCCTCGCCGCAGCCGCCGTCATCGCCGCAGTCGTCGCCGCCGGGCTGGCGGGGGTGCCCATCGCCCACGGCGGGGCCCGCGCGGCGAGCGGGGGCTCGTGGTGGGTCGCGCCCGAGACGACGGCCGTGCCCTTCGCCGGGCCGGCGGGCTCACCGGTCGACGTCAACGGGCAGCTGAGCGTCTGCGGCGTCAACCTCTGCAACCAGGCGGGCGAGCCGATCCAGCTACGCGGCATGAGCAGCCACGGCATCCAGTTCTTCCCGGACTGCCTCAACTCTGACTCGCTGGAGGCGCTCCGCAACGACTGGCTGGCCGACTTCGTGCGCATCTCCATGTACGTGCAGGAGGGCGGCTTCGAGACCGACCCGGCCGGCTTCACCAGCAAGGTGAACGAGGCCGTCGAGACGGCGACCGCGCTGGGGCTCTACGCCATCATCGACTTTCACATCCTCACGCCGGGCGACCCCACCTTCAACCTCGAACGAGCCCGGACGTTCTTCGCGGACGTGGCCGCCGAGCACGCCGACAAGCCAAACGTCATCTACGAGATCGCGAACGAGCCCAACGGCGTCAGCTGGGACACCATCAAGAGCTACGCCGAGCAGGTCATCCCGGTGGTGCGCGCGGCCGACCCCGACGGCGTGGTGCTCGTCGGCACGCGGGGGTTCTCCTCGTTGGGCCTGACGGACGGCAGCGACGAGACCGAGATCATCGAAGATCCGGTCGACGCCGAGAACATCATGTACACGTTCCACTTCTACGCCGCGTCGCACGGCGCCGACCGGCGCGCGGTGGTCGACCGTGCCGCGGCGAGCCTGCCGCTGTTCGTCAGCGAGTTCGGCACGCAAACCTTCACCGGCGACGGCCCCAACGACCTGGAGAGCGCGACCGCGTGGCTCGACCTGCTGAAGAGCCACAAGATCGGGTACGCCATGTGGAGCTTCTCCGACGGCCGGGAGAGCAACTCGGCGTTCGTACAGGGCACCTGCCAGGGCACGGAGTACGCCGGCACCGAGGTGCTCACCGAGTCCGGGAACTTCATTCGCAGCCGCCTGCGGGGCGAGTGACGGCTCAGTCAAACTCCGCTTCTGAGCCCGCGGTCAGGGCGTCTACGGGCACGTTTCGCACCACCGGATCAGTGTCGAGACGCACGGCGTACCCGATGGGTGGACCGCTCTGGCGCCAGCACGCGCCGACCACCGTGCCCGCGACGGCGCTGGCCGTCAGCACGACCCTCGCGCCCGGAGGGTGACCCTCGTGCGCCTCGACGAGCACCGCGTCGAGGATGTGCCGCACCCCGGCGAGCGAGCCGCGAAGGCTCACGGACCGCAGCTCCCGGTCCAGGGTGACGGCGGCATCGCGCACCCGCCGGTCGGAGCCGGACTCGCCGGCGGCCAGCGCGGCCTCCACGCGTGTCCACAGTCGCCACCGGTCGTCGTCGAGCAGCATCCGGGCGGCCCGGTCGAGCGCGGCGCAGGTGATGTCGACGGCGGCGGGCTCGCCGAGGTCGGCGACCCAGGCCAACTCGTCCGTGGCGGGGACGAGCGCGGGCGACTCGTGCGCGAGCACGGCGTAGAGCATCGCGAGCGTGGTCTCTCGGCCGTCACCGTCATATAGCGCGCCGATCGCGGAGCGCAGCGGCGGGAACCGCTCGGTCAGGTGCGCCGCCCGACCGAGCGGAAGGTCAGCGGCGAGCCGGCAGTCGCGGACCCGGGCGTGGAACGGCCGGTGTTCGCGCAGGGCGAACATCGATGCGCGGTGCTCGTCTCTCCCGGTGGGAAAGCTGGGCCGCCGGTCAGCCGCCGGACGCGGGATCTGGCCCGCGATAAGGCGTGCGGCGACCAGATACGGCACGCCGAGGCGCGCGGCCAGGGCACGCACGGCACGCCTGCGGGCCCGATCGGGTACAGGTCGTCGGTGCTTGGTGCCGGTCATCGTTGTAATCTAAAACAGCAGCCGCGCCTGCACGAGCGTAGCGAGACCCCCCACGCGGGTCCCGCGCCGACGCCAAGAGGCTCTGACTCAGCGCACGCCACCTTCTCCGTTGCCGTGCGCCCATGTGCGGCTGTCGGGTGGGGTGCGTGGGGCCTCGCCGCGAGGGCGTGATTGTCGTGTTCGAACGCTTCACCGACCGTTCCCGTCGGGTCATCGTGCTGGCGCAGGAAGAGGCCCGGATGGCCAATCACCACTACATCGGCTCCGAACACATCCTGTTGGGTCTCATCCACGAGGGTGAGGGCGTTGCGGCCAGGGCGTTGGAGAGCTTGGGCATCTCCTTGGAAGGGGTCCGCCAGCAGGTCGAGGAGACCATCGGCCAGGGTCAGCAGGCAGCGAAGGGGCACATGCCGTTTACGCCGCGGGCAAAGAAGGTGCTGGAGCTGTCGCTGCGTGAAGCGTTGCAGCTCGGGCATAACTACATCGGCACCGAGCACATCCTGCTCGGGCTGATCCGTGAGGGCGAGGGCGTCGCCGCCCAGGTGCTGGTCAAGCTCGGCGCCGACCTGAACGCGGTCCGCCAGCAGGTAATCCGGTTGCTTTCTGGGCGCGAGGAGGCGCCGCCTGTCGAAGTGCCATCTCCCGCCGTCTCGGCGGTCCTCGACCAGTACGGCGAAAACCTGACCAAGGCGGCGCGCGAGGGCAAACTCGCGCCCGTCATCGGGCGCGACCGCGAGATCCAGCGCGTGATGGTCGTGCTCTCCTGCCTGTCGAAGAACAATCCGGTACTGGTGGGCGAGCCCGGCGTCGGCAAGACGGCCGTCGTGGAAGGGCTGTGCCAGCGAATCGCGGACGGCACCGCTCCCGAGGCGCTGCGGCATAAGCACGTGTACACATTGGACCTCGCCAGCCTGGTGGCGGGTTCCCGCTACCGGGGCGACTTCGAGGAGCGGCTGCGGAAGGTCGTGAAGGAGTGCCGCACGCGCGGCGACATCGTCCTTTTCATCGACGAGATCCATACCCTGGTCGGCGCCGGTGCCGCCGAGGGGGCCATCGACGCGGCGAGCATCCTCAAGCCGATGCTGGCCCGAGGTGAGCTGCAGACGATCGGCGCGACCACCCTCGACGAGTACCGCAGGTACTTCGAGAAGGACGGTGCGCTCGCCCGTCGCTTCCAGCCGATCCAGGTCGACGAGCCGACGCACGACCAGGCCGTCGAGATGCTCAAGGGGCTGCGCGGCCGATACGAGAAGCACCATCGGGTGTCCATTTCGGACGGGGCGGTCGTCGCGGCGGTGACCCTGGCCGACCGGTACCTCTCCGACCGGTACCTGCCGGACAAGGCGATCGACCTGATCGACGAGGCGGGTGCGCGGATGCGCGTCCTCGACGGCGTCGGTGAGGTCGACGAGGAGCGGATCGCCGAGGTGTTGGCGAACTGGACCGGCATCCCGGTGTACAAGCTGACCGAGGAAGAGACGTCCCGGCTGCTGCGGATGGAGGACGAGCTGCACAAGCGGGTCGTCGGCCAGGAAGACGCGGTCAAGGCGGTCTCCAAGGCGATC
>NZ_JAIBNX010000260.1 GCF_026130045.1 Micromonospora sp. CPCC 205371
ACTGGCGGCTACAGGGAGGCTTTGGGGCGCATGACCCGTGCGAGCGTATGCGAGCGCCAGCTAGCCCTGTCATGCGCCGCCTCCCGCAGTCGTCACCAAGCGGAGGGAGCGTAGCGACCGGAGCGACTGGCGGCTACAGGGAGGCTTTGGGGCGCATGACCCGTGCGAGCGTATGCGAGCGCCAGCTATTCCTGTCATGCGCCGCGCTCCGGGAGTACGTACGGGACGATCACGGCTGTGCGGTCGGCGTGCCGGTCGTACATGAGGGCCCGATTGGGCCGGTGCTGCCAGTCGACCTGCTGGCCCAGCAGCAGCGACACGTCGTTGCCGGGAACGTTGAGGAAGACCAGACCGGCGACATCCTCGCGGGCCGCGCTGCCGCCCACCTCTTCGGTGAACCGCCGCAGGCTGCGCCACCACGACAGCAGGTGCAGCCCCTGGCTAGGCCCTTCGCGCAAGAGGTGCCGCAGCCGGTCGGTGGGCAATCCGCCGCGGCTGATCGCATCCATGCCGAAGACCACCAGGTATCCCGGCTCGTCGGTGTCCAACGCCTTGCCCAGACGGGCACCGTCGACCCTTTCCACGGTGTGCCGGCGCCCGAGGTCATCCGCGAGCGTGCCAGCCACCTCGTCACCGTCGGCGACCAACGACGCGATCATGAACCGTGCGCCCCCAGGCGCGTGATAGGCCGCGACGCTGCGCGCCGCCGCGTCCAGCACATCGGCTCCGAGCGCGCTGGGACCGAGTATCGCCAGGTGGCGGCCGGGTGAGGTGTCGAGCGGGAACGCCGCGCTCGACAGCGACACGTCGATCGTTCGCCCCACCAGTGCCATCGGGCGGCCACCGGCGCCCTTGAGCACCGCACGGTACGTGGGATCGTCGTCAAGATACTGATGGGCGTAGCCGGCGAAGATCTTCGGTGGCTTCGCGGTCTTGTCCCGCTCCTCCCACAGCTTGTGCCGTATCGCCGTCAGCTCCGCCTTGTCGCTGTGCGGATCGGGGAACCGGACCGTGCGTTCATGCCCCCGGGTCGCGCCGCGCGGACCGCCCAACCCGCCCGCTGTGTTGACTACCGCGGTGCCCAGCGGCAGGCCGGCGGCGGCATCGTTGGTGGGCTCCAGCACGTCGCCGCCGCCAGGCAGGGCCACCCGCACAGGGAACTGCCCAAAGATCGAGTCACGCTTGTCGTACAAGGCTTCGACGCCCAGAGCGGTCTGGCTCGACAGGATCAGGTGGATGCCGTACGAGCGTCCCTTCCGCGCCAGCGACTCCAGCAGGCTCACCGCCTCGGCGGTCAGCGGCCCGGAACCCGTCAACAGCACCTGAAACTCGTCGATCACGCAGATGATCCGGGGCAGCCCATGGTGCTCGCGCAGGTCGGCGAAGCGCGTCACGCCGGCCTTCTTGTACGCCACCGAGCGGCGGGTCATCTCGGCGTCCAGCTCGCGCAGCACCGCCAGGCCGTACTCACGGTCGGACTCGATACCGACTGCCCTCGCATGCGGCAGCCACGTGCGGTCGCGTTCACTGGGCACGAACTCCGCGAAGGAAACACCCTCCTTGAAATCAAGCAGGTAGAGCGCGAGCTCGCTGGGCGCGTACCGGGAACAGAGCCCGTACAACACGTTGACGAGGAAGGCGGTCTTACCAGCGCCCGACCGCCCGCCGACCATCCAGTGTGGAGTCAGGTCGTTGAACTGGACCGTCACCGGTGTGTCATTGTCGAAGCCGACCGTGGTGGCCAGGCCCTCCACCGACTCCTCGGCCCACAGCCCTTCGCTGTCTTCCGCCAACAAGTCGCTGAGCCGGAGGCGTGCGCTCGCGGCGGAGCGCTCCGACAACTCGCTGCACACGCGCTCGAACAGGTGCGGCGGCGGATCCTCGTCGAGGAAAACCGGGGCGTTGAGGCCATTCGCGGGTGTCGACGGCGTTGGATTGCTGAACGAGGCGCCCGGTGGGTCGCTGATCAGCGCGTACGGGTTGCGCAAAGCGATCATCGTGGTGCGCGGCAACGGCTGCTGGGTGGTTTCGGCGGTCAGCGGCGGCGGAGGCCAGCCCGCGACCACCAAATGCAACCCAGCCTCCGGACCGTGCTGCGCCAACGCCGCGATCCGCGCCAGATCGGCGCCTTCCGTTAACTCCGGCAGGCTGGCGATCGCGAGCAGCAGCGTGCGGTCCCGTCGCGCGTATCGAGCCGTGGCCGGCCGCGCCGGGCGTACCCACTGCTCGGCCTCCGCCAGGACGGCGCGCAGGCCCGCGCGGTCGGTGACCGGCGGCGGCATCAGGCCGGCGTCCGCGAGCGGCGCGAACGGCGCGAACACCAACCCCGCACCCGCGGCGTCGATCGCGCGGACCAGCAACGATCCGGCCGGCGCAGCCGCGAGCAAACGCAGCAGTACCGCCCGCAGCAGGCCAGCGACACGAGGATCGCGAGCGTCGGCGTCGATCGTGAGATGGCCGATGCCGAGCAGCGGCACGATCGCGGGGAACCGGGCATCGTCAAGCGGCTGCGCGGTGCCCACCCGCACAAACTGAGGCTGCCGCGGCCCGCCGAGCGGAGTGTCCTCCGATTGGGCGTCCAGGGGCGCGCCCAACCACCCTGGAACCAGGACCGCGGCGGCCGCCCGGAGGCGCTCGGCCAGATCATGCTGCTCGCGCTGATCCGGCGGGGCGGGGCGGAAAGACTCGAGCGCGGCGGCGGCAGCGGTGGCCGTGGCGGCGGCCTGACGATGCAGTGCGGCGGCCTGGCTGATACGTGCCCTCACGCTCGCCACGCCGCCCACCTCCTTTGGAGTGAGACGGTATCCCAGCCGGCTGGCATCTTCGCGCACGCGCCGCCGTTTGGCGCAGGCAATACCGCTCGATGTCTGATTTGGGACATTATGGCGGCGGTGCGTGGAACCGATAACCTCGATGTGTGGACGCAGCCCAGCAACCCGGTCGTAGCGCGCCGTCCGCCCCTCGTGTGCGTAAGGGGCGGCTCGTGTTGATGATGATGGGCGGGTTGGTGGCGTTGCTCTGTCTTGGCGGAGCGGGGGTCGTCTTTGTCGCATACCGCGAAGCCACCGAACCAGACCGCTCCGCCCCCGACGTAGCCGTATCAAACTACCTGCGCGCCCTCTTCGTCGAACGAAACGACGTGGATGCTTCTCAGCACTCATGTGTCAATCAGAGTGGACTTGGTCCCATCGAGGCCTTCCAATCGGATCTGGAGTCTCGTGAAGAGCGCTTCGATACACAATTCAACGTGTCATGGGGCAGTCTAATAGTGGACGGTGACGACCGCGCCGCTGAAGTCTCCGTTGACCTGCAGATCTCGGCGTTGATTGATGGAGTGCGGCAGAGCGATGTTCAATCCTGGCGGTTTGAGGTAGTGGATGAAGATGGGTGGCGGGTTTGTTCGGCGGTTAAGGTGTAGGTCACTCGAGCCAGAGAAGGTGGGTTGAGATTTCTAGGGTTCGGGGGGATTGACCACTCCAGGCCCACCGGTACCATTCCAACTCCGTAGCAATCCGCAAGCAAACATCACCATCCGCACTCGCATACATCTCCGTGACCGCCCGCAGATCCCGCCGCTCCACCCCATCCACCACCTGCACCACCCGCCGCCCAGTAACCCAACTCGCATCGGCGATCGGCACAGGCTGCCGCAGCGGCGGCGCATCCAATGAAACCAGCCGGGAGACGGCATCCGCCCGAGGCTGGTCCAGAGAAACAAGCACCTCCACCCACACCCGATCGACCGGCACCAACGGCGCGAACACCTCGATCTGTTCAGCCTCCGCCTTGTACCACTCCTGCTCCGGAATCACCGGAACATAGGTACGGCTCCCCTGAACCACTTTTTCATCGGCCCGCAGATCCCCCCGCCACCCGTAGCCGGGCAACCCGACAATGACCCGCCGCCCTCGCAAATCCTCTCGAGTGGCCGCTGGCGTAGGCGCGATTGACCGTGGCGCCTGCGGCGCCCAACCAGACTGCCCACCAAACGCGTCCGGCATCGGTTCCCGGCTCATGGCTTTCCACCGAGCGGCGCGCCGTTCTCTCGCATGAACTTCGCCGGGTCGACCTCGTCACCCTCTCGTGGGTCGTACACCTCGAAATGCAGGTGAGGGCCGGAGGAGTGTCCACTGGTTCCTACGACGCCGATCTCCTCGCCTGCGGCGACCATTTGACCGGGCCGAACCTTTGGCCGCGTCACCATGTGGCAGTACATCGTGACAAAGTCGCCCGCATGGCGGATCTTCACGTACCAGCCACACCCCGGCGTGGACGGCGACCCGTCACGGTTGCACAGCCGGCCGGACCGGTCGACGTCGCAGCGCGCGGTGATTACCTGTCCCGCCGCGGCCGCGCGGATCGGCGTGTACCGGCTCGCCCCCAGGTCGACACCGTCGTGGTCGGGCCGTTCGGCGGTACGGAAGCCAGAGACAACGAGCGCACGGACCGGGAGCGTCCATCCGGAGGCGGCGATCTCGCCGGCTCCAGCGCACCGCGCGGTGGTGCTGTTGCCGGCAGCGCGTCCGGCGCCGCCGGTAAGCGCGTTTACGATCTGGGTCGCCAGCGGCTCGTGCTTCGCGTACGCGTCCGGAAACGCGCTGACCTGAACCTTTTGCGCAGCGTCGGTCAGCGCCATCCGCTCCCAGCCCTTGACGGTGAGGAGCTTCTGGTAGAACTTGCGCGCGGCGTACTCGGGGTCCTGGAGTTGGCGAGGCGTTCCCCACCCTTGGCTGGGCCGCTGCTGGAACAGGCCGACCGAGTCGTGGTCGTTGCGTGCACCGAGGTGTCCCAGGTTCGAAAGTGCGGATTCCTGCATCGCGGTGGCAACCGCGATCACCCAACCACGAAACGGTATGCGCATATCCGCGCCCACTTTGATGATGGCGGCCGCATTGCGGATCTGCTCTTCCCCGTACGGGCCGATGCCGCTGATTCTGCCGTCGGTATTGACGAGGCCATTCTCGCCGCATCCGAAGGAGTTGTTGAGAAGGTTGTCGTCCTCACCGGCGAGTTCGGTGAGGAAGTAGGAGCTCACGCCACCACCGCAGCAGAGCAGTGCGAGAGCGCTGACGAGTGCGACCACGAGAGCGATGCGGCGCCTAGGGCGTCGCGGCCGGTCGATACCAGCCAGGATCGCATCGCTCACGCTCGCTCCCAATCCACGCCGTCTACGAGCCACCGTCCGTCCGTTGTGGTGAGCCGCAGCCGTAGTCGGCCAGAATCCACGGGTATGGCAACGTCGACCACGTTTTCCGCGTATGGGATCAGCGTTGGGTCACCGGTGATGCGGTCGGCGGGGACGACGGCTGGGTCGACGCCCGACAGCTTCGCCGCCAGATTCTCCGTGCAATGCGGAAGCAAGCCCGCGTACCAGCCGTCGGCGGATACACCGCGGTGGTCCACCCACGCCTCGGCGAACGCCTTGGCCACCTTCGACGGGGCCGCCGTGCCGGGACTCACATAGGGTGACGGCACCGCCTCAGGCGAAGCAAGGCCATCATTTGGCGCCGTCGGACTGACCGTCACGATCGGCTGTTCTGGCGCGCCGGTCAGCCCAGGCCCGAGGTCGGCCGAGTTCGAGAACACCTTCGCCGCACCGACGATCATCAGAACCACCACAGCCAGCACCAGAGCCAGTCCAACCCGCGATCGCAGGAATCCCTGGACGATCAGCTGGACGGCCCGACGCACGCTAGTTCACCTCGCCTCGGCGCGTATCCGCGGCGTTGGAGCTGGCGCCGTAGCTGGTTCCCCGTCTGGCCGGTAGATGGCGTAGGAGGGTGCGTTCTCCGGGACATCAGGCTCCGACCACTCGACCGGACGTCGCGTGCGTGCGGGTGCTGGCCCGCGGGATGGCGCTTCGGCACCGCCGGCGACCTCGTTGTCCCGCTCGCGGCCATCTGGTCGGCTCGTCGCGGCGTGCGACGGATCCTCGTGGCGGGCCTCCGGCCGCAGGCTCGTCTGCTCGACCACGACCTGCCGACGCTTTCCGCCTTGCGGCTCGCTGGTGCCACCGGGTTCGGAAACGTTGAGCTTCGCTGCCTCTCGCATGTCGCGGAAGAACCGCCGATGCCAGGAACCGGCCGACGTCACAGCGGCAGTGCCGTCCTTGCCACCCAACTGTGTGATCCGGCGATACGGGCGCAACAGCAGCCAGCCGACCACCCCACACAGCCAGACGAGCACCACCTGAAGCCAGCCAGGCAGGGTGGGAGTGCTCATGATGAGGTCCACCGCGAACAGGTAGACGGCCGCGCCGGTGCCAAAGATTGCGATGTTGAAAACGGCTGCGACGACCGCGTTGGCCAGCCGGCGCAAACCCGCGCTCGCCGGTCGCATGAGTCCAACCGTGCCAAGGATCGGCGCCGCGATGACAGCCCACCTGAAAATCAAGAAACCAAGCAGCACGAGTAGAGATGCAGTGAGGTCAAACATCGCAAACAAGATCGCAGCGAGCATGGCAATAAACCCAGCACCGACCCGCTCCATATCCTTAGTACCCTGAAGATACTCGTACGCCTCCGGATCCTCAGCCTTGATCTGCTCCGCGACCTTCATCCATTGCCTATTCTTGGCAGTGAGTGTCGCTTCGCGATCCTTTGGGTTTGCGCGAAGGCGTTCCGCTTCTTGCCAAGATAGCGACTTTGCGTCGTAGAGTGCTTGGCCATACTTCTTAGCGGACTCACTGTCAGCGGACCCTAGTACGCCGCGAAGCCAGTTCCGGTAAAGCATGGTCTCGGTCGAGGTATCGCTAGCCCGGACGGCCGGAGGCCTCTTGTCCTTGCAGGCGTCCGGATTTGGCATTGCGCATCTGTCTGGCGGTATGTCCTTCGATGCTGGACCAACCGCATCGTGAACGACTCCCAGCATGCCGACGAGAGTGGAGTCCGCCACATTCGCCGACTTTACCGGCCATGCGGCGAGTGCTGTAACTGCGACCATAACAAGGAGAGCCCACCCTGCGGTCGTCAACGCATTACTCATATCTGACTGGCGTGATCGCCAGATCAGGTAGAGGCCCACGATGCATAGAGTGACAATGCCAAAAACGCTGAACACCCTTGAATATATTGCGCGTGTAGCCTGTTCTACGAGCGGGTCCGCCCAGCCCCACATGGACTGCGGGCTCCACGCCCTTTCTCGCAGCGCATTGGAGGCTCCGATGATCGCCGTAGCAATCATGAACTCGCCGTTAGCAACCGTGGTGGTAAAACGATACTCTGGATTCGTCAGCGACGAGCCGCATCCAGTGTCATACGTCGTGTATGAGTACCCGGCGTATCCGTAGTCGCTGTACAACCCGCGTGGTCCTGGGCGTTTGGAAGCATCTGGGCGGCTCGCGAACCAACCGGCGAGCCCGGAGTCGGGAGCACCGGGGGTAGGTGCATCCAAGCAATGAGCTCGGTCCGCTGTGACGTCTTGGAGTTTGTTTACGCAGGCTCGGAAGTCGGCTTGCCACTCCTTGGTGGAGCAAAGATCGCCCGGCGCCTGAGCGGGTACCGGTGCTGCTGTTGCGGGCCGTACTGGCCAACTGATCGACGTGGCCGCCGCCACGAACACAGCAAGAAAGAACGAGACCGCGCGCGGAGCGAAGCGCAACCGAGGGCGCATTCACACCTCCAGGTCGTCGCTGCTGGTGGGCAGGTTGGACTGTGTGGCGGTTACCGCCGCCGGCGTGGTGTCGAGGTGGTCCAGCAGTCCCTCGACGTACGACACGTCCACCCGTATTTTTTGCACTCGACCGTCCACATCTCGCATGACGAACTCCCGGAACCCCAGCCGTGCCGCCGATGAAGTGTCTACATTAGACAAAGACGCCAGTGTCGCCTCGTACCCGTCGTTTACCGGTACGCGGAGGAGGCGTAGTGCCTCTGACGCGATCTCTACGTCTTCGGCGATGCGGCCGACGAAGACGGTGGAGACCAGGTTCTGGACGTCGAGGCCGAGGATGTCGCGGGGGTTTTGCGACGCCACGAGCGCGGCCAGGTTCCACTTGCGAGAGTCGCGGGCGAGCCGCACCAGGAAGGAGCGACCGGAGCGCCAGCCTTCCATGAAGTGTGCCTCGTCCAGGCCGACGAGTTTGCGGGAGGACATGGAGCCGCCGTAGCACCGCCGTACTGCCAGGCGGTGTGCGGTGTGCAGCATGGGCAG
This sequence comes from Micromonospora sp. CPCC 205371, assembly GCF_026130045.1. GTDB lineage: Bacteria > Actinomycetota > Actinomycetes > Mycobacteriales > Micromonosporaceae > Phytohabitans. The sequence continues at coordinate 8,152 of NZ_JAIBNX010000260.1, forward strand.
TGCGAGCGCTTCTTCAGCCGACCAGTATTCGCGCTCGATTTTCAGGTCGGGCAGCCGCAAGCCTGCCATCGTGATGACGGTGAGCGCGGCGTCGGCGCCGAGCAGGCCCTCTGGTGGGCGCCCGAAGAAGAGCAGTGCGAGCGGCATCTCGGCGGTGTCGAGGAGCAGGTTGGCGAGTTCCTTGCCCTCGTCGTTGTCGAGCTGCTGTAGGCATGCGACGACGTCGTCCAGTGTCGATGTCTCTTCGGCGGGCACCTGGCGGACGGCGTGACGCAGCAATGTTGCCGTGGACGCCTCACGGGCGACCTGCGGCGGCACCAGCATCGAGCAGATGTCTTGGACGAGCATCCGGCGCTCGGCGCGGGCGTTGGAGACGGCGATTTCGAATTCGCGGTCGCCGGGTGCGCCGGTGGCGAACTCGGAGCGCAGAGGCGTTGGGATCAGTGAATATGGTGCCAGGGTGCCGTGCTCGGAGCCGGTGAGGTTGAGCACCCGCGAGTATGGTCGCAGCTCGGGCATGGAGCAGAGCCGTGCCAGCGGGCCGGACGGGTCGAGCAGGGTGACCTGTACGCCTCGGCGTGCGGCGAGGTAGCCCAACGCGCCGAGCAGGGTGGACTTACCACCGCCGGGCTCGGCGACGAAAACCGCCAAGCCTGAGCGTTCCCGCACCTCCATGGGGAAGTGGAGATCGAGGAAGACGGGGCGGCGGCAGGTGCCGGCGGTGCGGCCGATGAGGTCGCCGCGCCGGTCGCCCACTGTGGACGCCGCCTGCGGGAGTGCCGCGGCGAGCAGTTTGACGGGCATGCGCCGGATGTAGCCGGTGTTGGCGATGGGCTCACCGGGAATGAACTCGCGCGCCAGCCAGTCCTGGTTCTTCGGGTGCTGCAGGGAGATGCGCAGTTCGCGGGAGTACAGCTGGATGAGCCGGCGGGCTCGTTCCAAGCATTCCTCGCGGGTGCGACCGCCCACGGCGATGCGGTGCCAGCCATGCGCCCGCGCCGACTCCACGGGCAGGCCGGTGGTCATTTCGTCACCGATGACGAGCGCGCGCTTGGCCAGCCGTTCGAGCTCGGGTGGGGCGTCGATGCCGTGCTCGGCGTAGTCCAGCTGCTGCGAGCGGATCATGCGCAGCCGGTGTTCGAGGTTCTTGAACGAGTCGCCGGGGCCCAGCAGGTCGATCCGCGACGAAAGCTCCATCGGCCACGGCAGCCGCTCGTGGAAGTGCATCCACGGCTCGTGCCGCTCGGGGATCTCCAGCGGCTCCATGCGCCCGACAGCCAGCACGGCGACGTGCCGCTCTTCGCCGGTCATCCGGTTGACCAGCTTCACCGTCGAGCCGTACGGCGTCCGGTACCGCTCGATCTGCTCGGTCAGTGCGAGCAGGTCACCGCGCTCCCAGCGCCCGTCGGTCACCGGCGACAGCGCGGTCGGCGGCGCCATGCAGAGCGCCACCGAGCGGTACAGCAGCCATTCCAGCTCGTGCGGCGTCACCTGGCGGCCGCGCATGCCGAACGCGCCGAGCACCTCGTCGAATTGCTCCACCGTCCGGCCGAGCTTGCGCCGCTCGCCTTCGGGCACGCCCCGCCCGAAGGCGCGCAGCAGCCGCTCCGCGAGCGAATCGCCGAGCTTGCGCCGCGCGAACGTGACGCCCAGATAGGTCTGGCCCTCGGCATGGTTTACCGAAAGCAGGTGGCGCTGCGCCGCGACGAGGTGATCCGACCATGAGTTGCCGCCCGCCGCCGCACCGAGGGGGTGTGGCGTGTGCAGGTCGACGGTGCGCGCCCACTCGTCGGCCGGGAAGGGGCGGGTCGTCCGGCGCAGGTGCAGCCGGAACCCCGCCAGACCCGCGTACTGCTCGGAGATCGCGGAGAGCAGCGCCTCGCGCTCGGCGTCCGGCCGGAAGGCCCACCGCACTTCGGGCAGCCAATACCAGGCCGTGACCGTGTTGGGGGTAAAGGTCAGGTGGCCGGCGATCTCTGTGATCGCGAGATCCACCGAAGGGTCGCGATCCGAAAACTTGATCTTCGGCGCCTTGACCGGCGCCGGGCGCCGCTCCGATCTACGATCGGCCTTCTTCTGCGGCTGCCGCGCGGGCGCCTTCTCCTCCTGGCGCTGCCGCCGCTCCGGGCGCCGCTCGACCTGTCGCGCGGGCTCCGCCAGTGGGCGCGGCGCGAGCGACTCGCCGGTACGCGGCGTGACCGGCTCGGGACGCGGCGCGGGAGATGCGCCGGCGCGCGGCGCCAGCGCCTCCGCCGTTCGTGGCGCGAGAGCCTCCGACGGGCGCGGAGCCGGCGGCTCCGACTCGCGGACGGCCGGCAGGTTGGCGGGCGCGACCTCCGCATCCGGAGCCGCATGACGCCCGCTCCGCGCCTTCTGCGCGGGCGTCGGCGACGCGGTCGCCGGTCCTTCAGCATCGTGTACCGCCGGCGTCCGTT
>NZ_JAIBNX010000261.1 GCF_026130045.1 Micromonospora sp. CPCC 205371
TCCTGTGCCCCGCGGGCGATGCCGTGCCCAACCCCCCCCTTCCGGCCGGCCGCCGCGCGCTGCGCGGCGGTGCGCCGCTCGCTGGCCTCGTGCCGCTCGGCCAGCCGCTCCGGGTCGATCAGGTCGGTCGCGGCCAGGATCTCCGGGTCCAGCTCGTCTTCGACGTCGATCGACCGGGAGCCCAGCGCGATCTCCAGGGCGCCGGCCGCGTACGCGACCTCCAGCTTGCGGAGGCGTTCGGCGGGCGCCGCCCCCCTCGCCTCCTCTTTGCCCCGCAGCCCCGCCGCCTCATCCCGCAACGGTACGTCGGCAGGCGTGAAGCCTCCGCGTGGCTCGCGCCGCAGCAGTCCTCGCTCTTCTTCGGTCAACTGTGGAGCGGCGGCCGCCAGCCTTTCCGGAGAGGCGAACAGGCCCGCCACGAGCTGCTCGGGCGTGAGCACCGGCCAGAGCCAGTCGAGCGTGCCCAGCAGTTCGGGCTCCTTGCGCAGCTCGCGGCGGATCTCGGCCAGGTCGGCCTCTTCCATGTACTGCTCGTCGCCGGTCGCGTCGCCGCCGCCGAGCCCGTCGTGGGCATACGGGTCGAAGCCGATCCGGTCGGCGATCTGCTGCGTCAGGGCGTGCACGATCTCGGTGTCGAAGAGCTGGCGGGACAGGTTGTGCTGCTTGCCCAGGCGCCGGATGCGCTCGCGCGCCCTGCGTACCGTCTCCGGTTCGAGCATCAGCGTCTCGCCGCCGGTGATCCGGATCGGTAGCGGCTCGTCGGGCACGCGCTGCCGGTCGCGCACCGCCGCCGCCAGCACCTCGGCCATCACCGCGCGGCCCTTGATCTCGGCCGCCTCGACAGGCTCGGTGCGCCTGGCGCTGACCCCGGGGTATAGGTCGCCGACCGTGCGCAGGAGCACGCCGGTCTCGGCCAGCGACGGCAGCACCTGCGAGATGTACTTGAGGAACGTCTGGTTCGGGCCGACGATCAGCACGGCGCGGGTGGAGAGCTCACGGCGGTGCGTGTAGAGCAGGTACGCCGCGCGGTGCAGCGCCACCGCCGTCTTGCCGGTGCCCGGGCCGCCCTGTACCACCTGCACGCCGTCGAGTGGCGCACGGATCACGTGGTCCTGCTCGGCCTGGATGGTGGCGACGATGTCGCGCATCCGCCCGGTGCGGCTGGCGGTGAGGGCGGACAGCAGCGCGGCCTCGCCCGTCAGGTCTTCATGTGCGCTGTCGCGGGCTGCCTCGATGTCGAGCACCTCGTCGTGCAGGCCGACGACCTCGCGCAGCCGGGTGCGGATGTTGCGGCGCCGCCGTACCCCGTCCGGCGACGCCGCCGTCGCCAGGTAGAACGGCCGGGCGGCGGGGGCGCGCCAGTCGACCAGCAGCGAGCGGTAGTCGGCCGAATCGTCGAAGAGCCCGATCCGGCCGATGTATCGCGGCTCATCGTCGTGGAAGTCCAGACGACCGAAACAAAGCCCGTTTTCCACCGCGCCGAACTGGGTGACCTGCTCGGTGTAGAGGGTGACGCCGCTCTCCCGCTCGGAACGGGCCTGTGGGGTGCCACCGGTCTGCCGCAGGAGGGCGGCCAGCCGGCCAGCCGCCTTCTCCCGCATCTCGTCGAGCCGGTCGTATAGCCGGGAGACGTACTTCTGCTCGTTGGCAATATCGGCAGAGTTGCTTGACAACGCTCCCCCAAGTGTGTCTATACTGCTCGGGCACGGCAGCCGCTTTAGGCTGCCATTTTTCGTTACAGACACACCAGGATAGCGCAGGGTCCGGCTTACCCCACCGGGTCGCCGTAGATGATGCCCCGACCGTTGGTAGCGAGGTACACGCGCCCGAAGACGCGCGGGTCACCGGTGATCGCCGCACCCGTCCAGGCGTACTGGTGGCGGTCGTCGTTGACGCGTACCCAATGCTTGCCGGCGTCGTCGGACCGGAAGATGCCACGGACGCCGCGGACCTGGGCGGTGATGAAGACGCTCGGATACGAGCGTCCGCGCGCCGCCTTGCCGAAGCCGACCGCGTCCGCCTCCTCCACATTGGATAGCCGTGTGAACGAGGCGCCGCCGTCCGTCGAGCGCCACAGGCCGTAGACACCGCCCTCCGCGCCACCCGCGAACCACACGTCGCCCGCGGCGCCCGGCACGGCATTGAAGCGCATGTTGCCCTCAGCCGGCAGCCCGGTCGCGGCCGTCGCGGCGAACGTCGCGCCGCCGTCCACACTCCGGTAGAACACGCCGCCGCCGTACGCGTAGAAGACCGCCGCGTCGGCGCGGTCCGACTCGACCCGCGCGCCGGCCGGCACGCCGACCGAAGCGGTCCAGGTGGCGCCGGCGTCGGCCGACCAGCCGACCTCACCGCCCGCGGGCGCCCAGACGATCCGGGTACCGTCGGCGCCCACCGCCACGGTGCCGCCACCCGACGTGCCGGCCGGCTCGGTGGCGGCCGGGGTCCACGTCGTCCCGCCGTCGGTGGAGATGCCGAAGCGCGGCGCGTTACCGTTGCCGACGCGAGCGATGACGCCCGGCGCGAGCTCGGCGAAGTCGATACTCGTCGTGGAGCTGATCGTTGGGTTGGCGTGCATGCGGCCCGGGTTCTTGAAGTCGTGGTGCACGAAGCCACCGATGTCACCCACCGCCGAGAGCAGGTGCGCGCCGGATGGAGGACTGATCAAATCCAGTACGGCTACCTCTTCCAGGCCGCGCGCCCGCACCGAAATGTGCACGGTGCCGCCGGTGTCCCAGTCGGTCAGGTTGTCGGTGCCGTAGATGGTGGCGCCGGTGCCGTAGAGCAGGTGGTTCGAGTCGAACGGGTCTATCTCGACCGACTCCGTCATCCAGCCCAGCTTCGGCGACTGCTCCGGCAGCGATGGCGTCGAGTTCCAGGTCAACCAGGGCGCCTCGGAGATGTCGATGTCGTACCGGTTGGCGCGGTTGGGATAGCCGGCGAAGTCCCAGGCTCGCGTCCAGGTGGCCCCGCGGTCGTTGCTGCGGAAGAAGATGGTGTCGGGCCACCACGAGATCTGCGTGGCCACCATGATCGTGTCGGGGTGCTGGCGGTCGACGGTCAGGCCGCTGTACCCGAAGTAGTCGTCAGCGCTCGTCGACGGCACCGGGCTGATCAGCGCCCACTCGCCGGTGGCGGTGTCGAGCCGCCAGACGTCGCCCTTGCCGCCGTCGTACGGGCCAGCCGTGTCGCTCGTGGCGATGTAAAGGAATCCGCCGGAGTGGTCCAGCACGCCCTTGTGCGGGAGGTAGCCGGTGGGCTGTCCGGGCACCCGCTCCCAGGTCGCGCCCGCGTCCGTCGACCGGTACAGGATGTTGTCTTTGTCCGCGACGCCCACGTAGATGGTTCGCGTCGGGCGGCGGCGCGAGCCGGTGCGCGGGTCGAACGTCACCCACAACACGCCCTGGTTGTCGCTGGAGTATCCGCTCGTGTCGTTGGGGTCCGGCACGTAGTTGCCGGCGTTCGGGAAGCTGGCCACCCGCCCCCAGGTGACGCCGCGGTCGGTGCTCCGCCACAGCCCATGTCCACCCCGGACACCCAGGTACAGGATGTCGTTGCGGTTGGGGTCGACGGCGAGCCGCTCCCCCATTCCCCGGCCGGGCATGTTGCCGCCGAGCTTGAACGGCAGCGGGCTGACCTTCCACGTGGCGCCGCGGTCACGCGAGCGCAGGATGGCGCCGTTGTTCGGATCCCAATCGTTCGTGTACGTGCCCACCGCCAGGTACACCCGATCGGGGTCGACCGGGTCGGTGGCGAGACTCACCACACCGGTGTACCCCCACTGGTCCCAACCCACCCAGTCCAGCAGCGGCACCCACCGTCGCTGGCCGCGGTGCCAGCGGTAGGCACCACCGATGTCGGTGCGGGCGTACACCAGGCCGGGCTCGGTCTGGTTGAACACGATGCCGGGTACGAAGCCGCCCCCGACCATCTCGACGTTGCGCCAGCGGTATGTGGTGCTTCGATGCCCTGGAATCGAGGGAATGGCCAGGCCAGCCGCGCTCGCGGCCAGCAGGCTTCTTCGAGAAACGTGCGCGTCTACCATGCACAGATTCGACATCGTGGATGCACAACGCGTCAATAGTTGGGGCGTTAAACGAACTGATGGTCCGACCCGCCGTTGAGCCCGACGACAGTACCGGCAGGTTTCCCCGCTAGGCCGTTGACCACTCCACTTGCGGACCGCCTAGGGTGGACGATGATGTTGGTAGCTTGGAAGGCGCCAGCCGGAAGGGGAACGCTGTGACGCATTCGGTACCGTCAGTGAGCGAGCCAGCCGCTGGCGCACCCGCGGAAGAGACACCCTGCCAGCACTGCGGCCTCGCGCTGACCCAGGACGACATCTGGGGTTGGATACACACCAACGGCCAGTACCTCTGTTACGACCCCAACACGGGCGAGCCGATGTCGCTTCCGGCGCAGCCCGCGGTGCCGTGACCGCTGGCGCCGCACTGGCGTCCGCCCTCACCAATTACCAAACGCTCAGCGATGCGGAGACCGTCGACGTCGCGCGGCTCCGTTCGGCGCTCGCCGGCGACCCGTGGGACCGCTCCACAGCGCTGCACGCGACCGCCTCGGCGCTGATCGTGCACCCACCCACCATGCGAGTGCTGCTGCGCTGGCACGCCCGCCAGCGCGCCTGGCTCCACGTCGGCGGTCACGCCGACCCGGGCGAGACCGACCCGCTCGAAGTCGCGCTGCGAGAGGGCCGCGAGGAGACCGGGCTGACCGACCTCACCCCCTGGCCGGATGCCAGGATCGCGCACGTCGCCATCGTCCCGGTACCGGCCGCACCGCACGAGCCGGCGCACGAGCACGCCGACGTCCGGTACGTCCTGGCGACCGGCGACCCCGATGCCGCACGGCCGGAGAAGCCGGGTGCCGAGCTGCGCTGGCTGCCGGTGACGGAGGCACGGTCGCTGACCACCGAACCGAACGTTCACGAGACCCTCGATCGGGTACACCGCCTCTTCGTGTGACGCGCCTTACTCCTGGCGCAACCACTTGCACTTCTTCTGGATCGATTTAGACTGAGACACAGACGTACTGGATCGATTTAGAAGGAGATCATCGCCATGGAACCATCGGGCATGCTCCTCGCCGTCAACGCTGCCGAGAACCACGTGCTGTCCGCACGACCCAACGCGCCCGTCGTGCCTGATCCGCCACCCCGGCCCGGGCGCGCGGCTCCTGCACGGCGGGCGGCCGCCGGACTGCTACGCCGGCTCGCCGACCAGGTCGAGCCCGCATGCAGGGAAGCCACTGCGTAGTTGCTTTTGTACTCCCTGTAGCCATTCACCAATCGACATACGCCAAACCTACGTATGTCACTGAGGTGGCGGATCTCTCGCCGTGCGCCTCTCGCGAAGCTGATTCACATGAGCATGATGCGGCGAGGCGACGAGGGCTATCACTACAGCGACCACTCCCATCGGTGGATCGCACCGCCCGGCATCGACCAGGAAATATGGGAAGCCGGCGTCCGCGCACACCTCGCACAGCACATGTCCACAATGGGCGGTCCGCCGGCCAAGCCGGAAGACATGCCCGAATGCCCACCGTTCCGCATCCCCCGCGCACCCCGCACCCGGCGCGCAGCCCAGCCGGCGCCGCGCACCGCGCGGATACCGCGGCAACGAGCGAGCTGACCCGCACGGCGCCTCCGGCCGAGCGAAGTCCCCGACAAACAAGTCGGGGACTTCGCTTTTGTACCCCCGCCGGCCCGGAACGACCGCAATCAGTCGCGGCGGCTTGCCTCGCGCGCGATCTCCGTGCGCGAGTGGAGGTTGAGCTTCGCGAGAATGTGCGACACATGCGTCTGCACGGTGCGCCGCGACAGGAAAAGGTGCGCGGCGATCTGCGGATTCGACATGCCGTCGGCCACCAGCCGCGCCACCTTTACCTCGGTCGGCGTGAGGCTGCTCCACCCATGGTCAGCCCGCCGGTGCCTCGCATGTGGACCACGCCGGATGCCGTAGGCCCGGAACGTCGCCTGCGTCCGTGCCAGATCCCATTCGGCCCCCAGATCGCTGTAGAGCGCGAACGCCTTCGTAAAGTGCGACCGCGCGGCCGACACGTCACCCCGCTCGGCGAGCACCACACCCGCCGCCTCCAACGCCTGCGCCCGCGGCAACGGCCGGCCCGCCACCTTGTAGTGTTCGGCAGCCGCCAGCAAAAGGTCGGCGTCGCGGTCGAGCAAACCGCGGCAGTGCGGCGCCACCGCCCGCCGATGCGGTACGTCCGACGTCTGCGCGACGACCTCGGCCCTCTCGGTGACCTCGCGCGCGGCGTCTTTGTCCTCGACCGCCATGGCCAACCGCACGGCGTCAGCAAGCAGATCCGCCGTAATCTCGATTTCCTCGGTGCCTCGAAGCGCTTCCATCAACACAGCGAGCGCCTCTGCGGGCGCGTCCGCACACTCCCGCTCCAGGCTGCGCGCCAGCGCAAGCGGACCGTTGACCCGGATGGCGAGACGCTCCGCGTAGCCTTCAGCCTCGGCGATCTCGCGTGACGCCGCAGCGTCATTTCGATGCAGCCGGATGGCGGCAGCCATGGCGTGGTCCATGCAGCCCACAAACGGGTCCTTAGGCCCGCCGCCGTCGACGTCCACCTCTGCCAGCGCGTCATCCCATCTTCCGATGGCGAACAACAGCTCGCCCAGCACACATTGCGCCTGGCCGAACCGCACGGCGTTTCCGGTCTCGTCAGCGAGTTGCCGTACCCGCTGTGCCGCCGCGATCGCGGCTTCATACTGGTCGCGGTTGCCCAGCGCGACCGCCTGGTTGATCCGCAGCACTAGCCGGAGATCCGCGAGTGCGGGGTCGCCTCCCGCCACCGCCAGCGCCCGGTCGTAGAGCGGCAACTCCAGCTCAGTCTCCCCGCGCATGCCGTGCACGATGGTCATGACCCCAAGCGCCCAACCCTTGGACCACCTGTCGTCGATCGCGTCGGCCGCTTTGACCGCAGCGTCGGCAATCTGCCCGGCGGCGTCGACCTGGCCGAGCATGCAGTGTGTCCGCGCGATGAGCACGAGTAGCCGGATCCGGTGGCGTGATCCTTCCTCGGCAACCTTGAGTGCGGCTTGGAGCGCCTGCAACGAATCCTCGTTGCGCCCCTCGATCGCGCGGCACTGCGCGAGTGTCCACAGCAGATCGACATGCAGATCCGGAGGGGTGACGTGGGCCAGCGCATCGCTCGCGGCCTGGGCCGCCGCCGCTGTATCGCCCACGCGGAAGAGCGCGTCGGCGAGCCGGCACGTGAGCAGGTCGTGCGGCGGGACTCCGGCGGGTATGCCGTTCACCACCAGGCGCAGCAAGGGAATCGCCACGTCGGGAGCGCGACCAACGAGTTGCTGCGCTGAGCCAGTCAACCACCGGACCAGCCAGTCGTCGGCCACGCCGGAGGCGGCTAGCGAGTCCAAGGCGGGTAGCAACTGTCGAGCCACCCGCTCGGGGGACGCCCCACCGTCGGCTAGCCCGTGCGCGGCGTCGCAGTGCCACGCCGCTCGCATCGCCGCCGGGATCTCCTCGTACAACGCGCTGCGGATCAACGGATGCCGGAAGGCCAGCTCGGTGCCCTCGTCGCGGATCACACCCGCGAGGATCGCCTCGTCGAGCACCGGGAGCAGGCTCGCGATGCTCTTGCCCGAAACGTGTGCCAGCTCGGAGACCGAGAACTCGGAACCCAGCAGCGCTGCCGCACGCAGGACGCCGCGCACCGGCGCGGAGAGGAACTCCAGGCGGTCGGCGATCGCGGCGGACAGCGACGTCGGGCCGCGCCGCGCTGTCGTTTCGACGCCATCCCCCGTGCGGCTCAGCGCGCCGCCACGGTCGAGGGCGTCGATCAGCTCCGAGATGTACAGCGGATTGCCGGCCGCCCCGGCCGCGAGCTGCAGTAGGCGCGGACCGGGTGTGCCGCCCGAGAGCAGGCCTACGAAGGCCGGCACTTCGCCGTCCGTCAGGCTGTGCAGCCGCAGGAGACCCTCGGGGTCGATCGTGCGGCGCAGGGCGAGCAGGTCGTCGCGCCGGGGCACGGGCCGCATCACGCCAACCATGAGCAGCGGTAGCTGCGGTACGGATCGGGCCAGTCGCCCGAGCGTCTGCACCGTGGCCTGATCCGCCCACTGCAAGTCGTCGACGACGAGCATGACCGGAGAGGTGGCACACAGCTCGTCGACCATGGCGAGCAGGCGTTCGGTAGCGGCCGCGATGATGTCGACCCGGTTACCCGGGGCGTAGGCGGCATTCAACAGGTCGGCGATGTCCGACCTGCCCGCGCCAACGGGAGACGACCCAAATGCGTCCAACAGCGGAAGCAATGGAAACGCCTGGCTCAGCTCGTCGCATCCGGCCCAGAGCACCTGGGAGCCTCTGACCTGGGCCTCTTCCGCGACCGCTCGGACGAGGTAGGACTTACCGATTCCCGGTTCGCCCTCGACGAGTGCCGCTTGGCCCCGACCACTCCCCAATTGGGTCAGCCATTGCCGTGTGCGATCAAGTTGGCGACGTCGGCCGATGAGTGAAGGCGCAAAATGCGTCTCGATCATCGCGAACCCGCTCCTTCGTCCGCTGCCACGGAAACCTGGTATTCACCTGCCGTACACTCACGGAGGCCATATCTGACCTGCAACTTGCAGTTTGCACAATCGGAATCGGTCGCCTACCAGGGAAAATGATAGACATGAATAATCGACAGCGGCAGCTTGCCCACTGTTAGACCCTCGTATTTGTTCTGTTAACCTTACGTTAACCTATGAACCTCACCGTTTGTGACCAATACCTGGCCAGGTGTAACCGGAGGCAACCGCTTGGCAGGAGCGCGTGCAATGACAAACAAACGTAGGAGAACAGCCATCATCGCAACGGTGATGGCCGCTTGTGTAACAGCAGCCACCTCAACGATCGCTGCAACGATCGTTTCGGCCATCGCCCATCACCCGTGATCGGCCACCACCACGCGACTTGTACCACCTCCACGGACTGCCGTGGTCGATACCCACGAGAAGTAATGATGCCCCTTGCAAGTCCCTCTGTGAAGCCCCCAAATTGCAATTTGCACGGCGCACATCTCAGATGACGTAATGCAAGATCCGGATCGCGGTGGCAGACGTGCCACCGCTTTTCGGCGTATATACGCTGGTCAGCGTAACTTTCGGCCAACCACGGCATGCATGCCGGAGCGCTCGGGCGCATCGTCGAAGGGGCCAGGGTCGCGATCCGGCTGGGGTCGCCACTGGGGCACCCACACCAGTCCAGGCTCGACGATCTCGAAGCCGTCGCCGTAGAACTCCAGCACCTGATCTCGGGTCCGCAGCCCGCCAGGGGTCGCGGTGCGCTGCTGGTACACGCCCTGCACCGCCTTGGCCTCGCCCGCGATGAAGCCCTCCGCCGCACCGTGCGACACGACAAGCCAGCTGCCGGGGACCAGGCGGTCGCGCAGCCGGGCCACCGCGCCGTATGCCACATCGTCGTCCGGTACGAAGTGGAGGACCGCCACGAGCAGCAGCGCCACCGGCTTATCGAGGTCGATGACCTCCCGCGCCTCGGGGCTGTCGAGCAGATCGAGCAGATCGTTGGGGCGACGGAGATCGCCGAGCAGGGCCGCAGCGCGGGGGTTGCCCTCGAGCAGGCCACGGCTGTGCATGACCGCTACCGGGTCAAGGTCGACGTAGACCACACTCGCGTCCGGAGCGGCCTCCTGGGCGGCCTGGTGGACATTGCCCTGCGTCGGCATGCCAGAGCCGATATCCAGAAACTGGCGCACGCCCTGATCGACCAGGAAGCGGACGGCTCTGCCGAGGAACTCCCGGTTTGCCCGCGCGATGAACGGCACGAGCGGCATCGACGCGACGACCCTCTCAGCGGCCTCGCGGTCAGCGGCGAAGTTGTGCACGCCGCCGAGGTAGTAGTCGTACATCCGCGCGGCGGTGGCGGTGTTGATGTCGTCGCCGAGCCGTTCCCGCGCCTCTGCCCAGTTTCGCTGCTCCACCTCGCCGTACCGGCCTCCGCTGGTCACTGGGCTCCCCTCTCCGTGACACCGATCACCATGCGATCCAACGCGAGCAGAGCGTAGACCAGATGCGGCCGCGCGAGGGCCAATGGCGGCACGCGGGGCCGGCGATGCGCGCGCCAGCGCGCGCGTCGTCGCGGCGTCGTTGCGGCATCGCCGCGGCGTCGTCGCGGAGCTGGCGTGCGTCAGGAGCCGTAGGCCCTCAGCGGGTTGGCGGCCAAGGCCGCCAGAGCGAGAGCCTTCCGGCTTCGCACGGCGCCGGACCGCTTCCCGCAACGACGCCGATCAAGGACATCCGCATGGATCAAGGGCGAATGCACGCGGATCTGAGATCGAACCACGTGCATTCGCCCTTGATCGGCGGAAGCGGGGCGCCGGACGCGCCGAGCGCAGCGGCCGCGACGACCGCGCGACGGGCGCACGGCGGGCGCCCGGCGCGCA
>NZ_JAIBNX010000262.1 GCF_026130045.1 Micromonospora sp. CPCC 205371
GGGGGGGGGGGGGGGCGGGGGGGGGGGGGGGGGGGGCGGGGGGGGGGGGGGGGGGGGGGGGGGCGGGGCTAGTGGGACTCGCGGGGCACCTGGTCGCCGCCCGCCCCGACGAGGAAGTCCTGGTCGGCTCCCGTGTCGGCGCCCATGACGGTGTCGACGTACAGGCGCTCCCAACCCCGTCGCGGCGCCGCGAGCGCCGCGCGCATGGCCGGCGACGGCGGCCGCGCGTCGAGTTCGTCCTGCGGGACGTCGACGTCGATGCGGCGGCCCTCGACATCGAGGCTGATCCAGTCGCCGGTGCGCACGCGGTCGAGCGGGCCGCCGGCCGCGGCCTCGGGCGCGACGTGCAGCACGACCGTGCCGTACGCGGTGCCGCTCATCCTGCCGTCGCACACCCGCACCATGTCGCGCACGCCCTGGGCCAGCAGCTTCGCGGGCAGCGGCATGTTGGACACCTCGGGCATGCCCGGGTACCCGCGAGGGCCGCAGCCTCGCAGCACCAGCACCGAGTCGGCGTCGACGTCGAGATCGGGGTCGTCGATGCGGGCGTGGAAGTCTTCGATCGAGTCGAACACCACCGCACGACCCCGGTGCCGCAGGAGGTGTGGCGAGGCGGCCGCCGGCTTGATGATGGCGCCCTTGGGTGCCAGGTTGCCGTACAGCACCGCGATGCCGGCGTTGGGCCGCAGCGCCTTGTCGCGGGCCCGGATCACCTCGTGGTCCCAGATCTGGGCCTCGGCGAGCGTGCCGACCAGCGGCTGCCCGGTGACCGTGACCGCGTCGGGGTCGAGCAGGTCGGCCACCTCGCGCAGCACGGCCGCGAGGCCGCCGGCCCGGTACAGGTCTTCCATCAGGTACCGGCCGGCCGGCTGCAGGTCGACCAGCAGCGGCACCTCGGCGGCGATCCGGTCGAAGTCGTCGAGCGCGAGCGGCACGCCCAGCCGGCCGGCGATGGCGAGCAGGTGCACGACGGCGTTGGTGGAGCCACCGATCGCGGCGAGGGCGACGATCGCGTTGTGGAACGAGCCGGTCGTGAAGATCTGGCTCGGCCGCCGGTCCTGGGCGACCATGTCGACGATCAGCTTGCCGGTGTCGTGTGCGCGGGCGAGCAGCCGGCTGTCGGGTGCCGGGATGCCGGCGGTGCCCGGCAGCGTGGCGCCGAGCGCCTCCGCGATCAGCGCCATGGTGGAGGCGGTGCCCATCGTGTTGCAGTGCCCGCGGCTGCGGATCATCGACGACTCGGACTCCATGAACGCCTGCTCCGACAGCGTGCCCGCGCGTACCTCCTCGGAGAGGCGCCACACGTCGGTGCCGCAGCCGAGCGGCGCGCCGCGGAACGTGCCGGTGAGCATCGGGCCGCCGGGGACCACGACGGCCGGCAGGTCGACCGAGGCGGCGGCCATGAGCAGCGCGGGGATGGTCTTGTCGCAGCCGCCGAGCAGCACCACGCCGTCGACCGGGTTGGCGCGCAGCATCTCCTCGGTGGCCATCGCCGCCATGTTGCGCCACAGCATGGCGGTGGGGCGCACCTGCGTCTCGCCGAGCGACACCACGGGCAGGTTGTGCGGCACGCCGCCGGCCTCCCACACGCCCCGCTTGACGTGCTCGGCGACCTCGTCGAGGTGGCTGTTGCAGGGGGTCAGGTCGGAGGCGGTGTTGGCGATGACGATCTGGGGACGGCCCTGGAATGCCGAGGTGGGCAGGCCGCGCCGCATCCACGCACGGTGGATGTACGCGTTGCGGTCCTCACCGGCGTACCAGGCGGTGCTGCGTAACGCTGTCATCGTGGATCTCTCTTCCAGCGGCTCGAACTGCAATCTACTATCTGAAATGCCATGAACGAGCCCGGCATCAAGCGCTGGCGCGCCGAGGTGGCGTCCGACGACGTGTTCGCGCTGGGCGAGGGACCGTTGTGGGACGCACCCCGGCGCCGCGTGCTGTGGGTCGACATCCTCGCCGGCACAGTCCACGGTGGACTGTTGACCGGAGACCGCGTCGAGCGCACCGAGTCACATACCGTCGACCGGTACGCCGGAGCGGTGGTCTGTTCCGCGGCGGGCGACCTGCTCGTCGCCGGCGAGCATGCCCTCTGGGTCGTCACCGCGAGCGGCGAGATCCGGCCGGGCCCCGCCATCCTGCCGCCGGGTTCTGAGCGGCGACTCAACGACGGCGCCTGCGACCCCGACGGCCGGTTTCTGGTCGGCAGCCTCGCGCTCGGCGGTGCCACGGGCGGCGAGGTCCTGGTGCGCGTCGAGCCCGGCGGCGACGTGACCGTGCTCGACGACGACCTGGCGCTCTCGAACGGCCTCGCGTGGAGCCCCGACGGGGGCACGCTGTACAGCATCGACACGGTGCCGGGCATCGTGTGGGCGCGCCCCTACGGGGACGCGCCGGGTTCGCGGCGCGAGCTCTTCCGCGTGGGTGACGGCGGGTCGCCCGACGGCATGTGCGTCGACACCGAGGGCACGCTCTGGATCGCCTGCTGGGGCGCGGGGCAGGTGCGGCGGTACACCGACAGCGGCGAGCTGATCGGCGTGGTCGACGTGGACGCGCCGCACACCTCCAGCGCCGCGTTCGTCGGGCCGCTGCTGGATCGGCTGGTCATCACCACCGCCGATGGCACGCTCTTCGTGGCCGACGTCGGCGTCATCGGGCTGCCGCCGACGCCCTGGGCCGGCC
Source organism: Micromonospora sp. CPCC 205371 (assembly GCF_026130045.1). Lineage (GTDB taxonomy): Bacteria > Actinomycetota > Actinomycetes > Mycobacteriales > Micromonosporaceae > Phytohabitans. The sequence continues at coordinate 2,680 of NZ_JAIBNX010000262.1, forward strand.
CGTAGCGTGCGCGCGTTCGTCATCACCGGGCCGCGCGAGGCCGAGGTGCGTGAGGTCGAAGAACCGAGACCCCGTCCGGGCGAGGTCGTGGTCGACGTCGAGCGGGCCGGCGTCTGCGGCACCGACATGGAGTTCTTCTCCGGCGAGATGGCGTACCTGCACAGCGGCGACGCGCGGTACCCGATCCGGATCGGCCACGAGTGGAGCGGCACGGTCAGCGCGGCCGGCGACGGCGTCGACCCGTCGTGGCTGGGCCGGCGGGTCACCGGCGACACGATGCTCGGCTGCGGGCACTGCCACCGCTGCGCGGCCGGACGGCAGCACCTGTGCGCCGACCGATACGAGATCGGCATCCGCGGCGGCTGGCCGGGCGCCCTCGCCGAGCGGCTGCCGGTACCGGTACAGGCGCTGCAGCCGCTGCCCGACGGCGTCGACGCGACGCTCGGTGCCCTCGTCGAACCCGGCGGGAACGCGCTGCGCGCGGTCCGCAGCGCGGCGCTCGCCGCCGGCGAGCGCCTGCTGGTGCTCGGTCCCGGCACGATCGGGCTGCTGGTCGCGCTGATCGCGGCCGCGGAGGGTGCGGAGGTCCACCTGCTGGGCCTGCCCGGTCCGGGGCTGGAGTTCGCGCGGACGCTGGGGTTCGCGCGCGTCTGGAGCGCCGGTACCCTGCCGGGCCTGCGCTTCGACGCGGTGGTCGACGCCTCGAACGCCGCCGCCCTGCCCGCGCGGGCGCTCGACCTGGTGGAGCCCGGCCGGCGGGTCGTCTACATCGGGCTGGCCGGGGAGCCGAGCCTGGTCGACACCCGCGTGCTCGCCCTCAAGGACGTGACCGCCGTGGGCGTGCTGAGCGCGTCCGGCGGCCTCGCCGGCACGGTGGAGTTGTACGCGTCCGGCGCCGTCGACCCGCGCCCCCTCGTGGCCGCCACGGTCGGCCTGGATGGGGCGGCCGCGGTCCTGGCCGGTGACCGCGACCCGTCGTGGGGCCACGCGCCAAAGATTCACATCGACCCGCGCAGCTAGCACTCCTCGCTTCAGACTATCGCGATGTATCGCGTCTGCGTTACGATGTATCGCGATAGATCTTCGACCACATCCGAAACGGGGGGGAGCCATGGCCGCGATCACGGTCACCGGGCTGCGCCGGTCGTACGGCGACAAGGTGGTGCTGGACGGCGTCGACCTGGACGTCGACGAGGGCACGATCTTCGCGCTGCTCGGCCCCAACGGCGCCGGCAAGACCACGATGGTGCAGATCCTCTCCACACTCATCCAGCCCGACGCGGGCGAGCTGCACGTCGGCGGCCACGATGTCGTGCACGAGCCCGATGCCGTCCGGGGTGTCATCGGCGTGACGGGACAGTTCTCCGCCGTCGACGGCCTGCTCACCGGCGAGGAGAACCTCGCGATGATGGCCGACCTGTGCCACCTCGACCGGGCGGCCGGACGCAGCCGGATCGAGCTGCTGCTCGCCGACTTCGACCTCGTCGACGCGGCCCGCAAGCCGGTCTCCACCTACTCCGGCGGCATGCGCCGGCGCCTCGGCCTCCCGCCTGCGCTGGTCGGCGGCCCGCCGCCCCTCCTCCCCCCCTCGCCGCCCACCGGCCTCGACCCACGCAGCCGCCGCACGATGTGGCACATCATCCGCGACCTGGTGGCCGGCGGCGTCACGATCTTTCTCACCACGCAGTACCTGGAGGAGGCCGACCAGCTCGCCGACCGCGTCGCGGTCCTCGACCGGGGCACGCTGGTCGCGCAGGGCACGCCGGCCGAGCTCAAGCGCCTCGTCCCGGGCGGCCACGTCCGCCTCAAGCTGCGCGACGCTGACGAGTTCGAGTACGCCATCCGCGTCCTCGACCCTCCGGTCCACGACGCCGAGGCGCTCGCCATCCAGGTGCCGAGCGACGGGAGCGTCCGCTCGCTGCGCGCGCTGCTCGACCGGCTCGACCACTCGTCGGTCGAGGTCGACGAACTCTCCGTGCACCTGCCCGGCCTCGACGACGTCTTCCTCGCCCTGACTTCGGGAGTCCGCCCGTGACCGCCTTCGCCCATGCCCGGCGCGACTCGCTGACCATGTTGCGGCGCAACCTGCGGCACGCCCGGCGCTACCCGGCACTGACGTTCTCCACGATCGCATTGCCGGTGATCTTCTTGCTGCTCTTCGTGTACGTCTTCGGCGGCACGCTGGGCGACGGGCTCGGCGGCGTGACCGGCGGGCGCGCCGAGTACGCCAACTACGTCGTGCCCGGCATCCTCGTGATGGGCGTGGCCGGCGCCGCGCAGGGCACCGCCATCGGCGTCGCCATGGACATGACCGAGGGCATCATCGCCCGGTTCCGCACGATGGCGATCTTCCGCCCGTCCGTGCTGACCGGCCACGTGCTCGGCAGCGTCATCCAGACCATGCTGAGCCTCGTCGTGGTCGTGGCGATCTCGCTGGCGGTCGGCTTGCGGCCCAACGCGACCGCCCTGGAGTGGCTGGCCGCGGCCGGCGTACTCACTATGATCACGGTCGCGGTGGTGTGGCTGTCGGTCGCCCTCGGCATGGTGACCAGGAGCGTCGAGACCGCCAGCAACCTGCCAATGCCGCTGCTGCTGCTTCCGTTCATGGGCAGCGGCTTCGTGCCGACCGACTCGATGCCGGCGGCGATGCGCTGGTTCGCCGACTACCAGCCGTTCACACCGGTCATCGAGACGCTGCGCGGCCTGCTGCTCGGCACCGGGATCGGCAACGACGCCTGGCTGGCCGCCGGGTGGAGCCTGGCGATCGGGCTGGTCGGTTTCGTCTGGTCAATCGTGCTCTACAACCGTGACCCGACCGCTTGACGGTCCCGCGGCGGCGAGGTAAAAGTAGAACTTGAGTCGCATGGACTCAAGTCTGTAGGACCCTTACTGGATCTGTAGGACCCTTGTGAAGGAGCATGAGGGAGGACACCATGCTGATGCGCACCGATCCGTTCCGGGAGTTCGACCGGCTCGCCGAGCAGTTCTTCGGCACCGCCACCCGTCCGGCCATGATGCGCATGGACGCCTATCGTGACGGTGACTGGTTCCACATCCACTTCGACCTGCCCGGCGTCGACCCCGACAGCATCGATCTGACCGTCGAGCGCAACGTGCTCACCGTCCGGGCCGAGCGACGCCGCCCCGACGTGAGCGACGCCGAGCAGGTCATCGCCGAGCGTCCAATGGGGACGTTCAGCCGGGACCTGTTCCTCGGTGACAGCCTCGACACCGACAAGCTGGAAGCCAGCTACGACTCGGGCGTGCTGAGCCTGCGCATCCCGGTCGCCGACCACGCGAAGCCGCGCCGCATCTCCGTGACGGCGCACGGCGACCGCCGCGCCATCAACGCCTGACGCCATCCGCGGGACGCGGCCGTCGCCGGTGCGGGGCGGGCGCGCCCCGGCTCGCCCTCAGCGCGCCCGGGTGCGGGGGGCGGTCTCGGGTTGGGCGTGCGGGCACTCGGCGAACGGCAGCGGGCAGGTCAGGGCGTGCTCGATGAGCTCCTTGGCCGCCGTCGCCGCCGCGATCCGCGCCTCCAACTCGGCCACGTGCTGCCGCAACCGGTCGCGGTGGTCCATCGGGTTGCCGGTAACCAGCAGATCGCGTATCTCCCGCAGGCCGAAGCCGGTCTCCTTGCCCATCAGGATGAGCGCGACGCGTACGAGGTCGGCCTCGCCGTAGCGACGCTGCCCGCCGCCGTCGCGGCACGGCGCGAGCAGGCCCATGCTCTCCCAGTGCCGCAGCACGTGGGGCGCGAGGCCGAAGCGGTGCGCCAGCTCGCCGATCGTCAGCCCAGCGCTTGACTTCATGTACGCATTAAGCCGCATCGTCCGCACGTGAGCAAACCCACGCTGCTGGAGCGTTTTCTGGTGCGCGCGACGGTCTCGGCCGTCGAGCACATCACGCCGCGGATGCGGCACATCCGCCTGACCGGCGACTCCCTGCACCGTCTGGAGTGGACACCGGGCCAGCATGTCCGGGTACTGGTCGACGCCATCCGCCTGCGCAGCTACTCGGTCTGGGAGCACTCCCCCGACGGGTACCTGGACCTGTGCGTGCTCGACCACCCGGCGGCAGGCCCTGGTGCGCGCTGGTCACGGGAGGTGCGCGCCGGCCAGACCGTAGCGTTCACCCGGCCGCAGGGACGGCTGGTGCCGCGCGACGCGGCCTACCACCTGTTCGCCGGCGACGAGACGGCCGCCGTGGCGTTCGGTCCGATGCTGCGCGCGCTGCCGAACTCCGTCTCGTACGGGGTCGTCGAGGTCGAGGGCCCGGACGATCGCCTGCCGCTGCCGTTCACCCGCGCCCGCTGGCTGGAGCGGAACGGGCCGGACGGGCTCGCCGACGCGGTGCGCGGGCTCGACCTCCCCGCCGCGCCGGGCGTCGCCTACCTGGCCGGCGAGGCGCGCGCCTGCCAGGCGGTACGCCGCCACCTGGTCACCGAGCGCGGCTGGCCGCGCCGGTCGGTGGTCGTCAAGCCGTTCTGGACGCCGGGCAAGCGGGGCTTGGACTGAGGTTGCATAAAAGTTGTGCAAAGGAATTGTGCACGCTAGCCTGAGGGGGTGACCGACCAGCAACCAGAGATCGTGCTCGACAGCAGGCAGCTGCGGATGCTGGCGCACCCGCTGCGCTCCCGGCTGCTCTCCGCGCTGCGCATGGACGGCCCAGCCACCTCGACCAAGCTGGCCGAGGCGATGGACACCAACACTGGGGCCACCAGCTACCACCTGCGCCAGCTCGCCGCCGTGGGCCTGGTGGTCGAGGAGCCCGGCCACGGGCACGGCCGGGAGCGCTGGTGGCGCGCCGCGCACCACAGCCACGGCTGGCGCCCCGACGCCTTCGCCTCCGACCCCGACGACCGGGCCGCGGCGAGCTGGCTGTCCGAGTACCAGGTGAGCCTGCTGACCGAGATGGTCGCCGGCTGGGCGCGGGAGCAGTTCGAGCGGCCGGCCGCCTGGCGCGACGCGGCCGACATCAGCGACTTCGGTCTCCGGCTGACGCCCGCCCGGCTGCGCGCGCTCAACGACGAGTTGCACGCCGTCGTCGACAGGTACCAGCAGGAGGGCAGCAACGGCGACGGCGCCGAGCAGGTCATCGTCTTCGTGGCCGGCTTCCCCCGGCTCGGCACCCGGTGAGCGCGCTCACCGCGGCCCGGGTCCGCCGGCGCTCCCTGCTGCTGCACGGCCTGCGCTGGCTCGCCACCCGCCTGCTCCCCCCGGTCTTCTTCCTCCTGCCGCTCGACCGCGGCCTCACGCTGGCGCAGGTCGGCGTCGCCGGCACCGCCCAGGGCCTGATCGTGCTCATGCTGGAGCTGCCGACCGGTGGCCTCGCCGACGCGCTGGGCCGGCGGCCGGTGCTGCTCGCCGCCGGAGTCGTGAACCTGGCGTCGTTCGCGCTGCTGGCCGCCGCCGGCTCCGTCACGGTGTTCCTGGGCCCGTTCGCGCTGCAGGGCGTGTACCGGGCACTCGACAGCGGCCCGCTCGACGCCTGGTACGTCGACGCCGCCCTCGCCGCGGACCCCGATGCCGACATCGAAAACGGCCTGAGCCGCGGCGGCGTCGTAGCCGGCCTGTCCATCGGCGGCGGCGCCCTCGCAGCGGGCGGCCTCATCGCGCTCGACCCGCTGCCCACGGTCAACGCCCTAGCCGTGCCGGTACTGGCCGCCATCGCGATCCAGGCCGTCGGGCTGATCGCCGTGGCTTTGCTGCTGTCAGAGGTGCGGCCCGCGAAGGGACCACGGGCGGTCGTCGCCTCGGTGCGGCAGGTGCCCGGCACCATCCGCGCCGCGCTCGGCCTGCTGCGCCGGTCCCGCGTACTGGCCGCCCTCGTCGCCGTGGAGCTGTTCTGGGGCTTCGGCATGGTGACGTTCGAGACGCTGCTGCCGGTGCGTCTGACCGAGGTTGTCGACGACGCCGACACCGCCGCCGCGCTGCTCGGCCCCGCCGGATCGGCCGCCTGGATCGCGTCCGCGGCCGGCGCCGCGCTGGTCCCGCTCGCCAGCCGCCGGATCGGTGCGCCGTTCACCGGGGCGGCGCTGCGGATACTGCAGGGTGTCACCGTCGTCGGCATGGCGCTGCTGGCCGGTCCGGTGGGCGTACTGGCGGCTTACCTGCTCTGCTACGTCGTGCACGGCGCCGCCAACCCGGTACACCTGGGCCTGCTCCACCGCCAGGTCGACGGCCCGTACCGCACCACCGTGCTGTCACTAAACTCGATGGTCGCGCAGCCCGCGGGCGCACTCGGCCTGCTGACCCTCACCGCCCTCGCCGACGCCACGACCGTCAGCACCGCGATGCTGGCCGGCGCTGCCGTCCTGGCCGCCGCCGCCCCGCTCTACCTGCTCGCCCGCCATACCCCTCCCCCAGCCGCGCCTCCCCTCGCCCCGCCGGCACCCGCCGCCCCGCCGGCACCCGCCGCCCCGCCGGCACCCGTTGCCCCGGCGGCACCCGCCGCCCAACCTTCCGCCGATCAGTCGTAAACGCGCTCCGCGCGTTACGCGGCCCGTGGGCGGCCGCGCCGCGCGGCCCGCGTCGATCAAGGGCGAATGCACGTGGTTTGATCTCTTTTCCGCGTGCGTTCGCCCTTGATCGATGGGAATGCCCTTGATCGGCGCTAGGCGCCGCGTCCGCGCCGCGTCCGCGGTGCGCCCGGGCGTGGTACGGAGGCCGCACGCGGCGGACGGCGTCTCCGGACAGACCGTCTAGGCTTTCGCGTCATGACCGGCCTCCGCGAGCGCAAGAAGGCGGCCACCCGCCAGGCCCTGCACGAGGCGGCCCTGCGGCTGGCCGCCGAACACGGCGTCGACCGGCTCACCATCGAGGCCATCGCGGACGCGGCCACCGTCTCTCGGCGCACGTTCTCCAACTACTTCGCCAGCAAGGAACAGGCGCTGCTGCACGCCGACCAGGTCCGGCTCGCGCGCCTGCTGGAGCTGGTCGACGCCCGGCCGTCGGACGAGCCGGCCTGGGCCGCCCTCACGGCCGCCGTCGAGCGGATGACCGCGGAGGAGCCCTTCGACAATCCGGAGCAGCTGGAGCGGTACCGGCAGCTGCATCACCATCCAGCGATGCTCAGCGAGATGATCGCCACGTACGCCGCCGCGGAACGCGACCTGGCCGGCGCGATAGCCCGCCGCCTGCCCGCGGGCCCGGAGACGCCCCTGCGCGCCCGGCTCCTCGCCGCTAGCTTCCTGACGGCCGCGCGGGTCGCCAACGAGCTGTGGCTCGAAGATCCCAGCCAGCCGTTGCCCGACCTGGTCCGCCGCACCCTGACCCTGATCCGCGAGCCTTTCGCCTAACCAGCGACCCACCCGCCCACCCCGAACGCCCCCGCACGCGCCCCCCGCCAGCCGGCCGCGCGCCCCCCCGGCGCCGGCCGGCTGGGGGATCTTGGGGAGGTATGGCTGTAAATGCGGCAAAGGTCGCCAAGATCTCGCGGTGGGCTCGCCCGGCGCGGCGACCCCAGACCGCGCGTCTGCGGAGTGGTCGCCGTGGGTGCGCGGCGCTTGCCGTCCGGCGCTCGTTGCGCGGCGCGAACAGCGCCGCCGCGGGCGCCCACGGGCCCGCCGCCGCGCCGCGCGTCGATCAAGGACATCCTCATCGATCAAGGCCGAACGCACGCGGAAAAGAGATCAAACCACGTGCATTCGCCCTTGATCGGGGGGAAGAGGCGCGCGAGCGCGCGGCGGCGCGGGTGCGGCGGCGCGGGCAC
>NZ_JAIBNX010000263.1 GCF_026130045.1 Micromonospora sp. CPCC 205371
CCGCGCCCGGGTGGGGCGCGGCGCGGGATGCGGTGCCCGCGCGGGGCGGGTTGGTTAGGAGACTGTCACTGTTTGGATGTCGATGTCGGACTTCGGGTGGCCGCCGCCCGGGTTCGGGTCGAAGGCGCCATCGTGGCCCTTCTCGGTGGCCTTCTTCAGCACGTCGAGGCTGGCCTGGTCGACCTTGCCGAGGATCGTGTAGTCCGGCGAGAGCTCGACGTCCTGGTAGATGAAGAAGAACTGGCTGCCGTTGCTGTCGGGCGAGCCGCTGTTGGCCAGCGCCACCACGCCGGCCGGGTACGCCGGGCGCTCGTTGGCGGGCAGGTACTCGTTGCCGAACCGGTACGACGGGCCGCCGGTGCCGTCGGTCTCGCGGTAGCCCTTGCCCTTGGCGCTCGGGTCGCCGCACTGGAGCATGCCCGTGAACATTCTGTGGCACTTGGTGCCGTTGAAGAAGTCCTTGCTGGCCAGGTGCTCGAACGAGGCCGCCGCGCACGGCGACTTGGCCAGGTCCATGGTGATGTTGACCGCGCCGAAGTTGGTGGTGACCGCCATCGTCTTGGTGCCGGTGTTCGGCGGCGACGTGGTGGGAGGCAGACCGACGTCCACGGTCTGCTTGGTCTGCTGCTCCTTCGGTACCTCGATCCACTTGCAGGCGACCGGCGCGGCCGAGGTCTCGGAGCCAGTGGTCGTCTTGTCGTCGTCCCCGGCGGCTGCCACGATCCACACCGTGCCGACGGTGACGATCAGGAGCGCCACTCCCGCGCCGATGATCTGCAACTGGCGGCGGCGCTTCTTGGCCGCGGCGGCGCGCTGGGCCATCTCCCTTTCGAGCCGGGCCCGCGCCGCGGCACGCTGCCGCTCCTTCGTGGACGTCACGGTCTTTCCTCCTGCAGCTATGACTGGCCGGTGGTCGGCGTCGGGCTGGCCGCCGGCGCCGTGGTCGGGGTGGCGGGTGCCGACTCGCTAGGCGCTGGCGTGGCCGCCTCGCCGACCGTGAGGCTCTGGATGATCACGTCCTGGGCTGGCTTGATTTTCTCGCCCGAGCCGTTGTCGACGGTGCCCAACGCGCCGATCTTCTCGACGACGTCGAGGCCGGCGGTGACGGTGCCGACGATCGGGTACGCCGGCGAGGACGTCGTGAAGTCTTTGAAGAAGATCAGGAACTGGCTGCCGTTGCCGCCAGCGGCCGCCGCGTTGCCGATCAGCGCGACCGTGCCCTTGGGGTACAGCGGCGCCTGAGCGGGAGCCGGGCTGGCCGACGGGCTGGGGTCGGGCGCGGCGGGGACGTTCTCGTTGTAAAAGGAGTACGTCGGGCCGCCCTGGCCGGTGCCGCTCGGGTCGCCGCAGCGCAGCGCTCCCTCGGCGGTCAGCTCGTGGCACTTGGTGTTGTCGAAGAAGCCCTTGCCCGCCAGGTGCGCGAGGCTGGCGCCGGAGCACGGCGCGTTGGCGACGTCGAGCGTCACGGTGATCGGCGCGCCCTGGTTGGTGGTGATGGTCATCGGGCGGGTGCCGGTGTTGGGCAGGTCCTTCGTGGGCGGCGTGCCGACGTCTTTGAGGTTGGTGTTTGCGCTGCCATCCTGCGGCGTCCACGAGCACAGATCCGCGGCCTCGGGCGTCTTGGGGTCCGAGTCGAACCCGCCGAGCAGCCACACCGTGCCGAACACGATCAGCAGCAGGGCCAGGGCCGATCCGATGCCGGCTTGCAGGCGTCGCTTCCTGCGCGCGGACGCCGCCTTGCGCGCCATCTGCCGGTCGTATTTGGCCCGGGCCAGCTTGCGCTGCCGAGTCTTGCTGGAAGGCACCCGCACTCCCCTCCTTGTCGCCCCGTGTAGCGCACGCCACACGCCCGCCAGAGTGTACGGGTTACGCCTGGGAAAGTGGTGTCCGAGGTCGACGGTTCCCAATCGGCCGTCATCGAACCGCTAACGTGGACTCTGTGTTCGTTACCGGGTTTCCCGCCGACGCCTTTGGCACCAACTGTTACGTGGTGGCCACAGCGCCGGGGGAGCAGTGTGTGGTGGTCGATCCCGGTATCGGGGTAATTGAGCGGCTGGACGCCGTGATCGCGGAGCACCGGCTGCATCCGGCCGCTGTCCTGCTGACCCACGGACACCTGGACCATACGTTCTCCGTCACGCCGGTCTGCGGCGCGCGGGGCATCACGGCCTACATCCACCCAGCCGACCGGGAGCTGCTGGCCGACCCGACCAAGGCGATTAACTCGATCGACCCGCGCGCGCTGCTCGGCGGGCTCGAGTGGAGCGAGCCTGACGAGGTGGCGCCCATGACCGACGGGGAGATCATCAAGCTGGCCGGCTTGGAGATCACCGTCGACCACGCGCCCGGTCACACCGAAGGCTCGGTGATGTTCCGCGTGCCAGATCAAGAGCGCGAGCTCTGCCTCTCCGGCGACGTGCTTTTCGCCGGCTCGATCGGCCGCGTCGACCTGCCCGGCGGCAGCATGCAGGAAATGGTGGTGAGCCTGCGCGACAAGGTGCTTACCCTCGACGATGAGACGGTCGTGCTGCCGGGCCATGGTCCGGCCACCACGATCGGTCGCGAGCGCGCCGCCAACCCGTACCTCCGCCAAGTGATGGAAGTCAATTCATGAGCAAGCCCACGCCACTGTCCGGTTTTCCGGAGTGGCTGCCGCCGCAGCGCGCCATCGAGCAGTACGTGGTCGATCGCATCCGGTCGACCTTCGAGCTGTACGGTTTCGCGCCGCTGGAGACCCGTGCGGTCGAGCCGCTCGACCAGCTCCTGCGTAAGGGCGAGACGTCCAAAGAGGTATACGTTCTGCGCCGGCTCCAGGCCGCCGAAGACGCCTCCGACGAGTCGTTGGGCCTGCACTTCGACCTGACCGTCCCGTTCGCGCGGTACGTGCTTGAAAACGCCGGGAAGCTCACGTTCCCCTTCCGCCGGTACCAGATCCAAAAGGTGTGGCGCGGAGAGCGCCCACAGGAAGGTCGCTACCGCGAGTTTCTCCAGGCGGACATCGACATCGTCGACCGAGACACCTTGCCGTTCCACTACGAGGCCGAGATCCCACTGGTCATCGGCGACGCGCTCGGCGCGTTGCCGATTCCCCAGATCCGCATCCAGGTCAACAACCGCAAGGTGTGCGAGGGCTTCTACCGCGGCCTGGGCCTGACCGACCCGGAGGCGGCGCTGCGCGCCGTCGACAAGCTCGACAAGATCGGTCCAGACAAGGTCGCGGAGCTGCTCATCGAGACGGCGGGCGCGACCGACTCGCAGGCCAAGGCCTGCTTGCGGCTCGCGGAGATCTCCGCGCCGGACACCTCGTTCGACGCCGCCGTGCGCGCGCTGGGTGTCGAGCACCCGCTGCTCGACGAGGGCCTTGATGAGCTGGTACGCGTCATGGAGGCGGCCGCCGAGCACGCGCCCGGCCTGTGCGTCGCCGAGCTGAAGATCGCGCGGGGTCTCGACTACTACACCGGCACCGTGTACGAGACGCAGCTCGTCGGGTTCGAGAGGTTCGGTTCGATCTGCTCCGGCGGCCGTTACGACAACCTGGCGTCGACCGGCAACGAACGCTTTCCCGGCGTGGGCATCTCGATCGGCGTGTCCCGCCTGCTGGGGCTGCTGTTCGGCGCCGACGCGCTGTCGGTCTCGCGGCCGGTGCCGACCTGCGTCCTCGTGGCGCTGCCCACCGAGGAGCAGCGGGCGGCCTGCGATCGCACGGCCGCGGCGCTGCGCCGGCGCGGCATCGCCACCGAGGTGTCGCCGTCGGCGGCCAAGTACGGCAAGCAGATCCGGTTCGCGGAGCGGCGCGGCATCCCGTACGTCTGGTTCCCCGGCTCGGACGGCGCCCACGACACGGTGAAGGACATCCGCTCCGGCGACCAGGTCGATGCCGACGCCGCGACCTGGACCCCACCGGCGGCCGACCTGCGCCAGCAGGTCACCGGAGGCTAAACCGACGGCGAGAGCGACCGGTCGGCGGTGGTGATCACGCGCTTGAGCAAGGCCGCGAGGAGGTCGGCGTCCGCTAGCGGTACGTCGGCCCAGTCGGCCTCGATCTCGCGGGTGATGCGGGTGTGCGTGTCTTTGCCGCGCGGCGTGAGGTAGGCGCGGATGCGCCGGCGGTCGACCGGGTCGATGCGCCGGTAGACGAGGTTGTGCTCGGTGAGCTGGTCGACCAGCTTGGTGAGCGTCGCCGGCGGCAGGAACGCCTGGTCGGAGATTTCGCTCATGGTGTGGCCACCGCCGCCGGCGAGCAGCGCCAGCACCCGCCACGCGTCGGTGGAGAAGCCCAGCGGGTCGAGCACGGCCTTGAGCCGGCGGGTGACCAGCCGCTCGGCCCGCGTCAGCAGCAGCGTGAGATCTGCGGGCCTTTCCACGCACCTCATGCTACAGATCGGTCGCAGGTGACGGCAGCCTCTGGAGATCACACCGTTGACCAGGGACGATGGGCGCCATGCGGCGACCCGAATGGCTCAACGTCGATGGGGCGGCCGTCAATGTCGCGCTCGTGTTTCCGTTGCAGGGGCCGGCGGGCGTGTTCGGGCCGTCGTGCGAGCTGTGCGCGATCCTCGCGGCCGAAGAGGTCAACGCGACCGGCGGGGTGCTGGGCCGCGAGCTGCGACTGGTGCCGGTGGACGGCGGAGCCCCTCCGGACAATGTGGCCGCCGAGGTCGAGACGCTCGTCCACATGGGAGCGGTGCACGGCGTGACCGGCTGGCACATCTCCTCGGTGCGTCAGGCGCTAGCACCTCGCATCGCGCATCGAGTGCCATACGTGTACACGGCCCTGTACGAGGGCGGCGAGCGCACCGAGGGCGTCTTCCTCACCAGCGAGACGCCGGTCGACCAGCTGCTGCCGGCGATGCGGCTGCTGGGCCGGGAGCGCCGGGTGCGCAGCTGGTACGTCGTGGGGAACGACTACGTGTGGCCGCGCCGCAGCGCGCGGGCGGCCCGGCGGTACGCGGTCGCCTGTGGGGGCCGCGTGTGTGGCGAGACATACTTGCCGCTCGGCACGAGGGATTACCGCGAAGTGCTTCGACGCATTGAGCACACCGAGGCCGATGCGATCATCATGCTGCTGGTGGGCAATGACGCGGTGCGGTTCAACCGGGCGTTCGCCGCGTCCGGGCTCGACGCCAGGTGCCTGCGGCTGTCGACGCTGATGGACGAGAACATGCTGCTGGCCAGCGGTGCCGCGGCCACGGCTGGGCTGTACAGCACCGCCGGCTTCTTCGCGGACCTGGTGACGCAGGAAAACCTGGACTTCCACGGGCGCTACGCGCGCCGTTTCGGCGCGGAAGCGCCGCCGCTGGGCAGCCTGGGCGAATCCTGCTACGAGGGGGTACGCCTGCTGGCGGCCCTGATCGCGAGGGCGCGCACGCTGGACGTGCGGGCGATCGGCGCGAGCGCCGAGGCGGTGTCGTACGAGGGTCCGCGCGGGCTGCTGCGGATGCGCGACCGGCACGTGCGCCAGCGCATCTACCTAGCCGAGGCCGACGCCCTCGACTTCCGGGTGCTGGCCGAGCTGACCGCCGCCTCTTGACAGCCGCGCCACCCGGCCGAGATACTTCCTGTGGGAAGGATCTCCCATTTAATTGCTCGTGCGCTCGTTTCGCACGGGCTTATTTTTTTGCGTTCCTGGCATTCGCGGAAACACCCTCTTAAGGGCTCGGAAATACGTTTGCAACGTGCCGCGCCGACGCTGAGAGCGCCATTCAGCAGGCCTTCCGTGGAGGTCGGATGTATTCGTTGCGTGGGCGCCGGACCGGCGCCCTTTTGATCGCGGTCGCACTCGCCTTGACGGCGTGCGGCAGCAAGACAGGTGAAAACGAGTCGTCGTCCAGCGGCGCGGTCGCGGATACGTCCGGCGACACCGTCAAGGTGGGCCTGCTCAACTCGCTGTCCGGCACCATGGCCATCAGCGAGGTGACGGTCCGCGACAGCATCAAGCTCGCGGTCGAAGAGATCAACGCCTCGGGCGGCGTACTGGGCAAGAAGCTGGAGCCGATCAGCGAAGACGGCGCCTCCGACTGGCCGACATTCGCCGAGAAGGCGGAGAAGCTCATCAAGGAAGACCGGGTCGCGGCGGTCTTCGGCTGCTGGACCTCCGCTAGCCGCAAGGCGGTCAAGCCGGTCTTCGAGGAGAACAAGGCGCTGCTGTTCTACCCGGTGCAGTATGAGGGGCTGGAGCAGTCGCCGTACATCTTCTACACCGGCGCCACGACCAACCAGCAGATCGTTCCCGGCCTTGACTACCTGAAGTCACAGGGCAAGACCTCGGTCTATCTGGTGGGCAGCGACTACGTTTTCCCGCGCACCGCCAACAAAATCATCAAGGCCTACGCGGCCGCCAATGGCATGACGATCCTCGGGGAAGACTACGCGCCGCTCGGTTCGACCGAGTTCGGCACGATCGTCAACAAGGTCAAGGCATCCAAGGCATCGGCCGTGTTCAACACGCTCAACGGCGATAGCAACGTCGCCTTCTTCAAGGAGTACAAGTCGGCCGGCCTGACCGCGGCGACCATGCCGGTGGTCTCTGTCTCGATCGCCGAGGAAGAGGTCAAGAGCATCGGCACGCAGTACCTCGCCGACCAACTCACCGCGTGGAACTACTACCAGACGACGCCGGGCGCGGCCAACGAAAAGTTCGTCAAGGCATACAAGGCGAAGTACGGCGCGGACAAGCCGACCAGCGACCCGATGGAAGCCGCCTACGTGTCCGTGTACCTGTGGAAGGCCATGGTCGAAAAGGCCGGCTCGTTCGAGGTGGCGAAGGTCAAGGCGGCCTCTGACGGCGTCACCTTCGAGGCGCCGGAAGGCACCGTCACCATCGACGGCGCGACCCAGCACATCTACAAGACGGCGCGCATCGGCAAGGTCGGCGGTGACGGCCTGATCACCGAGGTCTGGAACTCCGGTTCCCCCGTCAAGCCGGACCCATACCTCAAGGGCTACGCCTGGGCGACCGGCCTGTCATGACGGTCATCGTCAGCCAGCTTTTCACGGGCGTCAGCATCGGCGCGGTACTGCTGCTCATCGCGCTCGGCCTCAGCCTGACGTTCGGGCAGATGGGCGTCATCAACATGGCGCACGGCGAGTTCATCATGGCCGGTGCCTACACCGTGTACGTCCTGCAGAAGGTCATCACCGGCGCCGGCTGGTCGCTGCTGATCGCCCTGCCCATCGCGTTCGCTGTTGCGGGCGCGATGGGCGTCCTGCTCGAGTTCCTGCTGATCCGGCGGCTGTACGCCCGGCCGCTCGACACGCTGCTGGTGACCTGGGGTGTCTCCCTGATCCTTCAGCAGGCCGCCCGCGACATCTTCGGCGCCCCCAACGTGCAGACCCGGGCGCCGGACGCGCTCACCGGCAACATCCGGATCACCGACGACCTGGTGCTGTCGAACAACCGGCTGTTCATCCTCGCGCTCGCCGCCCTGGCGGTGGTCGCGCTGACCGTGGTGCTGCGGTTCACGTCGCTGGGCCGCCGCATCCGCGCCGTCGTACAGAACCGCGACCTCGCCGCCGTGTCCGGAATCCCCACCGGGCGTGTCGACCGGCTCACGTTCTTTATCGGATCGGGGCTGGCTGGCGTGGCCGGGGTCGCGCTGACCCTGCTCGGACCGATCGGGCCGACCATGGGCACCAACGTGATCATCGACGCGTTCCTGGTGGTCGTGGCCGGCGGCATCGGGCACCTCAAGGGCAGCGTGATCGTCGCGTTCGCGCTCGGGACATTGCAGTCCCTCATCGAGTACTCCACCACGGTCAGCGTCGCGAAGGTGCTCGTCTTCGTCGCGATCGTGGCGTTCCTCCAGTGGCGGCCCCAGGGCCTGTTCACCCTGCGAACGAGGAGCATGGCATGACTCTGCTAGCTGGCGCTCGCCTCCGCTCGCGCGTGGCGGCTGCGGGAGGCGGCGCATGACCTCCACTGTGGAAAGGCCGGTGTCGGCGCCGCCTGCTGCTTCGAGGCGTCGCTTTGTTTCAAAAGCGCCACTGCGGGCGGGTGCCGGGCTCGCCGCCGCCGCGGTGCTGCTCTTCGCGGTCGCACCGGTGGCGCTGTCTGACTTCCGGCTCAGCCTGCTCGCCAAGTACCTGTGCTTCGCCATGGTGGCGGTCGGCATCGGGCTCGCGTGGGGGCGCGGCGGCCTGCTCACCCTGGGGCAGGGCGTGTTCTTCGGGCTCGGTGGCTACGCGATGGCCATGCACATGAAGCTCGCGGACGCGGGTCCGGGCCAGATGCCCGACTTCATGCTGCTGTACGGCCAACTCGACGCGCTGCCCTGGTGGTGGGCGCCGTTCCGCAGCCCGTACTTCGCGCTGCCCGCCACGGTGCTCCTGCCGATGCTGGTGGCGTTCCTGCTCGGATCGCTGGTGTTCCGGCGCCGGGTGCGCGGCGCGTACTTCGCCATCCTGAGCCAGGCGCTCGCCGCCGCACTAGCCATCTTCCTCATTGGACAGCAGGGCACCACCGGCGGCACCAACGGGCTCACCGACTTCCAGGGCTTCTTCGGCTACGACCTGGACGACCCGGTCAACCAGCGGATGGTGTATTTCATCGTCGCCGGCAGCCTGCTCGCGCTGCTGCTGATAGCCCGGCAACTCATCAAGTCCCGGTACGGCGAGCTGCTGGTCGCGGTGCGCGACAGCGAGGAACGGGTGCGGTTCCTCGGGTACAACCCGGCCAACGTCAAGCTCGTCGCGTACGTGGTCGCCGCCGGCATGGCCGGCCTCGCCGGGGCGCTGTTCGTGCCGGCGGTCGGCATCATCAACCCGGCTCTGATCGGCATCGTGCCGTCGATCGAGTTCGTCATCGGGGTCGCCGTCGGTGGCCGGGCCACCCTGCTCGGGCCGGTGATCGGCGCGGTCGCGGTGGCGTGGGCGCGCACGACGCTGTCCGAAGAGTTCCCGGCCGCGTGGACGTACCTGCAAGGGCTGCTCTTCGTACTGGTGGTGGCTTTCCTACCGGGCGGCCTCGCGTCGGTCTATCGGCTTTTGAAGGAGCGCCGACATGGACGGGCTTAAGGTCCGGGATCTCCACGTCTCGTTCGACGGCTTCCAGGCCGTCGACGGCGTCGACCTCGATGTGGCGCCCGGCGACATCCGGTTCCTCATAGGACCGAACGGTGCCGGCAAGACCACGCTCGTCGACGCGGTCACCGGACTGGTCAAGGCGACCGGCTCGGTCCACTTCGGAGACAAGGAACTGCTGGGCCGTCCCGTGCACCAGATCGCCCGCATGGGCGTCGGCCGTACCTTCCAGACCGCCACGGTCTTCGAGGAGCTGACGGTGCTGCAGAACCTCGACATCGCGGCCGGCGCGGCGCGGCGACCTTGGACCCTTCTGCGGCGCCGCAAGGCTATCCCCGCCGTCGTCACCGACGCGCTGGAGACCATCAACCTCACCACGCAGCGCGACCAGCTCGCCGGCACCCTCGCCCACGGGCAGAAGCAGTGGCTGGAGATCGGCATGCTGCTGGTGCAGGACGTGCCGCTGCTGCTGCTCGACGAGCCCGTCGCCGGCATGAGCCACGACGAGCGCGACGCCACCGGGGCGCTGCTCGGCGTCGTCAGCCGCGACCGCACTGTCGTGGTCATCGAGCACGACATGGACTTCATGCGCAGCTTCGCCCGCACCGTGACGGTGCTGCACGCGGGCAAGGTGCTCAGCGAGGGGTCGGTCGCACAGGTGCAGGCCGACCCCAGGGTGCAAGAGGTGTACCTGGGTCAGGGGACGCGCGATGCTTGAGATCGACGACGTACACGTGGGGTATGGCCGCAGCACGGTGCTGCACGGCGTCTCCGCCTCGGTACCAGCCGACGGGGTGGCCGCCGTCATGGGCCACAACGGCGCTGGCAAGAGCACGCTGCTGCGCGCCGCCATCGGCCTGCTCCGGCCGGCGCGAGGCGCGATCCGCCTTGCCGGGGAAGACATCACCAGGCTGGCGCCGCACGAGCGGGTGGCGCGCGGAATGGCGTACGTGCCGCAGGGCCAGCAGTGCTTCCCGCACCTGACCACGGCGGAGAACCTGCAGCTCATCGCCGACTCACGCCCGGCAGGAGGCGCGGCGATGGCGGAGGCGCTGGACCTGTTCCCGGCGCTGCGCGGGTTGCTGAACCGGCGGGCGGGGCTGCTGTCCGGTGGCCAGCGGCAGCAGTTGGCGATCGCGCGTGCGCTGATCACGTCGCCCAAGCTGCTGCTGCTCGACGAGCCCACGGAGGGCATCCAGCCGTCGGTGGTCGCCGAGATCGAGCAGACGATCCTCGGCCTGACCGAGCGCGGTGGCCTGTCCGTCCTTCTGGTGGAGCAACACGTCGGCTTCGCCTTGCGCGCGGCCAGCCGCTACTACGTGCTCGAATCCGGCCGCGTCACAAGCACCGGCGCGGGCGGCGGCTCC
>NZ_JAIBNX010000264.1 GCF_026130045.1 Micromonospora sp. CPCC 205371
AGAAGAGGACCTGGCGTCCCTGGTGCCTGGGACGGTGGGATCGGGAGCGTGATCTCCAACAGCTACTGCGCTTTGGGAGATCACCATGTTGCTCGAATCGACCACCACGACCGGTACCGCCGCCGCGATCCGGCGGCCGGCCTGGCAGCTCGCACTCTCGCCGCTGGCCTTCGCCGCCTGGCTCGTCGCCGTCGTCGCGACGATGTCGGGCACCGGGGTCAGCGACTCCGCCGACCTCACCCCGGACCAGATGGACGGGATCCGTGTCGGGTGGGCGCTGATGTGGCCCGTGTACGCGATCGCCGTGCTGCTCGGTCTCTCCGCCCTCTTCCCGCTTAACCGCCACCTGCGCGGCCGGCTCGCCACCGCCTCGCAGGTCCTCGTCGCCGTCTCGGCAGTCGCCATCCTCGCCAACCTCGTGCTGAGCGAGGTGGCCGCCGGTTTCGGTGAGGCCCGCCTGGGCGACGACGCGGCGTACGAGGCCTCGCTCGTGGCCAGCTACGCCTCGATCTGGGCGGCGACCGTCGCCACCATCCTCACCGCGCTCGCGCTGCGCACCAGCGGGCTGCTGCGGCGGGCCGGGCTCGTCGTCGCGGTCCTCGCCGGTGCGCTGCTCGCGCTCGACGTGGCGACCCGAGGGCTGCCGCCGTTCATGGTCGCGCTCTTCTGGGCCGTGTTGGGCCGACACCAGCGAGCCCGGTGGCCGCGAGGGCGGCGACCGTATCGGCCAGCCGCGATGCTGTCGATGGCAACCATCGTGGCCAGTGACAGCCGTGCGCTCGGCTGCACGGTGCGGTCGCGGGGTTCGTCACCGCGGGGCCGTCCTAGGCGCGGCGCGGATCTACGGGATCTCCGTGCTCGTGAAGCCGGCGCTAACCGCCGCGGACCACGGGTCGATCGCCGCCCGACTGCCGTCCATACACGACGGTCGGCGACGCCCGGCTGGCCGGCAGGTACGCGGGATTCACCACAGTGGACAAGCTGGTCGGGCTGCCAAGAGTTCAACGAGCGGCAAGGTAACGTTCGAGTGCCGCGGCAGGTTGCGGGGGAGCGAAGAGATATCCCTGCGCGGCATCGCATCCGAGGACTTGGAGCAGGTGCTCCTGAACGGGCCGTTCGACACCCTCGGCGACGATCCGTAAACCCAGCGCGTGACCCATATTGATGATCGCGCCTGCGATCGCGGCGGAGGCGTCGTCCTCCCCCAGCCGGGCAACAAACGATTGGTCGATCTTCAGCGTCTGCGCCGGAAGCTGCCGAAGGGAGGCGAAGGACGAGTAGCCGGTGCCGAAGTCATCGATGGCCAACTGTATGCCCAGGGCATTCACCCGGACGAGATTCGCCGCCACGATGGGATCGTCGGACACGAGTGTCGACTCGGTGATCTCCATGACGAGATGGTGTGCCGCCAGCCCGGTGCCTCGCAGTACGTCGCTTACCTTGTCAACCAGGTCGGGCTGCCGCAGGTCGCGGGCCGAGAGGTTCACCGCCATCGTGGCCCCGAGGTCTTCCCACGCCACGGCCTGCCGGCACGCGGCCTCGATCACCCAAGCGTCGATGATCGGGGTGAGGCGTGTCTCCTCCGCTATCGGGATGAACATGTCGGGTGTCAACACACCGTGTCCGGGGCGGTCCCACCGGAGCAGCGCCTCGAAGCCGAGCAGTTGCCGGTCAGGCAGCGCCACAACCGGCTGGTAATGCAACACCAGTTCCTCGTTGCTGACCGCGTTACGCAGGGCGTGCTCGGTCGCAAGGCGCCCAGCGATGCGTTGCTGCATGTCGTCATCGAAGATCACAAACTGGCTGCGCGCGCCCGTCTTCGCCTCGTACATAGCCATATCGGCGCGCCGTAGCAGGTCGTCGGTAGTGTCACCGGCTCCAGCGAAGGCGATGCCGATGCTGGCACTGACCATGATCTCTTGGGCGCTGTGGTCGAACGGTTGTTCGAGATCGGCGGCGATCCGCCGGGCGATCCCCATCACCGCGTCGACGTCATGCACGTCAACACAGATCACGACAAACTCGTCGCCGCCTAATCGGGACACCACGTGGTGCTGGCCCACCGCGTGACAGATCCGTTGGGCCACATTGACGAGCAGTTCGTCGCCGGCGGAGTGCCCGAGGCTATCGTTGACCAGCTTGAAGTTGTCCAGATCGACGAAGAGCACCGCGAGGTCCCCGGCGCGGTGGCGCACCAACGCCTCGCCGAGTAGCTCCGTGAGTGCTGAGCGGTTCAACAGCCCGGTCAACGCGTCCTGGCGCGCCTGCCGCCTGAGCACCTCGTGCAGGGCGCGCATCTCCTCGAAAGACACCTCGATCGAACGCTCGAGCATGTACCGGTCGGTATCAGACTCCCGATAGGACGCACTCACCACATCCAGGAGCTTTGGCCATTGCGACGTATCCGGCGGCTTCTCCGTGGATAGCCCGAGGCGGCGCAATTGGCGTTCGAGGATTCGGTGGTGGCCTGTGGCGGAAGTCATCGAACTATGTCGACTCCCATATCGTCGTGATCGTCATGGTCTGGTTGTGCAGGTCGCCGATGCCCGGAGTGGTGGAGGAAATCTCTCCGTACGAGTAGAAGCCCACCAGGTCGGTCTCCGGTGGCAGAGCCGAGCGCGCGGCGTCGATCTCGTCCTCCGTTCGCCTACCAAGCAGAAGGCGGCGGCCGACACAGCTGACAGCGATCGCGAGCGTGGGCTGGCCCGCTTCGGTAGCGGTCTCCAACGCGGCCTGATGCGCTCCGTCGACGAGCCGGTCCATGTTGGCGCACATGAGCTGAGCCAGGGAGCCCTCCGGAACATCTCCGGCGAACGTCATGCTCTGCTCCCGCTCATCAACCGCGAGGATGGTGCGCACGAGCGGGCGTTCGCCAGCGTCCGGAGCCCGCACCGCCAGCGGGAAGAACAATCCAGTCGCCGGAAGTCCGGCAGCAAGATCACCAAGGTACCTCTTGTAAAGTTCCAGGGCTGGGTGGCCATCCAACTCGTAGAGCACGTTGCCCTTCGAGCGGGTGACGCGACGCTCCGGCCCGAAGATCTCCCAGCCGCCGCGAGAACCGTGCCCGACCTTCAAATCCGGACCGGCGAAACCGAGCGCGCTGACATAACCGCTGCGCGGCTCCCCATCGACAAGGATCCAGGTGCGCTCGAAGCGCTCACCATCACCGGCCAGGCCACCCATAATGATCACTTTGTTGGCGCTGCCCTCGACCAGCCCGGCGACAAGCGCGCTGCCGTTGACCCCGAGGCCGTCGGACAGTACGAAGATGGCGCTCAGGTCAGGCTCAGCCAACAGTAGGCGCATGCCGAGTGACCGGCCGACGTCATGCGACAGTTCCGGGTGCTCGACACGCTCACTGGCAACGCTGACACGCGTGCTGCTGAATCTCGCCACGGCGGCGACCAAGCTATCGCGCATGACGGTGTCTGACGTGATCTCGCCCGCGGTGGAGCAACCCGTCACACACGATGTCGGGTATGCGGCGACAAGGTCACGCATGGCGGTGTGGCCATCGGGCACCCGCGATGCGCAGAACGCCAACACCAGTGTCCGTGGACTATCCCAGTCCGGCAGCGGCCGTGACCAGCCGGCCGACGGCTCCCACGTGACAGTGGATATTTCCATGTCTTCCCCCCGCGCGGATTCCCATTGGAGGTGGTGCGGGTCGGTGACAACCCCCAGGCACGCCGATCCGGTCGGAGGCGCCGCCAACTTGGTGCTGACCTACCCAAATCACCCTGAATGTCCGCGCAGTTCCAGCATACGGCGACAGCGCGAACCGTGGCATAACAATTACATAGGGTAAGGATTTGGTGGTAGAGGTGACGCTGGAGTGGTGATTGAGGCGCACGTGACGCCCGGGGCCGTCCGGCGCGGAGTTGTGTTGCTCACGGCGGTCCCTCCAGTGTGGATGTGGTGATGCCGGAGTCGTGGCGGCACGCGGCACGTGGTTTCTGATACGGCTATGGCCGGCCATCACGCCGGGCTCAGCGTGTCGGCGAGCACGATGCGCGGCCCCGGCCTGCATAGCCCGCATCGCGCTGCTAAGCCCGGCCGCCATGTTCCTGAGCCACCAGTTGGAGCGGCGCCGGGGCCGCCGGTCTTTCGGACGGCGGCTGGCCGAGTACGAGGCGCGGCGTAGCAGCGTCCTGGAGGCCGCCCGCCGAGCCGTGGCAGCCGAACAGCGGCTGCGCCGCCACAACGGCGGTCGACCACTCGATCCTGACCCAGCCGGCACCGCGCAGGTGGCCGCGCTGCCCGGCGGCCAGATAGAGGCCAGTCAGCAGGGTCAGGCCGTCGACCCGGCTGGCCGATGTTTTGGCGATTGCGGGCGTACGATCAAAGTTGATGGTGTTGGGCGGTGACGCCGGATCCCGGATCCCGTTTTCGACCTATGCGAGGTAGTTTCGGGCGACGTGGTGCGTATCGTCCTCGTTGGGCAGTTTGATGTGGCCACACTTCCGCCGCTTCGCCGTGCGGTCGCTCGCGCCGGGGACAGCAGGGGAGCGCGCGATCGGCGTCGTCGAGTGCCTGTTGCGAGGGGCACTTCACCGAGGGCGTGGGCACGGCGGCTCGGACGGCGGGCTTCGATGACTACCCCGGGTACGGAGGAATTGTCGCGTGCCGAGCTCGCTGAGCTGGGGTTCAAGCACTTCGTGGACGTGCGGGTCACCATCCGGCGGATCCTGACCACAATGGAGCGTCCACAGCGGACGGCGTTCGCGGCGGCGGTGGCCAAGCGGTTGCTGCGGGCCGACGCGCAGCTGCCGGTAGCCGACATTCGTCCATACGTGGCAAGGTGGCGGCCGGTGCTCGATGACGTGTGACGGGGCCTGGCGGGTGACCCGGCGGCGTCTCGGCGGGTCGGTTTCGCAGTCGGCAGGTTCTATCTGAGGTTGGCCCATCCGGCGGTGCAGGCGGAGCTCGACCAACAGCTGACGGATCTGGAGTTGCTGGCTGTTGACGGCACCACGTTGCTCGAGCGGCCCACCAGCGGCCTCGCGGTGCTCAAGCGGCTTCGCGCCGGATGACCCGGCGCCGTGGGATCCAACGCTGATGTCCTATGTGGTGGTCCCGGGTTTGCGGCCGATACCGGCGTAGGAGGCGAAGCGGGTCGGGTCTGCGTCGTCGGGTTGGTCGGGTAACCAACCGGTCAGCTCGACCAAGCCCGGTTCGAGAAGGCTGAAGCCGTCGAAGAAGCCAGCGATTTGCGTACGGGTACGCCAGTGCATGGGTTCGGGGGACTGCGAATTCCAGTACTCGAGCATTTGGATGGTCTGCGATGGTTGGGCGTCGTGGGTGGCGTGTTGGATCGCCAGATAGCTGCCGGGGACGAGTGGATCGGTCAGGGTGGCCAGGATGTGGTTTGGGTCGCTGTCGTCGGCGACGAAGTGCAGGACAGCGCACAACAGCAGGCCGACTGGCCGGTCGAAGTCGACCAGGCGGCGCAACCCCGGTGCCGCGTAGATCGTGTCCGGGGCGCGCAGGTCTCCGGCGACGACGGCGACCTGGTCGTTGCCAGCAAGGATTGCCCTGGCGTGCGTGACCGCGACGGGGTCGTGGTCGACGTAGACGACCCGCGCCTGTGGGTTGTGGTTCTGGGCGATCTGGTGCACGTTGCCTTCGGTGGGCAGGCCGGCGCCGATGTCGATGAACTGATCGATCCCGGACTGCGCCATTAGCTGGACGCTGCGGCGCAGGAACTGCCGCACCGCGCGGGCCAGGTCCGGCAGATCGGGTTTGAACTGGATCGCCTCGTCGGCGACCTGCCGGTCCACGGCGAAGTTGTGCGCGCCACCGAGGAAGTAGTCCCACACCCGGGCCGCGCTCGGCCGACTGAGATCCACCTCGTGCGGTGCCCACTCTGGACGGTCCACGACGCTTCTCCGTACGGTCCGGGCCAAGGCCGGCTGCTGGTCAACCGAGCCTAACGCGCGTCGCGCGATTGTGGGTCGAACGACGGCGACTGGGCGGTCGGCGTGGTGGATCAGCGCCCGGCCGACCGAGCCGAGCAGGAATCGGCTCCCGGGGTGCTGGGAGGGAGATCGGGGCAGGGAGTCGCTAACCTTGCCATCATTGTTGAGCGGGTACGCGGCAGGACGGAGCGGGCATGGCGCTGTTTCGCAGGGGTTCGTCGCCGCTGCCGGAGCTGATCCGGGAGGTCAACACGGCGTTCCTCCAGTACACCCCGGATAGCCAGTACTTCGAGGCGACGCTTGCCCCGCTGCTCGCCCGGCTCTACGCGCTGATAAAGATCGGTGACGTCAGATCGGTGGACCAGCTCGACGCGATCGCCGCCCCGCTGCGCACCATGCCGCCGCTGACCGCGGCCCTGTGCGCGGCGAGCGTGCTGCACTCGTCCGGCCGGTCGCTCGCCGAGATACCCCTCGGGGAGCCGCTGACCCAGCTCATCGCGGCGGCCGGCATGGCGGCTGCGCAAAAGGCGGTGCCGCAGGTCACGAGCGAGCAGGACTGCCGGCAGCTGATCACCGCGCTCGACGTGCTGTGGCGTTTCGAGCCGTCGCCGTACCGCGAGATCGACCACGCCCAGGTCGTCTACCTGACCGGGCACCTGGCGCTGACCCTTGGCTACGACCACGACGCGCTGGCCAGCCGGTGGCGGCAGGCGGTGCGGCTGCTGGACGAGGTCGACCCCGCGGCGGCCAGGAACTCCACCGAGCGGGACACCGTCGAGCGGACCAAGCGGCATCTGGAGCGTTCGTGGACTGAGCAGTTGGCGGCGCTCACCGCCGGCTCCTGAGATGTTCGGCTCCCGTGGGCGGCAGCGGCGCGAGTCGGTCCGCCTCGCTGCCGCGACCGAGCTGTACGACCGGTTTGTCGCCACAGATCCGCCGCCATTTCCGACGTTGGAGGACGTGGCGATGGAGGCCATCGTCACGGGTGTCTGCGACCGGGTCGACCCGCAGGCCGCGCTCGGCGTGGCATTGCCGGTGCCGGCCCGCGACGAGGCCCGCGTAGGTCCGCTCCTGGCTGCGATCGACCTGCTGGAACCGGAACTCGGGCGCCGGGCGCCGCAGCCGGCCACGCTGGTGCTGGCGGCACGCTGCCGGTATGCGCTGCACCGCGAGACCGGCGATGTCGCGCCGCTGCGGCGTGCGGTCGAGCTCTGGGAGCGGGCGGCGGCCGCGGACGACGCCGACCCGGTGATCCCACACGAGCTCGCCACCGCGCTGGTTGACCTCGCCGCGTTCGAGGACGCCGACGGTTCGCTGGTCCGCGCGGCGCGTCACGCGCTGCGCGCGGTGCGCGCGGAAACCGCGTCGGACAAGGAGAAGGCGACCTACCTGTGCGGCCTCAGCCACGCGTTGGGCGCGCTGTCCCGCGCCGGGACGGTCGAGCTGCGCAAGGAAGCGATCTATCAGGCGACCAGAGCCGTGTCCCTGTGCGGCGAACCGGTCGATCCGGCCTGCGGGTACGCCATGGGAGCGGCGCTGCTGACGTCCTACGAGGCGACCGACGACATCACGGAGATCGAGTACGCGGTCACCACCCTGCGTGAGGTCGTCGACCTCGACCCCCGGCCGGAGTACCTGCTCGCGTTGGCCCGCGCGCTGCGGCTGCTGTACCCGACGAACGGCGACGAGAGGCTGCTGCGCGACTCGGTGGATGTGGCGCGTCGCGCCCTTGTCGCGGCCCGGCCCTGCGACCCGAAGCGCTACCTGTATCTGGAGAACGCGGCGCACGCGCGGCTGCTCAGCCATGCCGCGCACGGTGGCAGGGGCGTGGTGGACGTCGCGGTGGCCTTCCAGCGGCTGGCGATCGGGTGCATGCCCGCGAGCTACCCCGGCCGGCTCGCCGCGATCGGACTGCTGGCCGACGTCTGGCTGGCCCGATACGAGAAGACCGGCGCCGGTGTCGATATCGGCGGCGCGGTGGAGGCCGCGCTCGAAGCGAGCCGGCTCAGCCGTGACCGTCCCGACCACCACCGGCACCTGGCCCGGTTCGGCCGGGCCGGCCGGCACGTGTTCGAGATGTCCGGCGACCTGGACTTTCTGCGGCGGGGAATCATCGCCACCAAGAGGGCGCTGGACAGCGACGGTGTGCCTGAGGATCTGCGGGCGGCCTATCTGCTCCAGCTCGCCACCCTGACCGCCGCCTACGCCGAGCACGACCCAGACCCCGTCAACCGCCGCGCCGCTCGCGCCATGCTGTTCGACTGCATCAAGATCGACGACAGGGAGCCGCACGTACTGGCCGAGGCCGGCCGCCTGTTGGCGGATCTCGCCATTGCTGCCGAGGCCTGGCTCGAGGCCGGCTTGGCCTGCCTCTCCACGCTCCAGGCGATGGCGCGGATGACCGACATCGAGGTGAGCCGCGAGTCCCAGGAAAGTACGCTGGCCCGGTTCTCCGGGTTGGCCTCGCGCGGCGCCGCCTGCTGTCTGAACGCCGGCCGGCCGGCGACTGCGCTGCTGACGCTGGAACTCGGCCGCGGCGTGATGCTGACCCAGGACATCGACCTCTACGGCGAGGTGCAGGCGCTGCGCAGATCCGCGCCCGAGCTCAGCGAGCGCCTGGCCGCGGAACTGAGGAAACGCGACGAGGCCTCCGCGGTGCTAGATCGTCACCGGTTCGCCGCCGCGACCGGGTCGCAGAGCCGCGGTCGCACCAGCGACATGCGCCGCGTCGCGGCCCGCAACCTGAAAGTGCTGGCGGCGCAGGTCCGGCAGGTCCCCGGTCACGAACGGTTCCTGAAGCCGCCGACGGACGAGCAGTTGCTGGCCGCCGCCGAGGATGGACCCATCGTGGTGATCAACGTCAGCGCGCACCGGTCCGACGCGCTGGTGGTACAGCCGACCGGTGTCACCGTGGTCGCGCTGCCGGCCCTCACCCCGGAGGCGGTCGACCGGCTTACCAGCCAGTTCCTGGCGGCGGCCGATCCGGACTCCGACGACCAGGTGATGCTCGACGGGCTCGAGTGGCTCTGGGATCACCTGGCTTCGCCGGTACTCGACGTCGCGGCACCGGCCGGCGGCGACGGACCGCTGCCGCGGCTGTGGTGGTGCCCTACCGGTGCCCTGAGCTTTCTGCCGCTGCATGCCGCCGGCTATCACCGCGCCGACGATGGCCGCACCGTGCTGGCCCGCGCGGTTTCCTCCTACACGCCGACGATCATGGCGTTGCGGCGGGTGAGAGCCCGGCGGCTTGATCCGCTGTCCGAGCCGGACCTGCTCGCCGTCGCGGTGAGCCGCACAGCAGGCGGGGAGGACGAGCTTCCGGGTGCCCGCGCCGAGGCCGCCGCCATCGCCCAGGTTCTTCCCACCGTCGTCCTGGCGGACGCGGAAGCGAGCCGTGCGAATCTGCTCAGCGCCCTGCCCGGGTACCGGCGGGTGCACTTCACGTGCCACGCCCGTTCGGAGCCCGGCACGCCGTCGCTGAGCCGTCTCGTGCTGCATGAGCCCGGCGACGCGTTGACCATCGGCGACATCGCCCGGCTGGACCTGGCGTCGGTCGATCTCGCGTACCTGTCCGTGTGCGACGCCGCGCGCCCCAGCCCGACGATCGCCGACGAGGCGGTCCATATCGCTGGCGCGTTTCTGACCGCGGGCTACCCCCACGTGGTCGGTACGCTGTGGCCGATGCCGGACGCGGTGGGCGGGCTGCTGGCCGGGCGGTTCTACGAGCGGATCGTTGAAGGCGGCGATCCGGCCGAGGCATTGCATCACGCCGTGTCGAGCCTGCGTCGCGACACCCCCGACAGTCCGGTGCTCTGGGCCAACCTGGTCCACTTCGGCCGATGAACCCGACCGAGGCCCTGCCGCTCGTCGGAGGGGTGTGGGAGGTCAACGAGGTGACCGCTGGGCACCGCACGCCTGCTTTGGGGCGTGGCACTGAGCCAGCCGGCGGTTCTTGAGCCGTGGCTCAGGCAGCGCGCGCTGACCGGCTGATCACCGTGGCAGCGCCGGCGAGCAGGATGCCGGCGCCGGCGGGCACGCCCGGCCGCCCCCCCGGCGGGGCAGGGGTGGCGGCGGCGAGGGGCGCGCCCGGCGGGGCTCCGAGCCAGCCGAGCGCGGCGCCGAAGGCGGCGCCGCGGGGGGCGTCGGGCCCGCGCGCGGGCGGGGGGGGCGCCGGGCCCCCCGGCCCGGGCCGCCCCGCGG
>NZ_JAIBNX010000265.1 GCF_026130045.1 Micromonospora sp. CPCC 205371
CGCGGCCCGCTCCCCCCCCCCGCCCCCCGCAAGATCCGCCCGCCGCAGACCTCCCGCCGCCAGGTTGGGCCGGGCCATCGCCGCCGCCAGATTGGCGCCGCAAAGCGGCGCCCGGACCGCTCGACTCAACCGCGTTGATCAAGGGAAACCTCATCGATCAAGGGCGAATGCACGCGAAAAAGAGATCGAACCACGTGCATTTGCCCTTGATCGACGGCGTGCGTCCCACGCCACACGCATTTGCCCTTGATCGACGGCGTGCGTCCCACGCCACGTGCATTTGCCCTTGATCGACGCGGGGCCCGCGGGGCGCATCGACGCAGGGCCCGCAGGGCGCGCAGCGCGACCAACCCACGGGCCGCGTAGCGCGGGCCGCCCACAGGCGGCCACGTGGGTGGCCACCTGCAGGCCGCGTAGCGCGGGCCACGCCGCAGGCCGCGTAGCGCGGGGCGCCCGCGGGAGAGGGCAGGCGGGCCGCTGCGCGGTCGTTACTCCGTGACAGGTTGCGGGCGGATGGCGACCCACTGGCGCTCGCCGGTGGACTGGCGTAGGCGCTCGACGTTTTCGGCCGGCACCGACAGGGAGATGCGCCAGACGCCGTCGACGTAGTCTTCGAAGTAGATGTTGGCCCCGTCGGTCACCACGCGGGTCGCCTCGACGATGAGCTCGTCCGCGGCGACCTCCTTCAACCTGAACGTCGCCAAGGCACTCCCCTTTGACTGCCACCGACCGATGCACCGCGTAACGGGTACGCGACGATCAGTATAGTGACAGACGTTTATTTCTGTACTGTGCCATCCACCACGGCGACGTAGGATTCCGGCCGGATCGTGACGATCACGCGGTCGGAAGCGTCATGAATCGGGTACACCCTGCCATACCGCTCCTGCAGCGACTGGTAGAACGACGCCTTCTCGTCGTCGTCCTCGATGCTCTCCACGACACCGCGCACCTCCAGAAACCGGTACTGGTCGGCAGGGTCCGGAATGGACAGTGCGACCCGCGGCTCCCGACCGATGTTGCGGAACTTCTGGCGCGTCCGCTTGTGGGTCATCCGGATGCGCTCGCCGTCCCAGGCGAACCACATCACGTTGACCTGCGGCGCGCCGTCCGGGCGCACGGTGGCCAGATTGGCGAAGGTGGGGCGTTCGAGCAGATCCGCATGGCTGCGCGGGGGCGTCGTCATGCCTCTACCCTGGCACGCTGGCGAACATCTCGGCGAGCCAGTCCACCGTGGTCGGCGTCACCGCGGCGAGGACCGTGAAGTGGTCGGCGCCCGGCACCGGCGCGTACTCGACGTCGCTGCCGGCCGCGGCGAGCTGACCCGCCGTGATCTCGCTGAGCACCGCGGGCAGCGCGTCGGTCGTGCCGTGCGCGAGCCGCACCGGCCGCCGGTACCGTCCAATGGGGATCTCGTGCGGCGCGAGCAGCGCCGTGAACGCGTCCGCCGCGGCCGCCGGGTCGCGCAGCGCGGCGCCGTTCGTGACGCCCGCGATGGTGGCGGCCATCTCCTCCACGCACACCCGGCCGGCCAGCTCGACCAGGTCCAGCCCGGCCGGCGTGAACCAGTCCGCCGCGCGGAATTCGCCCGGGTGGGTCAGGGCGAGCGTCCGGCCCATGTACGGCACGATCGGGCTGAAGGGCGCCGCCGGGTCGCGGAATGGCGGGGCGGCGAACTGGGCCGCCCACTGCGTCGTCGCCGCGATCGCCACGGTGCCGGTGTGCCGCAGCTCCGGCGCGTACTGCCGCGCCAGGTGCCCCGCCCACAGCGCCGCGTGCCCGCCGAGGGAGTAACCCACCGCGGCCCACGCGCGGCTCACCGCCGCGAGGCGGCGCGCCGCCCGCACGATGTCGATGACCGCGTACGCCTCAGCGGGGCCGTGCACGACCGAGCTCTCCCCAGGCGTGCCGATGCCCTCGTAATCGGTGACCGCGACCGCGTACCCGGCGGCGAGCAGCGCCTCGCCGAACGGCAGCGCGAACGGCGGGACGCCGGCGCGGGACGGCGCGCAGGCGTCCGGGGTGCCGCCGAAGCCGGGCGCGAGGCTGACCACCGGCCACCCGTGCCGGGGCGGCCGCCCGGGCGGCACGGAGAGAGTGCCGCTGACGATGGCGGCGCGGCCGCTCCATGACGTGGACGTGTATCGCAGTCGCCAGGCGGCGCCGGCACCGGGAAGCCGCAGGTCGTCCGCGAGCGGCTCGACGCTCACGGTGCGTCCGGGCGCGGTGGGCGGATGGGCCGCCGGCGCGGGCGCCGCGGCGCCGACAGCGACGGTCGCGGCGGCTGTCACCGTTGCGATGGCGCGGGTGGGACGCACGACACCTCCATGATTGTCGATGCCTCGTCATCGTGCCACAACCATGCTGAAAACTTCCTTCAGCCGCCTTCCCAAGAACGAATGATGCTGTCACCCTGAGATCCACGATCTCCAATTTGGGGAGGCCACCGTGTCACTACGCCGCCCTGCTCTCCTAGTCGTCGCCGCGCTGACCGCCGTCCTGGGTATCGCCCAACCGGCTCGCGCCGCGGCACCCGCCTACACCGCACTCGGCGACTCCTACTCCTCCGGCACCGGCACCCGCTCCTACTACTCCGACAGCGGCTCCTGCCAGCGCTCCCAGTACGCGTACCCGGTGCTCGACGCCGCCCGCCTCGGCGCCACGCTCACGTTCGCCGCGTGCTCCGGCGCGACCGTCACCGGCGTCCTCAATGGACAGCTCGGCAGTCTCAACCCGGCCACCGCATACGTGACGGTCTCGGCCGGCGGCAACGACATCGGCTGGGCATCGGTGATAACTCAGTGCGCCAAGCCCTGGCCGTACACCTGCTGGACCCAGATCAACAACGCCGAAAACCTGATCCGCACCGTGCTACCCGGCCGCCTGGATCAGCTGTACGGCCGCATCCGCGCGCTGGCACCGGCCGCGCGGGTGGTCGTCGTCGGGTACCCGCGGCTCTTCAACGGCGAAGAGTGCAACCTGATCGCGCGCATCTCCCCCGGCGAGCAATCGGAGCTGAACGCGGCGGCCGACCTGCTCGCGGTGACGACCCGCGACCGGGCGGCGGCCCACGGATTCGGGTTCGTCGACGCCCGCGGTCCCTTCACCGGCCACGCCGTCTGCGACAACGTCGAGTGGATCAACGGCACCTCCAACCCGCTGAGCGAGTCCTACCACCCCAACCGCACCGGCCAGGCCGGCTACGCCGCGGCGGTAGAGGCGGCCCTCCGCACCTAACCCCATGATCAGGGCGTCCCTCAAGCTGTTCTAACGACTTGAGGGACGCCCTGATCACGCGTGTGCCTGGGCGGAGTGACGGCGGCCACTGGTCTGGCTCACGCGAGCGGGGTCTACCTGCCGGTTTGGCGGCATACAGTGGCCTGGTGGCGAAAGAACTGACGACGGCGCGGCTCACCCTCCGGCCGTGGCGCATCGAAGACGCCGAGACGGCGCTCGGCGTCTACGGCGACGCGAGCATCGCCAAGTGGCTGAGTCCTGCCATGGACACGGTCACCGACCTCGCCGCGATGCGCCTCGTGCTCCAGCACTGGATCGGCGAAGACGAGCGCCTCGTGCCGCCGGCCGGCCGCTGGGCGATCGAGCGCCGCGAGGACGGCCGCGTGATCGGTGGCGCGGTGCTGCTGCCGCTGCCGCCGGGCGGCGACGACCTGGAGATGGGCTGGCACCTGCACCGCGACGTCTGGGGCCAGGGATACGCGGT
Organism: Micromonospora sp. CPCC 205371; assembly: GCF_026130045.1. Taxonomy (GTDB): domain Bacteria; phylum Actinomycetota; class Actinomycetes; order Mycobacteriales; family Micromonosporaceae; genus Phytohabitans. The sequence goes on from NZ_JAIBNX010000265.1 coordinate 3,722, forward strand.
GGGGGCGGGGCAGCGGGTCGCGCGGTGGGCGTTCGACGAGGGCCTCGGCCAGGGGTTCGCCGGCACGCCCGGGGGCAGGCACTCCCCCCCCCCCCCCCCCCCCCCCCCCGCCGCGCGCGCCGCCGCCCGCCACATCGGCATGGACTGGGTCGGCGAGACCGACAAGTACTACGGCCTGCGCCTGCAGGTCTTCCGCATGCGCCCAGCCGACCTGGAAGGTTAAGCGAGCACCGCGATCGCGGTCACCACGAGGCCGCCGCGCACCAGATAACGGCCGGCGAACTCCCGGCACTCCACCCCCGCCACCACCGGCCCGGGCACGAGCAGCCGCGCCGTGAACCCCGCCACAGCAGGGTCGATCGCCACGTCCGCCTCGGTGAAGTCGAGCCACCGCCCCGTCAGCGGATACCACGCCTTGTACACCGACTCTTTGGCGCTGAAAAGCAACCGGTCCCAGTGCACGCCGGGTGCGTCGAGCGCGAGGCGCGCCAGCAGCGCGCGCTCCGCTTCCACAGAGACGGCATCGAGTACGCCGTTCGGCAGCGGCTCGTGCGGCTCGGCGTCGATCCCGATCGTCACCACGTCTCGGCGGCGGGCCAGCGCGGCGGCCCGATATCCGAGGCAGTGCGTCATGCTCCCCACGATGCCGGCCGGCCACCGGGGTGCGCCCCGCTCGCCGGGCAGGATCGGCACGGGCGCGACCCCGAGCCGGCGCAGCGCGGCCCGCGCGCAGTACCGCGCGGTGGTGAACTCGTCGCGCCGCTTGGCGACCGCGTTGGCGACGGCGGCCGCCTCTTCGGGAAACAGCGGCACGCCCGGCGGGTCGGCGAACGCCTCCTCGGCCACCACCGAAGGCGGCAGGATCTCCTCCAGCATCGTCAGGACTCCGCGCTGATTGGGACCGGCAGGATCTGGCGCGGCTGGTTCGGCGTGCTCCCCCGCTTGCGCCACTCGCGCGGGTATCCCACCGAGACCTCCTCGAAGCGCACCCCGTCGTACCGCGTGCTGCGCGGGATGTGCAGGTGACCGTAGACGACGGCGGCGGTGCGGTGCCGGCGGTGCCAGCCGGCGGTGCGGTCGGTGCCGCACCACTGCGCGAACTCGGGGTGATAGAGCACCCGCGTCGGCTCCCGCACCAGCGGATAGTGGTTGACGAACACCACTGGCGCCTCGGGGTCCAGCGTGGACAGGCGCCGCTCGGTCTCCGCGATCCGCGCCTCGCACCAGGCGTCGCGGCTCGGGTACGGGTCGGGGTGCAGCAGGATTTCGTCGGTGCACACGACACCGCGGTCGTACGCCAGCGCCAGCGCCTCGTCCTTTGTGGACGCACCGTCCGGGCGCCACGAATAATCGTACAAAGTGAACAGTGGCACGACCGTGACCGGCCCACCGTGGCCGTTCCAGACGGGGTATGGGTCTTCGGGTGTGTGCACGCCGAGCCGGCGGCATACGTCGACGAGATGCCGGTAGCGCTCCTCGCCCCGCAGCCGCAGCGGGTCGTCGCGCGGCGTCCACAGCTCGTGGTTGCCCGGCGCCCACACCACCTCGGCGTACCGCTCACGCAGCGTGCCGAGGGCCCACTCGACATCCGCGGCGACCTCACCGACGTCGCCGGCGACGAGCAGCCAGTCGGCCGGGTCGGCGGGGCGCAGACTGTTGACGAAGTCGCGATTTTCCTGGTACGCCACGTGCAGGTCGCTGATCGCGAGGAGCCGGGTCACCCGGGGATCGTATCGATGCCGCGCTCGTTGTAGACGGTGGCCCGTTCCTGGCCGGACAGTTCCGCGATCCGGTCCATGATCTCGTCCGTGACCCGCCGCCGCGCCCGCGCCTGCCCCGCTTCCCCGTACTCGGGCCCGAATGTGATCGGGGCGCCGAACCGCACGGTGACCCGCCGCACCCGGGGCAGCTTCGCTCCCACGGGCTGGATCTCCTCGGTGCCGGCGAGCGCGACCGGCACGACCGGCACCCGCGAGGAGAGCGCCAACCATCCGACGCCCGTGCGACCGCGGTAGAGCCGGCCGTCGCGCGACCGGGTGCCCTCGGGGTAGACGCCGAACGCGCCACCACCTTCGAGTACGCCCAGCGCCGCGTCGAGCGACGCCTGCGCCACCCGGTGGTCGCCCCGCCGCACCGGCACAGCGTTGAACGCGGAGAAGAACCAGCGGGTGCGGCGCCGGTCGAAGTACTCCGCCTTGGCCAGGAACGTCACCGGTCGCGGCGCGACCAGCGGGATGACCATGCTGTCGATGAACGACAGGTGGTTGCTGGCTAGGATCACCGGGCCGCGCTTGGGTACGTGGTGGCGGCCCTCGACGACCGGGCGGTAGACGAGCCGGGCCAGCGGCGCCACGAGCTGCCGGGTGATCAGTGCGAGCATGAGCGAACTATAGCGACCGAACGTTCGGATGGTATCGTCGACCGCTGTGAGTCCCCGCAGATCCGTCGAGGCGACCGCCGGCACCCACGCCGCCATCGTGGCTCACGGCGCGGCCGTCGCCTCCGTCGAGGGCCTCTCGGGCCTGACGATCGGCCGGCTGGCCGCCGACCTGGGCATGAGCAAGTCGGGCCTGCTCGGTCACTTCGGCACAAAAGAGAGCCTCCAACTGGAGGTCGTCGACGCGGCCGCGGCCGTGTTCACGCGCGAGGTGGCCGACCGCGCGGCCGGCACCGCGCCCGGGCTGCCACGCCTGCGCGCGCTGTGCGCCGCCTGGCTGTCCTATCTGGAGCGCGGCGTCTTCCCCGGCGGCTGCTTCTTCATCGCGGCGGCCCCCCGGCTCGGCGGCCCCGCCGGCCCGGGGCGCGACGCCGGGGCCGGCCTCCCCCCGGTGTGGCGCCCCGCCCCGCGCATCCAGGCCCGCCAGGCGATCGCCGCGGGCGAGCTTCCCGCGGGCACCGACCCGGAGCAACTCGTCTTCAACCTGACCGGCGTCATGCTGGCGGCCCACCACACGCTGCGCCTCCGCCGCGACCCACTCGCAGCCGACCGCGCCCGCCACTGCCTAGCGCGCCTGCTCCCGTCAGTCGGGGAGGAGCGGGACCGCCATGGGGTCGGGGCGGCCTAGCAAGGTGGCTCTCGTGACGGCGCGAGAGCCGAACCTGTCGCGCACGGCGTCGAGCGCGCCATCGAGCTCCGCGCCGCTCCAGCCGTCGAACGGCAGCTCCAGCTGCACCGCCCGCCCGTCGTCGAGGTTGCCCACCGCGACGCCGACCAGCGTCACCCCGCGCTGCGCGATCGCCGGCAGGCTCGCCGCGAGCAGCCCGCGCGCCGTCGCCAGCACGAGGGGCGTGTGCGAGGTGGGCCGGGGCAGGGTGTGCGACCGGGTGGCGCGGGTGAAGTCGGCGAACCGCAGGCGCAAGACGACGGTGCGGCCGACGCGGCTCGCCGCTCGCATCCGCCGGGTCACGCGGTCGACCAGCCCGGACAGCACCGCGTCGAGGTCTTCGGGCGTGCGCGGGCCGCGGCCGAGCGCGTGTTGGGCACCCATCGAGCCGCGCCGGCGCCCCACCTGTACCGGACGCGGGTCGCGCCCGACCGCCAAGGCGTACAGGTGACGCCCGGCCCCCTGGCCGACCATGGAGATCAGCGCCGCCTCGCCGATGCGGGCCACGTGGCCGACCGTGAGGATGCCCCGCTCGCGCAGCTTGCCGGAGGTGACCGGGCCGACGCCCCACAGCCGCTCGACGGGCAGCGGGTGCAGGAACGCCATCTCGCCGTCGGGCGGCACGCTGAGCAGCCCGTCGGGCTTGGCGACCCCGCTGGCCACCTTCGCCAGAAACTTCGTGCGCGCCACACCCACCGTGATCGGCAGCCCGACCCGGACCCGCACGTCGCGGCGCAGCCGCGCGGCGATGTCGAGTGGCGAGCCGCGGAGCCGCCGCAGGCCGCCCACGTCGAGGAACGCCTCGTCGATCGACAACCCTTCGACGACGGGGGTGGTGTCGCGGAACACCTCGAAGACGGCTTTGCTCGCGGCCGAGTACGCGGACATGCGCGGCGGCACGACGACGGCCTGGGGGCACAGGCGGCGCGCGAGGTGGCCGCCCATCGCGGTGCGCACGCCGCAAGCCTTGGCCTCGTAGCTGGCCGCGAGCACCACGCCGCCCCCGACGATCACCGGCCGTCCGCGCAGCGCGGGGTCGTCGCGCTGCTCGACCGACGCGTAGAACGCGTCCAGGTCGGCGTGCAGGATCGTGCCCTCCGCACCCACCCGGCCATCTTCGCACAAACGTTCGAAAGAATCAGCTCGAAGGGCGCTCTACCCGCGCGGCGAGCCGCTTCGGCGCGAGGACGCAGTAGCTCTCGGTCAGCAGCTCGCCGACCTCTTCCCAGTCGGCATCGGCGTCGAGCACCATGCCGACGACGTCTTCGCCCCAGCCCGGTTTGAAGAACGGATGGCCGCTGGAGACCAGGCCCTGGATCTCATCGCCCGGCGACCGGAACGTCAGCACGCACACGGGCTCGTCCGTGGCGGCCGCCTTCGCGTATGCCATCTGGTGATCGGGGTCGACGGTGAGCACATGGGCGAACGTGCGCTTGCGGATGCGCCAGCGCGTGCCCACCCACGCCGGCTCCTCGTAGGTCTCCGGCAGGCCGAGGCAGATGGGCCGGAGCCGGGCGAGCACTTGGGGCGGGACGTCACCAGGGCCAGTCACGCGCGCGACGCTACCGCCGCCCTCCGACATTCTTGCTTGCGTCGGGCTTGCTTGCGTCGGGCATGCTTGCGTCGGGCACGGCGTCAGAGCTGGCGGGCGACGCCTCCGTAGCCGAGCGGGCGGGCCACGTTCTGCGCTTCCTCGGGCGACTCGGGCCGCCAATCCGGCAGGAACACAACGCCCGGCTCGACCGTCTCCATGCCCTCGAACCACGACTCGATCTCGGTGCGCTCCCGCACGTACACGTGCTCGTTGGCCTGGGCGTACGCGGCCACCAGCGTCGCGACCTGTGCGCGCAGATCGGCGGGGGCGTGCTCGTCGGCGATGTGGGAGATGGCCAGGTAGCTGCCCGGCGCGAGCCGCTCCCGGTAGGTGCGCACGAGCTCGGCCGGGTGGTCCTGCGGCCCGATGAACAGCAGCAGCCCGACCATGAGCAGCCCGACGGGCCGGGAGAAGTCGATCAGCTCGCGGGTCTCCGGAGCGTCGAGCACCGCGGCGGGGTCGCGCACGTCGGCCTGGATGATGGCGGTGTTCGGGTCGCCGGCGAGCAGGGTGCGGGCGTACTTGTACGCCACCGGCTCATAGTCCACATAGACCACTCGCGCGTGCGGCGCCCGCTGCTGGGCGATCTCGTGCACGTTGCCGACGGTCGGGATGCCCGAACCGAGGTCGAGGAACTGGTCGATGCCCTGGTCCAGGAGGTAACCGACGACCCGGCGCAGGAACGAGCGGTTGAGCTTAGCGACGTCGGGCACCCACGGCACCATCGCGCGCACCTGCTCCGCGAAGGCCCGGTCGGCCTCGAAGTTGTGCGCCCCGCCCAGGAAGTAGTCGTATGCCCGAGCGGCACTGGGGATGTCGAGCTGAAGTTCCTTGGGTCCGTACTCGGCCTCTGCGGTCACGCGATCAATCTAACCGAATGTGGGGCGCGCCGGGCGGCGCGCCCCACAATGGATACGGCTAGAAGTTGGCCGTGTAGAGCAGGCGGTTCGGCGAGCCCGAGCCGGGGCTCGTGACCACGCCGGTGGTCGCGTTGTTGACGATCGCCGCGTGCACCTGGGCGGGTGTCGCCGACGAGTTGTTCGCCAGGAACAGTGCCGCCGCGCCCGCCACGTGCGGGGCTGCCATCGAGGTGCCACTGATGGTGTTGGTGGCGGTGTTGCTGGTGTTCCACGTCGACGGGATGTTGATGCCCGGCGCGAACACGTCGACGCACGTGCCGCGGTTGGCCCAACTCGCCTTGCGGTCGCTGCTGTCGGTCGCCGATACGGTCAGCGCCTCGGCCACCCGTGCCGGCGACTGGGTGCAGGCGTCCAGCGCGATGATGCCCAGGAACCCGTTGCCCGCCGCGATCGCGTAACTCACCCCGGAGGTGATCGACCGGCGTACCGCGTTGTCGAGCGCCGTGTCCGCCCCGCCGCCGAGGCTCATGTTGGCGACGGCCGGCTTGACCGCGTTGGCGGTGACCCAGTCGATGCCGGCGACGACCTGCTCGGTGGTGCCGCTGCCCTCGCAGTTGAGCACCCGTACGGCGACGAGCCGCACGCCCTTCGCCACCCCGTACGCGCTGCCGCCGACGGTACCGGCGACGTGCGTGCCGTGGCCGTGACAGTCGTCGGGGGCGCCGCCGTCGGTGGCGGCGGAGCCCCTCCTGGCGCCGGCCGCCACGGGCGGCGCGCTGGGTGGGACGCCCGGGGCCGCGGTGG
>NZ_JAIBNX010000266.1 GCF_026130045.1 Micromonospora sp. CPCC 205371
AGCGCGGCCAGCGTTCCCGCCCGCGAGCATCGCGGCGGACGGCGTGACAGGCCAGATGCACGGCGCCGTCCTATGTGACCAGTCAGGTGTACCGGTACGGCCGGCCGTGCTCTGGCCGGATCAGCGTGCCACCGCCGAACTCGACCGCTGGCGTGCCATCCCCGCCCCGGCCCGCGACCGGCTCGCCAACCCCTTGGCCCCCGGAATGACCGGCCCGATCGCCGCATGGCTCGCCACACACGAGCCGGACACCGTCGCGCGCGCCACCCACCTGTTGCTGCCCAAGGACTTCCTGCGCCTGACCATCGCCGGCCCGCCCGTGACGGAACGCAGCGACGCCTCCGCCACCCTCCTGTGGGACGTGGTCGCCGACGGCTGGTCACCCGCCGCATCCGACCTTGTTCCCGCACGGCTCCTGCCCGAGGTTGTGTCACCGTCCACAGTGGTCGGCACCGACGGCGACGCCGCGGTGATAGCCGGGTGCGCCGACACCCCCGCCGCCCTGCTGGCGGTCGGCACCGTCGACGACCTCCAGATCAACCTCGGCACCGGCGCGCAGGTGCTCCGTCGTGTGTCCACACCGCACCCGGTACCCGATCCGCTCACCCACCTGTACGCGGCCGCCGACGAAGGCTGGTACGCGATGGCCGCCGTGCAGAACGCGGGCCTGGCGCTGGACTGGGTCTGCGACGTGCTCGGCCTCTCCTGGACCGACCTGATCGCGGCGGCCTCCGCATCGCCGGCCGGGGCGGGTGGCGTGACGTTCCTGCCGTTCCTCACCGGCGAACGCGGCGGCTTGGCGGGGCCGTCGAGCCGCGGCGCCTGGCTAGGCCTGCGCGCGTCCACCACCCGTGCGGAACTGGCACGGGCCGCCGTGGAGGCGATGGTGTTCGCCGTCCGGCGCGCCGCCGAACTGCTCGGCCCGCTCGGGCCCGCGGTACGCCTGACCGGAGGCGGCGGCCGCGAGCCGTTCGTGCGTCGACTGCTCGCGGACGCCTTGGGCGTGGTGGTGCGGCGCGTCGAGATACGAAGCGCCTCCGCGACCGGCGCGGCGCTGCTCGCGGCGCGGGCGGTCGGCAGGCCGCTGCGGCCCGACCGCCCGTCCCTACCCGAAACGCTCCCCCGCCCCGACCCCGCGCTGGAAGCGTCCTACCGCTCCTGGCTAGCCCACACCGCCGCCACCTAGCCCGCGCCGCGCTTGCTCTGCTTCCCTGACGGCTACACATTGCGGCGGATGGCCGTCTTGGCCTGATCGGCCGTGGCCAGGCGTCGTCCTTTCGGTGTTTCCGTCAGGGAAGCAGAGCAAAGCAGGTGGAGACCACCTAGGCAGCGCCGCCGCGCGACGGCGCCGGCGCGCCGGGCGACGCCCGCGCGGTCAGTTGCGCAGGGCGCGGATCACGAGCCAGGTCGCCACTGCCGCTACGGCCGCCAAGCCCACCAGGCCGGCATACCGGGCGGTGCGCGTGCCGGCCGAGAGCTTGAGCAGGTCGATCGGCTCGACCTCGCGCTCGGCGTGGACCGGCGACGCGTCGTCCGAAGCGGCGGTGACGGGGGCGTCGTCTGTCGCGTCGATCGCTGAGACGGCGGGCGGGACGCTGTCGGGGACGACGGGTGGGGACGGGTCGGCAACGGGTCCGGCGATCTCGCTCGCCAGGCAGTCGGCGAACTGGCCGATCAGCCGCCCGCCCACGTCGGCCATCATCCCGCGCCCGAACTGCGCCGGCCGCCCGGTCACCACCAGGTCGGTGGCGACGTCGACGCGGGTCTGGTCGCCGTCGGGCACCAGCATGGCGGTGACGGTCGCGGATGCCGTGCCGGCGGCCCGGGTATCGCGCCCGGACGCCTCGATGACGACCCGGCGGGCCGCCTCGTCGCGTTCGACGAAGCGGCCCTTTCCGGTGTACGTCAACACGATCGGTCCGACCTTGACCTTCACCGTGCCGGTGAACGCCTCGCCGTCGAACTCGGTGAGCGCCGCTCCCGGCATGCAGGGCGCGACGCGTGGCACGTCCAACAGGACCTGCCACGCCTCGTCGACGCCCACCGGCACGGTGAAGCTGTGGTCAAGACGCATGGATACCTCCTGCCGCCACGACGGCACGACGGGTCAGCACGGTCGCCAGGTGACTGCGGTACTCCGCGGACGCCCACACGTCCGTCGGTGGATCGGCGCCCTCGGCCGCTCGCGCGGCGGCGGAGCTTACCGCCTCCGCGGTCGCCGGTGCGCCTGCCAGCGCCTCCTCGACGGCGCGGGCCCGCAGCGGCCGGTTGCCCATGCTGGTCAGGCCGACCCGGGCTTCGGCGATCGTCCCGTTCTCCCGGCGAACCGCCACGGCCACGCCTACGATGGACCACGCCTGGGCCACCCGGCTGAACTTCTCGTAGTGCGTCCCCCAACCGTCCTGTTTGGGCACACGGAGCGCTCCTAGCATTTCGCCGTCGCCGAGGGCGGTGGTGAGGAAATCGACGAAGAAGTCGGCTGCGGAGATGGTGCGCCAGCCGCCCGGGCCGACCACCTCGAACGAGACGTCCAGCGCGACCGCCACGCTGGGCAGGTCGCCGGCCGGGTCGGCCTCCGCCAGGGAGCCGCCGATGGTGCCGAGGTGCCGCACCTGCCGGTCGGCCACGGTCGCGGTCGCCTGGGCGAGCAGCGGGGCGTGGTCGCGCACCAGTGGGTCGCGCAGCAGGTCGGCGTACCGGGTCATCGCACCGATCACCAGCGCGTCGCCGTCGTCGCGGACGCCGCGCAGCTCACCCAGGCCGCCGAGGTCGACCAGCAGGGTGGGCGCGGCCATCCGTAGCCGGAGCATCGGGATGAGGCTCTGGCCACCGGCGAGCACCCTGGCGTCTTCGCCACCCTCGGCCAGCGCCCGCACCGCTTCGTCTACTGTGGACGGCTTCGTGTACTCGAACGCGGCTGGAATCATGACCGAGCACCCCCTCGCAGCGCCTGCCAGACCCGTTCGGGCGTGGCCGGCATCCGGATGTCGCTCACACCGTACGGGCGCAGCGCGTCGACGATCGCGTTGATGACGGCCGGCGTCGACGCGATCGTGCCGGCCTCGCCGACGCCCTTGGCACCGAGCGGGTGGTCCGGCGCCGGGGTTTCCGTGCGGTCGCTGACGATGTCGGGCAGATCGGCCGCGCTCGGCGGCGTGTAGTCGATGAAGGTGCCGGTGAGCAGGTTGCCCTCGCCGTCGTAGACGGCTTCCTCGAAGAGGGCCTGCGCGATTCCCTGCGCGACACCGCCGTGCACCTGGCCTTCGACGATCGACGGGTTGATGACCCGGCCCACGTCGTCGACGGCCACATAGGACCGTATCGTGACCCGGCCGGTCTCGGCGTCGACCTCGGTCGCGCACAGGTGCGTGCCGTGCGGGAACGAGAAGTTCCCCGGGTCGTACGTGGCGTCGGCATCGATGGTGGGCTCGACGCCGTCGGGCATGTCGTGCGCGGCGAACACCGCGAACGCGCAGTCGGCGATCGTCTTGCCGGCCGCGTCGGAGGGCGCCCCACGCACCCGGAACGCCCCGTCGGCGAACTCCAGGTCGGAGACGTCGCACTCCAGCAGGTGTGCCGCCACCGGCCTGGCCTTTTCGATCACCTTCGTGCACGCGTTGACGAGCGCGATGCCACCCACCGCGAGGGACCGCGACCCATACGTGTCGAGTCCCTTGTGGGAGGTGCGCGTGTCACCGTGCAGCACCTCGACGTCTTCGAACGGCACACCGAGCCGGTCGGCGACGATCTGGCTCCAGGCGGTCTCGTGGCCCTGTCCGTGCGGAGACGTGCCGGTGACGACCTCCACCTTGCCGGTGGGCAGTACCCGGATGCTGGCCGTCTCCCAGCCGCCCGCGGCGTATCGCAGCGCGCCCAGCACCCGCGACGGTGCGAGGCCGCACATCTCGGTGTACGTGGACACGCCGATGCCCAACTGCACCGGGTCACCGGACTCGCGGCGGGAGGCCTGCTCCGCCCGCAGCGCCTCGTATCCGAACAGCTCAAGGGCCTTGTCGGTGGCGGCCTCGTAGTTGCCTGAGTCGTAGGTCAGCCCGGCGACGGTGTCGAACGGGAACTCGTCGTGCTTGATCCAGTTGCGCCGCCGCACCTCGACCGGGTCCATGTCGAGTTCGACGGCCAGTTCGTCCATTAGCCGCTCGATCGCGTACGTGGCCTCGGGCCGCCCGGCGCCCCGGTAGGCGTCGGTCGTCGTGGTGTTGGTGAAGACGCCGGTGCACACGAAGCGGTACGCCGGGAACTTGTAGATGGCGTTGTACATGAACGCGCCCAGCAGCGGCACGCCCGGCGTGACGATGCCCAGATAGGCGCCCATGTTGGCGAGCAGGTTGACGCGCAGCCCCAACACGGTGCCGTCCCGCCTGGCGGCCAGCTCGACATCTTGGATCTGGTCGCGCCCGTGGTGGGCGGAGACCAGGCTGTCGGACCGGGATTCGGTGTACTTGACGGGCTTGCCGACCCGCTGCGCCGCCATGAACGCGATCAGCTCCTCGGCGGTGACCTGGAGCTTCCCGCCGAACCCGCCACCGACGTCCGGCGCCACCACCCGCACCTTGTGCTCCGGCGTGCCGGTCACCAGCGCCACCATCACCCGCAGGATGTGGGGAATCTGCGTGGCCGACCAGATGGTGTGCTGGTCGCCGGTCGGGTCGACGACCACGCTGCGCGGCTCCATGAACGCCGGGATCAGCCGCTGCTGGATGTACCGGCGCTTGATGACCACCTCGGCGCCGGCGAACGCCGCGTCGACGCCCTGGCCCGTGCCGGCCTCGCCGGAGTCGAACACCCACGTGTACGCCTTATTGGTGCCCTTGTCGGCGTGCACCAGCCGGGCGTCCTCGGCGAGCGCGTCCTCCATGTCGAGCACGACGGGCAGCGGCTCGTAGTCGACCTCGATCACCGCGAGCGCGTCGACCGCGCTGGCCCGGTCGCGGGCCACGACCACGGCGACCGCCTCGCCCACGTGCCGCACCTCGTCGACCGCCAGCGGCGGGTGGTCGGGGTGCACCATGTCTTCGGTCACCGGCCATGCGCACGGCAGGCTGCCCTGCGTGTCGGCGACGTCGCGGCCGCTGAACGCCGTCACCACGCCGGGCTCGCGCAGCGCCGCCGACGTGTCGACCCTGGTGATCCGGGCGTGCGCCATCGGGCTACGGAGGATCGCCAAGTGCAGCATGCCCGGCAGCGTGATGTTCTCCGTCCACATCGTCCGGCCGGTGATCAGCCGGGCGTCCTCCTTGCGCTTGCGTGCCGCGCCGACCTCGCCGGCGGGTCGTTCCTGGACAGTTGTCACGAACGGACCTCCCTTACGGCACCGGCCGCGGCACGGCCTCGACGGGTACGGACTCGGGCTCGGACGGCACCGCGGGCGGCGCCTGCGGCGTACCCGGCATCTGGCCGTCCACTGCGGACGCTGGCTCCGCGACCTGGGCACCGCGCAGCGCGGACGCAGCGTCGCGCACCGCGCGCACGATGTTCTGGTATCCGGTGCAGCGGCACAGGTTTCCCTCGATGCCCTCCCGGATCTCCGCGTCGCTCGGGTCCGGGTTTTCGGCCAGCAGGTCCACCGCGGCCAGGATCATGCCGGGGGTGCAGAAGCCACATTGGAGCGCGTGCCGGTCGTGGAACGCCTGCTGTACCGGGTGCAGCGAGCCGTCGCCGCCGGCGAGGCCCTCGATGGTGATGATCTCGGTGCCGTCCGCCTGGACGGCCAGTACGTTGCAGCTCTTGACGGCGTCGCCGGCCATGAGCACCGTGCAGGCGCCGCAGTTGCTGGTGTCGCAGCCGACCACGGTGCCGACCTTGCCGAGCCGGTCGCGCAGGTGGTGAACGAGCAGGGTGCGGGCCTCTACGTCGTCGTCGTAGCGCACCCCGTCGACGGTGATGCTGATCCGGGTCATGAACCCTCCCGGGCGGGACAGGGCCCGGTGCGGGCTGCACCGGACCGGGGCTACCCCTCAGACAATCTCTCGTGGCCGACAACCGCAAGGGGTGCGGCGTAACCCGCTGGAAACGTTGGCGCGGCCGGCCGGCCCGCATCGCCATCACAGCGTGATCGACGTCAATTGATCTCATTTAAAAGATCGATTCTTCCCGCATATCGATCACGAATTGTCAACACCACTCCTCCGGTCGCGGGACCATCGATACCGCCAATAGTTGGCCGCACCGAATCTGTGACCGCACCCGTACGATGTGTGCACACTGCCGTCCACACCCGGAGCGGACTATGCCCGAATTGCTCTATTTCGAGATCGATCCGGACTGCGCAATCGCCGTCGAGGTCGATGCCGAGTCGACCGGCTTCCAACGTGCCGGAACAGGCGCCGGCACCGCACTTCCGGTCACGTCCTTCGGCAGCGCGCTGGCACACGCCCGTCGCGCCGCCGAGGTGGCCCTGCGGCAATTCACCTCGATGGTCGACGGTCCGGACGAGATCGAATTGGAGTTCGGAATCCGCTTTTCCGCTGAATCCGGGGCCATCATCGCCAAGGCGACCACCGAAGGGAATATCAACGTCAAACTCATCTGGCGGGCACCGGCGAGCTGACGATGACCGGCTTTTCCCACGATCCATGGCGGGTGCGCGTAAGCGGTGCCGACGGGACGGTTCACGGTGCCGGCGTTCTGGTCGCGCCGGATCTCGTCGTCACCTGCGCCCACGTGGTCGCCGGAGCGGCGCGCGCGCCGGAGACCGGCGCGCGCCCTCGCACCCCGGTCGTCGTCGACTTCCCCACCGTCGAGTCGGTAGGCAAGCTGCCAGCGCTCGTCACCGACGAAGGCTGGGTGGCCGTACGCCGCGACAACACCGGCGACCTCGCCCTGCTGCGCCTCGAACGCCCCACCACCGTGCCACCGGCGACGCTGGCTCACTGTGGCAGGCCGAGCGAACGCTCGGTGCGGGTGTTCGGACACCCCGGCGGTCAGCAGCTCGGACGCTGGGCGACGGTCCAGCTCGCCGGCACCGCGGGCCCCGCCGGCGAATGGGTACAGGTGCACGCTCCCAGCGACACCGCCGACCACTTCGGCCTCGGCTACAGCGGCGCCGGCATGGTCGACCTGGACACCGACGCGGTCATCGGGCTGCTGGTCGCGGTCGACCGGCACCGGCACGCCCGCGGCGCCTGGATGCTCACCGTCGAGGCCTGCGAGCTGTTGTTGCCGGCGCTGGGCGGCCTGATACTCCCCGAGCCGGTGCCCGCCTTGCCGGTCGACTCGCCACCGTCCTATCCGGAGGAGCTCGTCCAGGCGCTGCTCGACCTGGAGGGCATCGCCGACCGGGCCCGCCGCGACGACCTGGTCGCCACCGTGGAGCGCCTGCTCGACCGGCCATTGGGCGCGCGCCGCTCCGACCGGGTGCACCAGGATCTGCTCGCCATCGTGGCGAGTTGCCTGCGCCATCCGGTGCCCAACGCCATCGGGCAGCTCGTCGACGCCGCGAGCCGCCTGTACGGCGAGGCGGAGGCGGTACGCCGCCTCGCGGGGTTGGCTGCGCGCGACCCCGGGCGCCGGCTGACCCACGCGGACGTCGAGCGGCTCAGGACGCTGGTGGCCGCGGCTCCTCACGACGAGGTGGCCGCGGCCTCCCGTGCTGCCTTCGGTCCGCTCGGGCCACGCGTCGACCTCGACCTCGGCAACCACGCGCAGATCGTCCGGGCGCTGTCCGAGGTGATGGGCGGCGTCGGCCAGTCGCCTCCGCTGCTGGCGTTCCTACAGTTGCTCGCCGACCGCCTGCGCGGCCCCGCGGCCGAGCACCTGCGAGAGTGGGTCCGGCACATCGCCGAGCGGTGGCAGATCCCGCCCGACGAGCTCTCCACGCCGGTGCCGCACCACACCCTGCCCGCGCCCTCCCGGTCCTTTCTGGTCATCGAGCTACGCGAAGACGGCCCCACCGACCGGTACCTCATGTCGATCTGGTTGCAGCACGACAACGGTGACGGCCGGGCGCTGTTCATCGACGACGAACAGCCGCTGGCGATCGAGGAGGTTCCCGGGCACCTCGGCATGCACCTGCGCCAGGTCGCCCCGGGCGGCTCAGACACCGCCACGCTCACCATCGAGTTCGTCTTGCCGTATCAACTTCTCGACTATCCGGTCGACCAGATCCGGCTGATGCTCGACTCCGGGCCGGTCGCGATCGGAGCCGCACACCCGGTGGTGGTGCGCAGCTTCGACCGCATACACAACCCCACGATCCGGCACCGATGGCAGACCCGCTGGCGGTGGCTGACGCAGCATCGCGACCGCCCGGACGCGCGGGCGATCTCCTGGGTACGCGTCGAGGGCGGTGGGCGGCACACGCTCGGGGAGGCGCTCGCACGGGACCCCGACGGCTACACCGAGGAGTACCCGGTCTGCCTGGTGCTCGGGTTTCCCAGCCGCGGCACGGGTTCGCCCGGCGGAGCGCTGCGCGACGCGATCGAGCGCGGCATGCCCGTACTGGTCTGGTGCCGGCTACCCAAAGCCGCCGACCAGGTGCAGTTCCTCGCCGACATGGCCAACCAGCTCAACGGCCGATCCGTCGGCGAGGTGCCCGAAGTGGTGCAGCGCATCCGCCGCGACGCCAGCCTTCCCGGACGCCCGGCCGACCATCCCGGACGCAAGATCTCGCTGCTCTGGGACGACGCCGACCGCCCACCCCCGTCCTCGACCCTGAGAGAGCCCGCGTGAGACGCGTGAAAGGAGAGTCGACGTGAGCGACGTATCCGTGAACCCGACGGCCGACGAAACCACCGGCCCGGCGGACTGGCGGGTCTATCGGGCCTCCGGCGTCCCGCACGACGACATCGCCACCCTGCCGCCGCCACCGCCGTGGCGGGCGTTCGACGGCGCACCGGAGCTCGACCGCCTGCCCACCACACGGTCGGGGCCGGCCGCCTCCGTCGCCAGAGCCAAGTCGTACCAGGCCGACGACCGCGCTATCGAGCTCGTCAACGCGGCTCTGTACCTGCGCCGGCCGCTGCTGGTCACCGGTAAGCCCGGCACGGGAAAGTCCACACTGGCCCACAGCATCGCGTACGAGTTACGCCTCGGCCCCGTGCTCACCTGGGCGGTCACCAGCCGCACCACGCTGAACGACGGGCTGTACCGGTACGACGCGATCGGCCGGCTCCAGGAGGCGGGACCGATCGGCGACGTCACCGCCGAGCGGTACGACGTCACGGTGGGCCGCTACATCACGCTCGGCCCGCTCGGCACTGCGCTGCTGCCCTGGCGGCGGCCGCGGGTGCTGCTGATCGACGAGCTCGACAAGAGCGACATCGACCTGCCAAACGACCTCCTGCACGTCTTCGAGGAGGGCAACTACGAGATACCGGAGCTGGCACGGCTGCCGGAAGAGGCCGAGACCGTCGAGGTGCTGACCGTCGACGGCCAGCGGGTGCCGGTACAACACGGCCGGGTGCGGTGCAACGCGTTCCCTGTCGTGGTCATCACCAGCAACGGCGAGCGCGAGTTCCCACCGGCGTTCCTGCGCCGCTGCGTACGACTCGACATCACGCCGCCCCGCGAAGACGCCCTGGTGCGGATCGTGGAGGCCCTGCTCGGCCCCGACGCCGTCGCGGCCAGCGGTGACCTCGTGCGCGACTTCGTCGAGCGGCGGGAGCGCACGGACGTGGCTACCGACCAGCTGCTGAACGCGCTCTACATGGTCACGGCTGGCGCGACGCCGCCCGAGTCCACGCGGGAGCGGCTCACCGAGGCACTCCTGCGAGGGTTGGCGGCCGGGACGCCATGAACGTCGAACGGATCATCGCGGGTCTGCGGGCCGCCGACGAGTCGCTGACTCCGGTGGAGCTCGCCGAGACGATGTGGCTGGCCGGATACCTGCCCAAGCGGCGCGACGCGTCCCTCGGCGACGCCGAGACACCGTACGGGCAGACAGCGCCACCGGCCCCCGGGCCGGGGCCCGCCACCTCACCCGACGAGCCACCGTCCCGCCCCGCTCCGGCGGGCCCGGCGGGCACCCGGAGCCGGCGGCCGGCCGGG
>NZ_JAIBNX010000267.1 GCF_026130045.1 Micromonospora sp. CPCC 205371
GCGGCCGGCGGAGGGCGGAGGGCGGCGCCGCGGCGGGCGGCGCGGGCGGCGCGGCGCGCGGGCTGCGGGGGTCAGGGGGCGGACAGGGCTTCGGTCGGGGACAGGCGGGCGGCGCGGGCGGCTGGGTACAGGCCGGCCACCGCGCCGATGGACAGGGGGGCGGCCAGCCCGCCTCCCATGGCCCACACCCGCACCACGGTCGGCCAGCCCTGGATCGTGGCGTACGCGGCCGTCACGGCGGTGCCCACTGCCACTCCGCCCGCCCCACCGAGCAGCGACAGCAGCAGCGACTCCGCCAGGAACTGCACCCGCACCTGCCCCCGCGTCGCACCCAGCGACCGCCGCAATCCAATCTCACCGCGCCGCTCCAGCACCGAGATGACCATCGTGTTGGCGACCCCGACGCCGCCGACGAGCAGGGCCACCGCGCCCAGGCCGAGCAGCAGCCCGGTGAAGGCCCGGTCGGCGGCCTGCTTGGCGGTCAGCGCGTCGGAGGGGCGGGACACCTTGACCTCGCTCGGCGCCTCGGGGTTGGCGGTCGCGGCGAGTACCTCTCGCACGGCTGGCACCGCCGACTCGCGCGCGCGGGTGTAGATGGTGGTCGGCAGGCCATCGAAGTCTACATAGGACTCGGCGGCCGGCCAGCCGATGAGCGCGGCCACGTCGAGCTCCGGGGCCAGCGGCACCGGCGCCAGGATGCCCACCACCGTGAACCATTCGCCACCTACCAGTACCCGCACGTCTTCGCCGGGCGTGCCGATCCCGAGCCGCCCAGCGGCGGTGCTGCCGAGCACCACGGCCGGATACCGCGCGGTGGCCTCGTTCAGCCACGTGCCGCGGGACACCGTGGCGCCCACAGTGGACAATAGGTCGAGCCGCGCGGCCAGCGCCAGCAAGCCGTTCGTCTCCACCTCGGGGATCTGGTCGGAGCGGTAGACCCGGGCGTCGGCCACCCTTCCGGTCGCCGAGACGTCGGTGACGGGGCCGATCCGTTCGACCATCGCGACCGACTCGGCCGGCAGCGTGGCGGGCGCGCCGAAAAGGTCGTTGCCCGGGCCGGCGGTGAGCAGGTTGGTGCCGAGGGCTTCGAGGGTGCGTTCCAGGTCGGCGCGGCTCGACGTCGACACGCCGACCACCGCCACCATCGCCGCTATGCCGATGGCGATGCCCAGCGCGGACAGGAACGCTCGCATGGGCCGCGTCCGGAGCCCGGCGCCACCCACCCGCACGAGATCGGCCGCGCCCAACCGGGCCGGTGTCAACGAGGTCATCACGCTGTGCCTCCCGGTTCGCTCGGTCGTGCGGCGCTAAGGGCGACAACTCCCTCGCTCACTACCTGGCCGTCGCGCATGCGGACCTGCCGGGGCAGGGCCGCGGCGATCTCGCGGTCGTGGGTGATGACCACGATCGTGGTACCGGACGCGTGCAGTTCGTGCAGCAGCTCCATCACGGCGGCCCCCGAGGCGGTGTCGAGGTTGCCCGTTGGCTCGTCGGCGAGCAGCAGCGCCGGTTCGCCGACCACCGCACGGGCTATCGCCACCCGCTGCCGTTCCCCACCGGACATCTGGTGCGGCCGGTGGTCGAGCCGGTGTCCCAGCCCGACCCGCGTGAGCGCGGCCGCGGCCCGGCGTCGCCGTTCGCGTTGCCGGACGCCGGAGTACAGCAGGCCGTCGGCGACGTTGTCGAGCGCTGGCACCCCGGACGCGAGGTGGAACTGCTGGAACACGAAACCGATCCGGGACGCCCGCAGCGCCGACAACTGCCGGTCGGACAGCCGGGACACGTCGTGCCCGTCGACCCGGACCGTGCCGGTGGACGGGCGGTCGAGCGTGCCGATGACGTGCAGCATCGTCGACTTGCCCGAGCCGGACGGCCCGACGATCGCGACCATCTCGCCGCGCTCCACCGCCATCGAGACGCCACGCAGCGCGAAGACGCCTCCCGGGTACGTCTTCGTGACGTCCTCCAGGACCAGGACGCTCATCCCGCGACCCCAACCGACGCGCCTTCGGCCAGGCCGTCGCCCGTCACCTCGACCCGGCCGCCGGAGAACATGCCCAGCTCCACCGGGACGATCCGAGTGCCTGTGCCCTCGACGACCTGTACGCCATAGCCACCCTCAGCGAGCGCGAGAAGCGCCGCCACCGGCACGCTCAAGACGTTTTCCCGCTTGGACGCCACGAACGTGACCTCCACCGTGGCACGGTCGAGGGTGCCGAGGCCTTTCTGGTCGGTGAGCGCGAGCGTCACCTCCAGCCGGGTCTCCGGCTCCTGGTTCTGGCCGCCCGGGTCGATGATGGTGTCCACCGTGGACACCTTGCCCGGCACGGCCTTGCCGTCCGGCAGTTCGACCGAGGCCGCCGCTCCCGCCGCCGCGAGCCGCTGCTGGTCGATGTCGAGCTCCACGGTGACCACCCGCGTGGTGCCGGTGTACGAGAGCACCTGCCGGCCCGGCCCGGTGGCGTCACCGACGTGCGCCTTGAGGTCGTACACCCGCACGTCGGCGGGCGCGTACACGACCTGCCCGGCCCGCACCCGCCCGGTCTCCGGCAGGCCCAGATCCACTTGCCACTCCTCGACGGCGGCTGCGGTCGCCGACGAAAATGAGTCGTCCACAGTGAACCCGTCGTAGCCGAGCGCGGCGAGGTTCTCCTCGAAGAGTTTCACGTCGGCGCCTTCGACTCCGGTGCGAAGGTCGCGGTACATCGGCAGCCGCCCCCGCATCAGCACCACCGGCTCGTCATCCACTGTGTACAGTCGCTGTCCGCGCTTCACGGTGGCACCCTCGGCGGGGAGCCACGTGACGGTCCCAGGTAGCTTGCCGCTCACCGCCGTCTCCGTGCCGTAGCCGAGCGTGCCGTCCACGGTCTCCGAATCGGTTAACGTCGACCGCGTCACCTGCGCCGTGGTGGGCGGGAGCCCGCTGGTGCTGGCCGCGCCTCCACTGGCCCCGCCGAAGCCGACCGCTGCGGCGGTGCCACCCGCCGCTGCGACCGCGACCCCGGCGGCGACCAGGACCTTTGCGCGCCGCCGCCGGCTCATCCGGCGCCCCCGGCGCGCCGCGGCCGCAGGTTCTCGCAGGCCTTCTGCGCGGCCTGGAAGGTCGCGCTGTTCGGTTCGAGCCCACTGCCGGGGCCGCCGCGGAGCATGATGCCGCCGGTCTCCGGGTCCGGGTCGGGGAAGGCGGTCACACCGTTGTCTCGCATGCACTTCGAGTACTGCCGCGCCTTCTCCATGTCGGCCGCGTTCATCCTGCCCATCTCGCCGCCGTTCGGCAGGTGCTGGCGGCACTTGGCCATCGCGGCCTCGGTCTTCGCCGGGTCACCGCCCTGGATGCGGATGCCGCCACCGGGCTCGGGGTCGGGCATCTCGACACCCTCGCCGCGCATGCACTCGGTGAACTTGAGCATCTGCTCCTCACGGTCTCCCGCGGACGCGGAAGACGACGCGGTCGGGCTCGCCGCCGAACCGTTACCCGCTGTCGCGACGCCGTCATCCTGCGTTTCACCGCCGCACGCGGTCAGCGCGAGCGCGAGCGCCGCGACCGCCAACACCACTCTCATCAGAACTCCAATCGAGACGAGAAACCGACCGAAGGGAGTGAACGCCGGCGCCGGTTATCCCACGGTTTCTTCCGGCGTTAACGCCGAGACAACACCGCGGCCGGTAATCATTGGATGATGCGTGTACTGGTCGTCGAGGACGAACGGCTGCTGGCCGACCTGATCGCGAGGTGGCTGCGGGGCGAGGCGCACGCCGTCGACGTCGCGTACGACGGTGATGCCGCCCTGGAGCGGTTGGGCGTCAACGACTACGACGTGGTGGTGCTCGACCGCGACCTGCCGGTCGTGCACGGCGACGACGTGTGCCGCGCCCTCGTCGACTCCGGCGCCGAGGCCCGGGTACTCATGCTCACCGCCGCCGCCGAGATCGGTGACCGGGTCGCGGGCCTGTCGCTCGGCGCGGATGACTACCTGCCGAAGCCCTTCGCCTTTCCCGAGTTGGGCGCTCGCGTGCTGGCGCTCGGCCGGCGCAGCCGGCCCGCGGCGCCGCCGGTGCT
The DNA here is from genome assembly GCF_026130045.1 of Micromonospora sp. CPCC 205371. Lineage (GTDB taxonomy): Bacteria > Actinomycetota > Actinomycetes > Mycobacteriales > Micromonosporaceae > Phytohabitans. Next base: position 4,061 of record NZ_JAIBNX010000267.1, read on the forward strand.
GGAGCGCGCGGGTATCAGGCTCGACATGCCTCGCCGCGAGGTGTACCGGAACGGCCGGTACGTCGCGCTGTCCCGCAAGGAGTTCGCGATGCTCGCCGAGTTGATGCGTACGGACGGTGCGGTGGTCAGCGCCGAACACCTGCTGGAGAAGGTGTGGGACGAGCACGCCGACCCCTTCACCGCCTCGGTGCGGGTCACGGTGCTCAAGTTGCGCCGCAAGCTCGGCGACCCGCCGGTCATCGAGACGGTGCCCGGCGAGGGATACCGCATCCGATGAAGAGGCTGCCGATCCGCGCTCGCCTCACCGTCCTCTATGGAGCGCTGATGCTCGCGGCCGGGGTCGTGATGCTCGCCCTCACCTATGTCCTGCTGGGCCAGCGGCTCGGGTTGAAGGTCCTCACCACCTACAACCGGCCGCCCGGCGCCGAACTGCCGAACGTGACGTACGGCACCGAGATGTCCGATGAGCTCCGGGATGCCGCACTCACCAACCTGCTCACCCAGGGCGGCATCGCGCTCGTGCTGGTGACCGCGGTGGCGATCGCGTTCGGGTGGCTGCTCGCCGGCCGGGCGCTGCAACCGTTGCACCGCATCACCGAGACGGCGCACCGGATCGCGGACGCGCCGGCCGCCGACCGGAGCCTGCACGAGCGGATCGCGCTCCCCGGGCCACGCGACGAGATAAAGGTCCTTGCGGACGCGTTCGACACCATGCTGGAACGGCTGGACCGGTCGTTCGACGGGCAGCGCCGTTTCGTCGCAAACGCCTCGCACGAGCTGCGCACTCCGCTGACGCTCAGCCGGGCGGTGCTGGAGTACACCGCGCACCGTGAGGCGGCCACGCCCGAGGTCCGGCAGCTCACCGACTTGCTCCTCGACATCAACGCCCGGCACGAGCGGCTCATCAACGGCCTGCTGCTACTGGCCCGCTCCGAGAACGAGATGGTCGACCAGACGCTGGTGGACCTCGCCGACGTCGTCGAGCACACACTCGGCCTGCTCGGGCCGGAGGCCGACAAGGCGGGCATCACGGTGGGCTGCCCCGATCCCGCCGAGGCGTACACGCTCGGCGACCCGGTGCTGCTCGAACGCCTCGTGCAGAACCTCGTCGAAAACGGCATCCGCCACAACACCGGCGACGGTGGCTGGGTGCGGGTCGCCTGCCGCACCCAGCCCGAGGGCCGCGTCGAGCTGACCGTCAGCAACTCGGGGCCGGTGGTACCCCGGTACGAGATCCCGGGGCTGTTCGAGCCGTTCCGCCGGTACGGCAGCGAGCGGACGAGCCAGGACCGGGGCGCGGGCCTCGGCCTGTCGATCGTGCGGTCGGTGGCCCGCGCCCACGGCGGCGACGTGACCGCCGATCCCAGGGAGGGCGGCGGCCTGACCGTGCGCGTCACCCTCCCAGCCGCCCCTCCCGCGTGATCACGGGAGGATCGCCGCTAGTAAAGCCGCGTGGTGGGCGAGTGCGGCGCGGAACAGGCTAGAGCCGTAGCTGACGCGGGCCACGCCCAGGCCAGCCAGGTCCGCGATCGCAGGGCCGCCGGGGCGGGCCAACACGTTGACCCGGCCACCCGTGGCCTCGACCAGCGCCGGGACGTCCGCGTCGGGGGCGGCGATCGGGTACACGCAGTCGGCGCCCGCCGCCAGATAGCGCCGCGCCCGCGCCACCGCCTCGTCGAGAGGGTCGGCCAGCCCGGCGAGGTACACGTCGACCCGCGCGTTGACGACCAGGTCAAGACCGGCCTCGACGGCCGCGGCACGCACGGCCGCGAGGAAGTCGGCCTGTTCGCCGGGGTCCACCAACTCTCCGGTACCGGGGTCCGAGTCCTCGAGATTGCAGCCCACCGCCCCCGTGGCGGCGAGGCGCTCGACCAGTTCGGCCGGGCGCATCCGGTACCCGCGCTCCAGGTCGGCGGTGACCGGCACCTCGACCGCCCGGACGATCCGCGCGACCGCGTCGAGCATCTCCCCCGCCGGGGTGGTCTCGCCGTCGGCGTACCCGAGCACTTCCGCGACCGCGGCGCTGCTGGTCGCGACGGCCGCGAAACCCGCGGCCTGGGTGGCGCGCGCGGACGCCGCGTCCCAGGCGTTGGCCAGCACGAGCGGGTCTCCGGGGCGATGCAGCGCGCGCAGCGCGGCCGCGCGGGCGGCGAGCGCCGGCCCGGGATCGCGGGCGAGGTTCTCAGCCGCAGCCTTCATGAGAGCGGCCAGGCGTGCGCGATGGCACCGAGCCGGTTCCAGGCGTTGATGACCGTGATGGTCCAGATCAGCTCGGCCAGTTCCCGCTCGGAGAACTCGGCCGCCGCACGCCCGTACACCTCGTCGCTGACTGGGCCATCAGTCAGCCGGGTGGCGGCCTCGGTGAGCTCCAGAGCGGCCCGCTCGCGTGCGGTGAAGAACGGCGTCTCCCGCCACACCGGCAGCGCGTAGACGCGGCGCTCGGGCTCGCCGGCCTCGCGCAGGTCGCGGCTGTGCGTGTCGACGCAGTACGCGCAGCCGTTGAGCTGCGATGCACGGGCCCGCACGAGGTCGAGCAGGACGGGTTCGAGGTCGGTCTTGCGAGACGCGGCGTCGAGGCTGTTCATGGCGCGGTTCATGTGTGGGGCGAGCGTGTCCACCGCCAGGCGGACGGTCCCCGTCGTCGTTGTCATGCCATCGACGCTACGGAGCAAGTGGCTCCGCGCTAAGGTCCAATGTCGTGCCGCGAGATTGGGCCACTTTCGGTGGCGACCTGCATCTCGACCTCGGCGGCGGAAGCCGGCGGGCAGGGCTGGAGCGCGCGCTGCGTGAGGCGATCCGGGCTGGGCGGCTCCCGCCCGCCACCCGGCTGCCCTCCACCCGCGCCCTGGCCGCCGAGCTCGGCCTCGCCCGCAACACCGTCAGCGCGGCCTATGACCAGCTCGTCGCCGAGGGCTACCTCGCCGCCCGGCGCGGCTCGGGCACGGTCGTCGCGGGGCTGCCGCGGGCACCGCGCCCGGCCTTCTTGAAAACAGAGCCGGAGGGCGCCGCGCCGCGTTACGACCTGCGGCCCGGCAGCCCGGACGTGTCGGCATTTCCCACCACCGCGTGGGTCCGGTCGCTGCGGCGCGCGCTCGCCACAGCGCCCGCCAGCCAGTACGACTACGGCCCACCCGCCGGCACGCGCGAGCTGCGCACGGTGCTTTCCGAGTACCTGCGACGCGCCCGCGGCGTGCTCGCGAGCCCGGACCGCATCGTGGTGACCTCGGGGTACGTGCAGGCGCTGGCGCTGCTCGCCGGCCTGGTCGACGGGCCGATCGCCACCGAGGACCCAGGGCTCGCGTTTCACCGGGAGCTGATCCGCCGCCACGGGCACGGGGTGCTACCGATCCCCGTCGACGGGCACGGTGTGCGCGCCGACCTGCTGTCCACAAGGGAGCGAGCGGTACTGGTCACCCCCGCGCACCAGTACCCGACCGGTGCCACCCTGGCTCCCGACCGTCGCCACGCGCTCACCGAGTGGGCGGCCGCCACGGACGGGCTGATCATCGAGGACGACTACGACGGCGAGTTCCGGTACGACCGGCAGCCCGTCGGGGCACTTCAGGGCATGGCGCCCGACCGCGTGGTCTACATCGGCACCGCCTCGAAGACACTCGGCCCGGCGCTGCGGCTGGCCTGGATGGTACTGCCCGCCCACCTCGTCGAACCGGTCACCGAGGCCAAACGGTACGCCGACGCCCACACCGAAAGTCTCGGCCAACTGGCACTCGCCGACCTGATCGCCACACACGGGTACGACCGGCACGTGCGTGCCTGCCGCCTCCGGTACCGTCGGCGCCGTGACCTGCTGGTTGCCCGCCTCGGCCTGCGGCACCCGCTGGGTGGGATCGCAGCCGGTCTCCATGCGATGATCACCCTGCCCGCTGGCGGGCCAACGGAGAGCGAGGTGCTGGCCACCGCCGCCGACCGGGGACTCGCCGTCGGCGAGCTGGGCAGCCACTGGCACACCGCTGGCACCGGGGCCGGCGAGCGCCCGCAGGGCATCATCGTCGGCTACGGCACGCCGCCGGAGCGCGGATACCTCGCGGCGCTCGACACCCTCGCCAGGGTGCTGCGCGGAGGCTGAGCAGGACCCTGGGCGGGCACACCACGACGGCGTGGGCACCATGAAGGCGGCGCGGGCACACCAGGGCGGCGCCGGGGCGGCAAACTTAGGCGGCACGCCCCACCAGGCAGAGGAGCTTTCGTTGAGCACAAGCATCATCCCGGACCTGTCCGGGTACGAGGTCTGGTTCCTGACCGGCAGCCAGGGGCTGTACGGCGAGGACACCCTGCGGCAGGTGGCCGACCAGTCGCGGGAGATCGCCCGCGTGCTCGGGGAGGCCAGCGACATCCCGGTCACCCTCACGTGGAAGCCGGTCCTCAAGGACACCGCGTCGATCCGCCGGGCGATGCTCGACGCCAACGCCGACGACAAGGTCATCGGCATTGTCGCCTGGATGCACACCTTCTCGCCGGCCAAGATGTGGATCGCGGGGCTCGACGCCCTCGACAAGCCGCTGCTGCACCTGCACACGCAGGCCAACGTGGCGCTGCCCTGGTCCGAGATCGACATGGACTTCATGAACCTCAACCAGGCCGCACACGGCGACCGGGAGTTCGGATACATCCAGACGCGGCTCGGCGTCGCGCGCAAGACCGTCGTCGGCCACGCCACCGACCCGCGGGTCACCGCCGCGATCGGCACCTGGTCGCGCGCCGCCGCCGGCTGGCGGGCCGCGCACGAGCTGAAGCTGGCCAGATTCGGCGACAACATGCGCTATGTGGCGGTCACCGAAGGCGATAAAACCGAGGCTGAGTTGCGCCTCGGTGTTCAGGTTAACACTTGGGGCGTCAACGACCTCGCCGACGCTGTGCAGGCCGCCGCAGGCGCCGACATCGACGCTCTGATCAGCGAATACATGGACCTGTACGACGTGGTGCCGGCCCTGGCGCCCGGTGGCGACCGGCACGAGTCGCTGCGCTACGGCGCCGCGATCGAGGTGGGCCTGCGCAGCTTCCTGACCGGGGGCGACTTCAGCGCGTTCACCACCACGTTCGAAGACCTGGGCGCGCTGCGCCAACTGCCCGGGCTCGCCGTCCAGCGGCTCATGGCCGACGGATACGGGTTCGGCGCCGAGGGCGACTGGAAGACGGCCGTGCTCGTGCGCATCGCCACCGTCATGGGGGCGGGGCTGCCTGGCGGCGCCTCCCTGATGGAGGACTACACCTACCACATGGTGCCGGGCGAGGAGAAGATCCTCGGCGCGCACATGCTGGAGGTCAGCCCCAGCCTCACCACCTCCCGGCCCACGCTGGAGATCCACCCGCTGGGCATCGGCGGGCGCGAAGACCCGGTGCGCCTGGTCTTCAACGCCGACTCCGGGCCCGCGCTGGTGGTGGCGCTGAGCGACATGCGCGACCGGTTCCGCCTGACGGCAAACGTCGTCGAGGTCATACAGCCCGACGAGGCGCTGCCCAAACTGCCGGTGGCCCGCGCGGTGTGGAAGCCCGAGCCCGACTTCCACACGTCGGCGGCGGCCTGGCTGACGGCCGGCGCCGCACACCACACCGTGATGACCACGGCGGTGGGCATCGAGGCGTTCCAGGACTTCGCCGACATGGCCGGCATCGAACTTCTGACCATCGACGCGTCGACAGACCTTCGCTCGTTCACCCGGGAAATCCGCCTGAACGCCGCGTACTACAAACTGGCCCAGGGCCTGTAGCGCGCTGCGCGCCGGCACCGGCGCCGCGGCACCGCCGCGTGGCGCGGCGCGCGCCAGCGCCGCCCGCCTCGCCGTCGATCAAGGGCGAATGCACGTGGTTGGATCTCTTTTCCGCGTGCGTTTGCCCTTGATCG
>NZ_JAIBNX010000268.1 GCF_026130045.1 Micromonospora sp. CPCC 205371
GGCTCGGGTGTCGCTAGGACGGGGGGGGGGAGCCGGGGGGGCGCGGCGGGCGCGGCGCGGCGGGGCGCGGGGCGCCGCGGCGCGGCGGCACGGTGCGGTGGAGCGGGCGTGTGGGGTTAGGTGGCGGTGATGGTGCCGGCTATCAGGAGGCACATCACCAGGCTGCCTAGGGCTACTCGGTAGAGGACGAAGGCGTACAGGGTGTGGTGGGCCACATAGCGGAGTAGCCAGGCGATGGACGCGTACCCGAGTCCGAAAGCGATCACCGTCGCCACCACCATCTGGGCCACCGACGGCGTCAGCCCTTCGCCGCTCTTGTCGAACACGTCGGGGATGCTGAACAGGCCGGACATCACGACGGCCGGGATGGCGAGCAGGAACGAGTACCGGGTGGCCGCCTCGCGGGTCAGGCCCAGGAACAGGCCAGCCGTGAGCGTGCCGCCCGATCGCGATACGCCGGGGATCAGGGCCATCGCCTGTGCGAAGCCCATGACCACGCCGTCTTTGAGGGTGAAGCGGTCGATGCCGCGGGTCTGCCGGCCCCAGTACTCGGCGAACGCGAGCACCAGCGCGAAGCCCGCCAGCATGATCGAGACTAGCCACAGGTTGCGGGCCGCCGACCGGATCTGATCCTTGAACAGGAAGCCGAACAGGCCGATCGGGATCGACCCGATGATGACGTACCAGGCCATGCGGTAGTCGAGTGACGAGCGCACCGACCGGTCCCAGATGCCCACGATCCAGGTCTTGGAGATCCGGAAAATGTCTTTGGCGAAGTAGACCAGCACGGCGGCCTCGGTGCCGAGCTGGGTCACCGCCGTGAACGACGCGCCCGCGTCCTCGCCGAAGAATATCGCCGACGTGATCCGCATGTGCGCCGACGAGCTGACCGGAAGGAACTCCGTAAGGCCCTGGACGATGCCCAGAACGATGGCCTCTAGCCAGCTCACTCCCCCACTCCGGCGAGGTCCAGCGCCTCGGCCACGGTTCGCAGGGTCGCCACGCCGGTGTCGCGGTCGGCCACGAAGAGCGTCACCGACAGCGTGGTGACTCCCGCCTCGGCGTACTCCCGGAGCCGGTCGGCGATGCGCTCCTTCGGTCCGAGCAGCGAGGTGCGGTCGATGAACTCCATCGGCACCGCCGCGGCGGCGTCGCGCTGCCGCTTGGCCAGGTAGAGGTCCTGCACCTCGCGTGCGGCGTCGCCGTATCCCATGCGGGTGGCGAGCTGGTTGTAGAAGTTCTGCTCGCGGCTGCCCATGCCGCCGATGTAGAGGGCGGCGTACCAGCGGACCAGCTCGGCGCAGGAGGCCGGGTCGTCGCCGATCACGACCGGGACGCTGGGCACGATGTCGAAGCCCTTGACGTCGAGTCCGGCCCTGGCACGGCCGGCGGCGATCGAGGCGAGCTGGTCGGCGGCGCTGTCCGGTGCGAAGAAGATGGCCAGCCAACCGTCGGCGATCTCGCCGGCCAGCTCCAGGTTCTTCGGGCCGACCGCCGCGAGGTAGATCGGGATGTGCTCGCGCGGAGGGTGGAAGCCGAGCCGCAGCGCCTTGCCCGGGCCGTCGGGCAGCGGCAGCGTGTAGTGCGCGCCCGCGTACTCGACCGGCTTGCGCGCGATGGCCAGCTTGACGATGTCGACGAACTCCCGGGTGCGCGCCAGGGGCTTCGCGAACCGCACGCCGTGCCAGCCCTCCGACACCTGCGGCCCGGAGACGCCCAGCCCGAGCCGGAAGCGCCCACCGGAGAGCGCGTCGATCGTCGCCGCTGTCATCGCGGTGGCGGCGGGCGTGCGCGCGGGGATCTGCATCACCGCGCTGCCCACGTCGATCCGCTCGGTCTGCCCGGCGATCCACGCCAGCATGCTCGGTGAATCGGAGCCGTACGCCTCCGCCGCCCACACCACCGAGTAGCCCAACCGGTCGGCCTCCTGGGCGAGCGCCAGGTGGTCGGCCGGCGTGCTCCAGGCCGTCTGGTAACCGAGGCTCAGTCCAAGCCGCATGTCCTCCCCCAACCTCCCACAGACCTCCCACGGGGTCGCACCAGGGTACGCAATCCAGGTAGGCCACTGGACAGTGACACGGGGTTGAATAAGGTTCACCCATGCAGCAGCGACCGCTCGGGCGCAGCGGGCTGGCGGTGTCCAGGCTCGCGCTCGGCACCATGACCTGGGGCCGGGACACGGACCCCGACGACGCGGCCGCGCAGCTCAAAAGCTTTCTGGACGCCGGCGGCACCCTCCTCGATACCGCCGACGTGTACGCCGACGGCGAGGCCGAGGCGGTGATCGGCTCCCTGCTGGGCACGCTCGTCCCCCGCGACGAGGTGCTGATCGCCACCAAGGCCGGGCTCCGGCCGGGCTTCAGCCGCCGCCGCGACGGCTCCCGCGGTCACCTGCTGCGCAGCCTCGACGCCTCGCTGCGCCGGCTCGGCACCGACCACGTCGACCTGTGGCAGGTGCACGGGTACGACCCGGACACACCCCTCGAAGAGACGCTGACCGCCCTCGACCACGCGGTGGTCAGCGGCCGGGTCCGGTACGTCGGGGTGTCGAACTTCTCCGCCTGGCAGACCGCGCAGGCGGCCACCTGGCAGGCCGCGTTTCCGGGTCGCGCTCCGATCGTGGCGACGCAGGTCGAGTACTCACTGCTGGAGCGCGGGATCGAGCGCGAGGTGCTGCCCGCCTGCACCGCACTGGGGCTGGGCGTGCTGCCGTGGTCGCCGCTCGGTCGGGGGGTGCTCACCGGCAAGTACCGTCACGGCCGCCCCGCCGACTCGCGTGCCGCCTCGCCGCACTTCGGCCCGTTCGTGGCGCCGTACCTGGAGCCGCGCTGTTCCAGCATCGTCGAGGCGGTCGCCACGGCGGCGTCCGGGCTGGGCGTCTCGCCGCTGGAGGTGGCGCTGGCCTGGATCCGCGACCGGCCGGGCGTGGTCGCCCCGATCCTGGGCGCGCGCACGGTGGGCCAGCTTCAGGGCGCGCTCCCGGTGGAGGAGATGACCCTTCCGGCGGAGATCACCCAGGCTCTGGACGATGTGTCCGCTATTCCGGTGGGTTATCCCGAGCGCGAAGGCTAGCGCAGCCCAAGAAGGCTTGGGCACTATAGGGCTTATGGACTACGAGTACGCGCCGCTGCGGTTACCACCGAATGTCGACCGGCCGACCGCAACGGCGCAACTGGCGATCCAAGCGGAGTTCTCCGGTTGGGAGTTGGCCCGGGTGCGGCTGTTTCGCGACGGGACGCGGCAGGTGATGCTGCGCCGTCGGGTAAACAACCAGCCGCAACCGGGCCTCTCGTATTAACGGCTCCTACTAGGAGCGAGCCTCCAGCTCTTCCTCGTCCTCTTCGGGGTCGAGCGCGAGGTACGGGTGCTCGTCGAGCCGGCCGACGAGCCGGTCTTCGCTGCCCGGCTGGAACGGCCCCGTCGCATCGGTCTCCTCGAAGGCCTCCAGGTCGAGCGCCTCGGTGACCTCGCTTACCATCACGACCCCGTCGAGCGGCTCCAGCTCCGGGATGTCGAGGGCGCCCAGCGAGCCGTCACCCGCCTGCAGCAGCTCGAGCACCGCGTCGCCGACACCGGTGACCGGCTCGGACTCCTCTTCCTCGTCGTCGGGCAGGCCCGATCGGCGGGCCGCGTCGGCGACCCGGACCAGGGCGGCCACGCTCGGGACGCGGTAGTCGCGGCGCTGGCGTACGGAGATGACCTGCGGGTGCGGGTCGAGGGGCTCCTCGCCGTCGACGCCGCCCAGCCCCACGCCGAACCGCTCGTCGGCCTCGTCGGGGTCGATCGACTCCACGTCCCACGGCGTCACCTCGCCGAACGCGTCGAGCAGCAGCTCGTCGTACTCGAACGAGGCGTTGTTGAGGTTGACGTACGCCTGCCAGACGTCGTCGTCGTCGATGCGGCCCTCGGCGGCCTTGACCGCCACGAGGTGGCTACGCGCCGCTTCTATCACCCGTTCCAGGGCGGCGTCGAGATCCGCGTGCTGGTCGGTCATGCGCCGCCTCCCGCAGTCGGCCCGGAGTCGAGGGAGCGTAGCGACCGAGCGCAGGGTCGGCTACAGGGAGGCTCAAAAGGCGCATGACCCGCGCGTGCGGAGCGCGCGCCAGTTGGCTCGGTCATGGTTATCGAAGGTCCCTTCTTAGGCGTTTCGAAGAAAGCGGTCGAGCACTCGCACGCCGAACTGTAGTCCCTCGACTGGGACGCGCTCGTCAATGCCGTGGAACAACGCGGAGAAGTTCAGGTCGGCGGGCAGCCGCAACGGCGCGAAACCGAAGCAGCGGATGCCCAGCCGGTTGAACGCCTTGGCGTCGGTGCCGCCCGAGAGCATGTACGGCACGGGGCGGGCGCCCGGGTCTTCGGCGCGCAGGGCGGACGCCATCGCGTCGACCAGCGCGCCGTCGAACGTCGTCTCCAGCGCCGGCTGCCGGGTGATGTGCTCGATCTCCAGGTCCGGACCGATGACCTCGCGGAGCTGCTCCAGGAAGAGCTCGGCCTGGCCGGGCAGGGTGCGGCAGTCGATGGTCGCCGAGGCGCGGCTGGGGATCACGTTGTCCTTGTACCCAGCGGCGAGGCGCGTCGGGTTGGCGGTGTTGCGGATGGTGGCGCCGATGAGGTTGGCGATCGGCCCGAGCTTGCTGATCGCGAGCTCGGGGTCGTCCGGGTCGATCTCGATGCCCAGCACCTCGCCGATCTCCTCGAGGAAGGCGCGGACGGTCGGGGTGACCACGATCGGAAAACGGTGTCGCCCGACCCGGGCCACCGCCTCGGCGAGCGCGGTCACCGCGTTGTCGTCGTGCACCATCGAGCCGTGCCCGGGGCGCCCTTTGGCGTGCAGGCGCAGCCAGTTGATGCCCTTCTCGGCCGTCTCCACCAGGTACAGCCGCAGGTCGCTGCTCACCGTGTACGAGAAGCCGCCGACCTCGCCGATCGCCTCGGTGCAGCCGTCGAGCAGGTCGCGGTGGTTGTCGACGAGGAAGTGCGCGCCGTACTCGCCGCCGGCTTCCTCGTCGGCCGTGAACGCCAGCACGATGTCGCGCGGCGGGCGGACGCCGGTGCGCTGCCACTCCCGCACCACGGCGAGCACCATGGCGTCGAAGTCCTTCATGTCGATCGCGCCGCGCCCCCACAGGAACCCGTCGCGCAGCTCACCGGAGAAGGGGTGCACCGACCACTCGCTGGCCTCGGCCGGTACGACGTCGAGGTGGCCGTGCACGAGCAGCGCCGGCCGGGCCGGGTCGCTGCCGGGAATCCGGGCGACGAGGTTGGCCCGGCCGGGCGCGGACTCGTGCAGTTCGGCGTCGACGCCGACCTCCGCGAGCTGTGCGGCTACGTACTCCGCGGCCACCCGTTCCCCCGCGCTGGTGGCGAGGTCGCCGGTGTTGGTGGTGTCGATGCGCAGCAGGTCACGGCAGATGTCGACGACTTCGTCGACGGCGGTTCTCATCTGACCTTCTTACCAGCCGGCGAACTCCCTACCAGCCGAACCCCGCCTGGTAGGAAACCGAGGCCAGCACCGCCTGTCCTCTGGCGTTGGGGTGGAAGTAGTCCCAGGCGGAGACCTGACTGAGCGTGAACGGGTAGTTGAACACCGCGTTGCCGTCGAAGTCGCAGTTCGGTCCATAAGCCGCGCAGGCGGCGGCCAGCTGGGTGTTGTAGTCGATCACACGCTGGCGTACCCGATCCCGGCGCGCGTTGTCGGCGGCGGCCGTGGAAGTCGGGTTGGCCAGCATGGACTGGCAGATGTTGAGCAGCCGCCACGCGCCGCGGGCGAGGGCGTTGCCCTTGCCGACCTCCCACAGCCGCTTGAGGTCGGGGATGCTGATGACGAGGACGCGGGCCTGCGGCAGGCCCGACTTGAGGGTGCCCAGGGCGGAGTCGATACGGGCGCGGAACGTCGACACCGGCGTCATGCCGGCCTCGCTGCTCGCGCACGCGTCGTTGGCGCCGATCAGGAGCGTGACGTAGTCGACGCCTTGACCGACGGCGGTGGCGGCCTGGCCGGCCATGTCGGCGGCGGTCGCGCCCGAGCGGGCGTCGTTGTGGTTGCGTCCGGCGATGGCCGGGTTGGCGGCCAGAATGCGCTGGTAGTGGCTGTTTACCGAGGTGGTGGTGCCGGTGCTGAACGAGCGCGACGGGCAGTCGACGTAGAACCCGCAGGAGTTGAAGGCGCGGGTGATCGAGTCGCCGAGGCTCGCGATGGACGAGGGGACCGGGGCTGCGGCGAGGGCCGCCGATGGGGCCACGAGCACGGCCGCGAGGGCGGCGGCCAGAACGGCAGGCAGGCGACGCGGGAGTGGCATGGATACACCTCCGTTGCACCAGGTGGTGGAGGGAGCCGGAGTTGCTGGGGTAATCAGACGGTAATTGTGTCGTCACGCTGTGCACAACCGTTTCCACGTTTTCCACCGTCGAGGAAGGGGGTATTCAGGCGCGATGACGCTGCCACCACTGCCACCGACACCCGCCGGGGTGAACTGGCGGCCGGGCGGGCGCAGCGTGGTCGACGTGCTCGCCGGGGAACATGCCGTGATCGCCGGCCTGTGCGCGCGGCTCGCCGATCCCGCGATCACGCCCCACCGGCGCCGCGAGATCCGCGACGTACTGGCGGCCACCGTGTCCCGCCACCTGTCCGCCGAGGAGCAGTACCTGTACCCGGTCATCCGGCGGATGCGCGGACCCGGCACCGTCGATCGCGAGATCGCCGCCGCGCGGGCCTTGCGCCGCGCCCTGCGGCGCCCCGGCTCGGATGTCGCCCGCGGACTGCGGGAGCATGCCGCGTCGGTAGAGGGCATGCTGGCCGCGCTCGCGGCGGCCACGCCGCCCGACGAGCTGATCCGGCTCGGAAATCGCGTGGAGATCGCCGAGGAGGCCGCGCCGACGCGTCCGCACCCGAAGGCGCCCGCCACACCGCCGTGGAACAAGATCGCAGACCCGGCACTCGGGGTACTTGACCGGCTACGGGACGCGTTTACGGGCCGCCGCACGCGCGCTACCGACCTGGACGCCCGACGCGAGGATCGGCTTTTTTGATCAAGCCGTTAACCGATCGGTTACAACCTACCTGGCCTTTGGGGGACCTTTCACAGCCCGAAGGACTTCCGGTGATCCCACGTTGGTCCTACCGTCACGCTATGAACCTGGAGCTACGCCACCTCAAGGTCGTCGTCGCGATCGCTGAAACCGGCAGCGTGACCAAGGCGGCCTCGCAACTCGGGTTAGCGCAACCAGCGCTGACCGCGCAGCTCCAGCGCATCGAGCGCACGCTCGGCGGGCCCCTCTTCGAGCGCGACCGGCGCGGCGCCCGCCCCACCGCGCTCGGCGAGCTGGTGCTGGCCAGGGCCAGGGTGTTGCTGCCCGCGATGAAGGGGTTACAGGACGAGGCGGCGCGGCTCGCCGGCACGGGCGACACCATGAGCCGGTACCGGGTTGGCGGCGCCAACAGCCCCATCGTCGGCGGTCTGGTGCACCGGCTCGCCAACGCTCAGCCGCAGGCCCAGATCAGCACCTACGCCTCCTGGTACGCCGACGAGCTGGCCCAGATGGTGCTCAGCGGCCGCCTCGACTACGTCCTCGTCGGGGTCTGCGGCGACGCGGCACCGTCGGCCGCGCACGGGCTGGCCTGGCGGGTCGTGGCGGTCGACGCGGTGTTCGTGATGCTGCCCGCCCAGCACCCGCTCGCCGAGGTCGACGAGGTGCCGCTCGGCGACCTCGCCGAGGCGCAGTGGGTCGGCGCGCCCGGCGACGGGTGCTTCGCGGACTGCTTCGCCGCGGCGTGCGCGCGGTCAGGGTTCACGCCGCGCAAGCTGTACGAGACGGACATCCGGGGCTGCATCGACATGGTCGAGTCGGGTGAGGCCGTCGCGCTGTGCCAGGCGACGTTCCGGCCGCTGCCGGGGCTGGTCACGCGCCCGCTCGTGGGCGTGCCGCTGCGCTGGCGGCTGCTGCTGGGCTGGCACCCCGACACGCTCGCGGCCAAGTTCGCCGACGACGTGCTCGGGCACGCGGTCGCCGCGCACGGAGACATCGTCGCGCGCGCCCCGCTGTACCAGCAGTGGCTGCGCAGCCACCCCGCGTTCGGCTCGTCGGCTCCCCTCGACGTCGCCGCCCTTCCCGAAATCCCCGACCTGTCGGACGAAGAGTCCGCCGTCACCTCATGATCGACCTGCTGATCATCGACGGGGCGAACGTGGTCGGGTCGCGGCCCGACGGCTGGTGGCGCGACCGGGCAGGCGCCGCGCGCCGGCTGCGCGACTCCCTCGAAGGGCTCGACGCGGGCGAGGTGGTCCTCGTCGTCGAGGGCGCCGCCCGCGGGCTGGAGTCGACGGACGGCGTGCGGGTGATCTCAGCCACGGGGTCGGGGGACGACGCGATCGTCGACCTGGTCCGCGAAGAGGGACAGGGCCGGCAGGTCGTCGTGGTCACCGCCGACCGCGGGCTGCGCGAACGGGTGACATCTCTCGGCGCCGGCGTACGCGGGCCACGATCAATAAGGACACCGGGGTGACAAACGCCCGCCGCGCCTATGATGGAATGGCGGCTTCCCACCCCCAGGAGGTCCCCCCGTGGCGAGCGTCGCCGAGGTCAAGTCGGCCATCGATGCCGCGATCCAGCAGGTGAGCGAGGGCCAGGCGGCGGTGCACGCGGCGAACGAAAAGATCGCCGAAGCGCAGCAGAGCCTGGCAGCGGCCCTGGACGGCAGCGGCCACGACGCGGTGAGCAGCGCCCACGCCTCGCTCCAACAAGCGATCATGGAGCTCGACGACTGCCTCGCCGCGACACAGGCCGCGGTGGAGCAAGCCCAGGCGTACGTCGCGGCGCTGTAGAAACGGCCGGGGCCATGTCGCTGATCCAGGAACTGGGGGCCCGGGTCCGGGCCACCTCAGACGACCTTCCGCTCGGACTCGTCACGGCCGCCGTCGAGCGGTTGCGGCTCGCGGGCGAGTTGTTGATGTGGGTACGCCAAGCGTCCGGCAACCCCATGGGCGTGCCGCAGCTGGCCGGCGCGCTCGAACACGCCGAGCAGGCCGCGCAGGCGGTACGGGTGGCGCAGGACTCGCTCCTGGCGTACCTGACCGCCCTCGGCCTGACGCACGACGGCGCGGCGGGGCCCGACGGCGCCTGGCGTGCCGGGCTGGCCGCCGAAGGTGACCGGGTCGCGCCGCCCGGCTCGGCGCCCCCGCCGCCGCTCGGCCACTGGTGGGGCCAGCGGGTCTCCGAGCTGACTGGTGACTCGGCGGACGCCGCGCGGCCGGAGCCGACCGAGAACGCCGCCACCGAGGGCGCCGACCTGATGCGCCGGGTGGCCGCCGGGGTGCGCGCGAGCGACCGCGGCCGGCTGCGCCGCGAGCTGGCCGGGGTGGCACCGCCGATCGGGCTCGGCATGTCGGCGCTCGCGCCGCCGGTACTGCACCGGCTCGCCAGCGACCTGCTGCGGCACCTGCCCGGCCCCGACGACCTGCCGGTGCTCACCCGGGAGGCGGCGCCGCGGGTGCGCGACCTGCTCCCCGGGTTGCCTCCCCCGGTGCTCGACACGCTGCTCGCGCGGGTGTGCCGGGTGCCGCCGGCGCAGCGTGCCCAGGGCGAGCCCCAGCCTCATCCGGCCGACGCCGCCGTGGCCAGTGGCGTGCTCACCGGCGTACTGCTGCAGCTCCTGCACCGCGAGCCCGACTCGCTCGATCCCCACGCCCCGGAGCCGGTTCAGCCGCAGGACCCCAATGCCTGACAGGCGGACCGCCGTCGTCGTCGAGGTCCGCGCGCGGCTCGCGCGCGCCCGCGCGGCGGCCAGGGTGCGGCTCGACCGCGCGGCGTCCGAAGTGGACAGCGCGCGGGCGCGGCTCGAACGCACCCGCGAGATCGCGCGGCAGCGCCCGGCACGCGCCGCCGCCG
>NZ_JAIBNX010000269.1 GCF_026130045.1 Micromonospora sp. CPCC 205371
GGCGCGACCCCGCCGGGCGCCGAGGGTGGCGCCCCCCGACGCGGCCAGCGCGACGTACCGGGGGACCTTGTCGAGGGGGCGCTGGCCGGCCAGCGGGCCGACGATCGTCTCCGGCGAGAGCGGGTCGCCGACGGGCACATGGGTGGCACCGCCGACGACCCGGGCCAACATCTCGTCGTACACCGGACGCTGCACCAGCAGGCGGGTGCCGCCCATGCAGAACTGGCCGGTGTTGAAGACGAAACCGCTGACGGCCGCCTGCCCGGCGGCGTCGAGGTCGGCGTCGGCGAACACGATCTGTGCCGACTTGCCGCCCAGCTCGACGGTGACGGGCTTGAGGGTCTCGGCCGCGGCGCTGGCGATGCGCCGGCCGACCGCGGTGGAGCCGGTGAAGGCGATCTTGTCGACGCCGGGGTGGCGGACCAGGGAGTCGCCGACGGGTCCGCCGCCGGTCACCACGTTGAGCACGCCGGGCGGCAGGCCGGCCTCGGTGAGCAGTTCGGCGATGCGTAGCGCGGTGAGCGGGGTGTCCTCGGCGGGCTTGTGCACGACCGTGTTGCCGGCCGCGAGCGCCGGGGCGATCTTCGAGGTCGACAGGATCATCGGGAAGTTGAACGGCGTGATGGCCGCGACCACGCCGATCGCCTCGCGCACGGTGTACGCCAGCGCGGGCATGCCGGTCTGCCGGGTGGCGCCGTCGATCGAGTATGCCAGGCCGGCGTAGTACTCGAAGTGGGTGACCGTGTTGCCCACGTCGATCATCCGGCTGAACTGGAGCGGCTTGCCGGTGTCGGTGGTCTCCAGCAGCGCCAGCTCCTCGGCGTGCTCCTGGATGAGCGCGGCGGCGCGGTAGAGCACCCGCGAGCGCTCCCGCCCGCTCAGCCCCGACCAGACGCCGGAGTCGAACGCGCGCCGGGCGGCGTCGACCGCGGCGTCCACCTCGCCGGGGGTGGCGTCTGGCACCGTGGTGATCACCTTGCCGGTGGCGGGGTTGACCACGTCGCGCATCGCGCCCTGGCCGTTGCGCCAGGCGCCGTCTATGTAGAGCCGTCCAGCGGCGCTGCTCACAGTCACGCCATCTACCGTGACGCACGTGAAACAAGATGTCAACATTCCGCGCGCCTAATATTCGAGCTATGCTCTGACGCTCGTAAGAGAAAGTGTCATAGGAGGTTCCCGATATGCCCCGCACCGCCACCGCCGCCGTCGTCCCCGAGATCGGCGCCCCGTTCGAGCTCACCGGCGTCACCATCGACGCGCCCCGCCCCGACGAGGTGGTGGTGCGCCTGGTCGCCGCCGGCCTGTGCCACACCGACCTGTCGGTACGCGCCGGCAAGCTGCCCTCGCCGTTCCCGGTCGTGCTCGGTCACGAGGGCGCCGGCGTCGTGGAGGAGGTCGGTTACCGGGTCACCAGCGTGGCTCCGGGCGACAAGGTGCTGCTGTCGTTCACCTCCTGCGGCGCGTGCGGCAATTGCCTGGCCGGGCACCCCGCCTACTGCGCCGGCTTCCTGCCCCTCAACTTCGGCGGCGCTCGCGCCGACGGCAGCGGCACGCTGAACGGCGCCGAGGGGCCCGTTGCCGGCCACTTCTTCGGGCAGTCCTCGTTCGCCACGTACGCCCTCGCGGACGAGCGCAGCCTCGTCAAGGTCGCGCCAGACGCGCCGCTGGACCTGCTCGCGCCGCTCGGCTGCGGCGTGCAGACCGGCGCCGGCACCGTGCTCAACGTGCTGCGGCCCGGGATCGGCAGCACGCTCGCCGTCTTCGGGGTCGGCGCGGTCGGGCTCGCGGCGGTCATGGCGGCGGCGCTCGGCGGGCCATCGCGGATCGTGGCGGTGGACGTGGTACCCGAGCGGCTGGAACTGGCGCGCGAGCTCGGCGCCACCGACGTGGTGGACGCCCGCGGCGACGTGGCCGCCGCGCTGCGCGTGCTGACCGGCGGCGCCGGCGTGGACTACGCCGTCGAGGCCTCCGGAAACGTCGGCGCGCTGTCCGCGGCGATCGACGCGCTCGCGCTGCGCGGCACCTGCGCGATCGTGGGCGCGCCGGCGTTCGGCACCACCGTGCCGGTCGACGTCAACGGGCTGCTCGGCGGCAAGCGGATCGTGGGCGTGACCGAGGGCGACGCCGACCCGCGCCGGTTCGTGCCGCTGCTGGCCGATCTGGTCGCGCGCGGCGCCCTGCCGCTGGAAAAGCTCGTGCGCCGCTACCCGTTCGCCGACATCGAGAAGGCCGTGCTGGCGACCGAGCGCGGCGAGGTGGTCAAGGCCGTGCTGACCTTCGAGTAGTCAGCCGGTGAAGTCGCTGGTGTGGCTGCGCACCAGCCGGGCCAGGTCGGCGTCGAACTGGCCCACCACCTGCACCACCCGCTGCTCGGAGAGCTGTGCCAGCCCGTCGTACAGCTCGATAAACAGCTGGCGGGCCTGCGCCCGGGGCCACCGCTTCGGCAGCAGGCCCGCGGGCAGCTCCGGGTCCAGGTTCGGGAAGTTGCGCCAGTCGTCCATGAGCGCGGTGCGGGCGACGAGCGCCTCGGCGGTGCCCACCTTGCCGTCCCGCCACTTCACGCGCACCGGCTCGTACTCCTCCAGCAGCCGCTCGTACCGGGTGCGCAGCGCGTCCAGGTCCCAGGCGTGGATCGGGTGGCCACCCGGCGGGCTGCCGCCGGCGAGCTCGGACACGAACACGGTCGCCCGGTCGATGCCCAGCTCGGCGAGGACCGCGGTCACCTGGGTCACCCGCTCGTGCGGCGAGACCCAGAGCCCGTCGTAGAGCGGTGCGAACCCGTACCAGCCCAGCCTCGTGCGCAGCGCGTGCCGGAGGTCGCGCTGGTCCTCCGGTACCGAGAACGCGGCGACCGTCCACCGCCCGGACCACGACGCCTCCGCGCTGCCGAACGACATGATGTGCCGGCTGCCCTCGCGCAGCACTTCGGCGGCGCGCTCGCTGAGCGCGTACGAGGTGCGGCGCCCGGCCTTGGACTGCTCCAGCAGCCCGCGCCGGGCCAGCCGGCTCAGCGCCGCCCGTGCGCTGACCTCGGTGATGCCGAACTCGCCGAGCAGCGCGACCAGCGCGGCGGAGGGCAGCGCGGCGCGCTGGCCGTACCAGTAGTCGCCCAGCAGGGTCAGCAACAGGTGCTGTGGGCTGCCCCCGGCCTGCATCCGGGGCAGGTCGAGCTCGGTCTCGGTGGCCGCGGCGGGCATGGCTGACATGCGCTTACTGTACATATTCCTTGTCGCACGGTTGGGTCTCGGTCGCGCAAAACATTCGGCACAACTCTTGACCGCCGATTAACAGATGTCTAGCTTCTGCGTAACACATCAACAGGGAGGACAACCGTGCGACGTCCAACCCTCTACCTCGCCGCGCTGGCGCTGGTCATCGTGACGGCCGGCTGCGGCGACGACTCCTCCGGCGGCTCCGGCTCCGGTGGCGAAGGCCCGATCAAGGTCGGGCAGATCGTCTCGCTGACCGGCAACTACGCGCCACTCGGCACCGAAAACGAGAAGTCCGTGAAGCTCGCCGTCGAGCAGGTCAACGCCGCTGGCGGTGTGCTCGGACGGCAGCTCGAACTCGTCGTCCGCGACGACAAGAGCCAGCCCGATCAGTCGGTGCTGGCGTTCAACGACATCAAGGGCGACGTCGCCGCGGTGATCGGTTCGCCGTTCTCCAACTCGGCTCTCGCCACCATCCCGCTCGTCGACCGCGAGAAGATCCCGTACATCTCCCTCACGCCGGCCGACGAGCAGGTCAAACCCGTCCACCCGTACGTCTTCGTGGTGCCGGCCACCTCGGCGACCTACGCCGCCCGCATCCTCGCGTACCTCAAGGCGCAGGGCATCACGAAGCTCGCCGTCGCGTACGACGGAAAGAGCTCGTACGCCAAGGCCGGCTTCAACGGCACCAAGGAACAGGCGGGGGAGTACGGCATCACGCTGGTCGCCACGCCCGAGTTCCAGACCACGACGACCGAGTTCAGCGCGGTCTTCAACCAGGTCCGCTCGTCCGGTGCCGGCGCTCTGCTGGTGTGGGCGACCGGCCCGCCGGGCGTGGCCCTGGCCAAGCAGTACGCCACAGCCGGGCTGAGGGTGCCGCTGGTGGTCACCGGGGCGCAGGCCAGCAAGCTGTGGCTGGAGCCGGTCGGCGCGGCGGCCGAGGGCGTCACCGTGGCCAGCTCCGTCGGCGTGGTCGGCGGCAGCCTGCCCGATGGCGCGCTCAAGCAGTCCATCGAGCAACTCGCCGGCCCGTTCCAGAGCAAGTACGGGTACGCGCCGCCGCAGTTCGCGCAGGACGGATACACCGGCGTGAAGCTGCTGGTCGCCGCGATCGAGAAAGCGGGCAGCACCGATCCGGAAAAGGTCCAGAAGGCGTTGGAAGGTTTGTCGCTGACCACTCCGAACGGCACGTACACCTACAGCGCCGAGGACCACGCGGGCCTGTCCGCCGACTACATCTCCATCAACACCGTCAAGGGCGGCGCGTTCGTGCCCACCGAGTGGTCGGCCGGGCAGCTCGCCACGGTGGCCGGCAAGTGAGTGAGCCCTTGCTCAACGTCGAGGGCGTGTATCGCTCGTTCGGCGGCGTGTTCGCCGTGCGCGGGGTCGACCTGACCGTCGCGCCCGGCGAACTGCGCGGCGTCATCGGGCCGAACGGCGCCGGCAAGTCCACGCTGTTCAACCTGATCGGCGGGCAGCTCACCGCCGACCGCGGCACCATCACGTTCGCCGGCGACCGGCTCGACCGGTTGCCGGCGCACCGCCGGGCGCACCTGGGCATCGCGATCGTCTTCCAGGGCGCGCGCATCTTTCGCGGGATGACCGCCCTGGAAAACGTCATGGTCGGCGCGCACGCCACCACGCGCACCGGGTTCCTGCGGGGGACGCTGCGGCTGCCCCCGCACCGCCGCGAGGAGCGGGAGATCCGGCAGCGGGCCCGCGAGGCGCTCGGCCGCGTCGGGCTCGCCGACTGGGCCGACCGTGCCGCCGAGGCGCTGCCGCTGGGCCAGCAGCGGGCGCTGCAGGTGGCCCGCGCGCTGTGCGGGCGCCCGCGCCTGCTGCTGCTCGACGAGCCGGCCGCCGGCCTGCGCGCCGCCGAACGGGAGGCCCTCGCGCAGCTCATCGAGGAACTGAAGGCGGGCGGGCTCACGATGATCAAGATCGAGCACGACGTGGCGTTCGTGACCCGGCTGGCCGACCGGGTCACCGTGCTCGACCTCGGCCGCGTCATCGCCGAGGGCACGCCGGCCGAGATCCGTGCCGATCCCGCCGTCGTGGCGGCTTACTTGGGAACAGCCGCATGATCGAAGTCGAGGACCTCACCGTCCGGTACGGCGCGGCCGTGGCGCTCGACGGCGTCAGCCTGACCGTCGGCGCGGGGGAGATGGTGGCGCTCATCGGCCCCAACGGCGCCGGAAAGTCCACATTGGTCAACACGCTGTCGGGCATCCTGCGCCCCGTCTCCGGCCGGGTCACCATCGGCGGGCGGCTCGCGCAGGTCCCCGAGGGCCGGCAGATGTTCCCGGATCTCACCGTCGACGACAACCTGCGCCTCGGCGGCTGGCGCATCCGCAACCGCGACACCGGCCCGATCTACGAGGTGCTGCCCGACCTGGTGAAGCTGCGCCGCCGCCGTGCCGGGCTGCTGTCTGGCGGGCAGCAGCAGATGGTGGCGGTCGGCCGGGCGCTGATGAGCCGGCCCGACGTGCTCGCGGTCGACGAGCTGTCGCTCGGGCTGGCGCCGCTGGTGGTCGCCGACCTGGTCCGGCACCTGCGCGAGCTCAACAGCGAGCGGGGGCTGGCGGTACTGCTCATCGAGCAGAACGCCCGCATCGCGCTCGACCTGTGCACCCGCGCCTACGTCCTGGAGGCCGGCCGCATCGCCACCTCAGGCCCATCCGCGGAGCTGGCGGCAAGCCCCGAGGTGGCGGCGGCGTACCTGGGGGTGGCGGCATGAGTGAGTTGGTGCAGTACCTCATCACCGGGGTCGGCGGCGGCTGTGCGTTCGCGCTGGTCGGCAGCGGGCTCGTCGCCATCTACCGGGTCACGCGGGTGGTGAACTTCGCGCAGGGCGGGTTCGCGGTGATCGCGGCGCTCACCGCGTCGACGCTGCTCGCCTCCGGGCTGCCGCACGGCCTCGCCGAGGGGCTCGCCGTCGCGGTCGGCGCCCTCACCGGGCTGCTCGTCGGGCTGGTCGCGATCGGCAAGCCGGGCACCCCGCCGGGCGCGGCGCTCATCGTCACGCTCGGGCTCGGCGTGTTCGCGTACGCCGTCGAGGTGCTGGTCTGGGGCGACCAGCCGCGCTCGTTCCCCGGCGTGCCCGGCGCCGTCGAGGTCTTCGGCGCCCGGTTCCAGGCGCACTACCTGCTCATCATCGGCGCCACGCTCGCGGTCTTCGCCGGGATGGGGCTGCTGTTCACCCGCACCGACGTGGGCCGGGCGCTGTCGGCGTGCGCCTCGAACCCGTACGCGGCGAAGGTCGTCGGTATCAGCGTGACCCGGATGGGGCTCGTGTCCTTCGCGATCGGCGGTGCCCTCGGCGGGCTGGCCGGCGTGCTGGTCACACCGATCCAACTGGTCACGTTCGACTACGACGTCACGCTCATCGTCGGCGGGCTGGTACGTCCGGCGCTCACCCTCGCCGGCGGGCTGCTGCTCGGCGTCGCGCAGGCGCTCGTCGCCGGGTACGGCAACGCCGCGTACCAGATGGAGGTCGCGCTGGTGCTGATGCTCGCCGTGATGATCTGGCAGGCCGCGCGCAAGCCCATCGCTCAGGAGGAACCAGCATGAGGTCTCGGGTCGTGCGCTGGGCGCCCGGGGTGGTGGTCGCGGCCGGGACGCTCGCGCTGCCGCCGCTGCTGGAAAGCGGGCACCTGTCCGTGTACATCCTGCTCGGTCTCGCCGCCATGGTGACGATCGGGCTGTCGCTGCTGATGGGGTACGCCGGGCAGGTCTCGCTCGGGCAGGCGTCGTTCTACGCGATCGGCGGGTACACGGCCGGCCTGCTGAGCGTGCACAGCTTCCCGCCGGTGCTGGGACTGCTCGCCGCGCCGGTCGCGGCGGCGCTGTTCGCCCTGCTCGTGGGCGTGCCGCTGCTACGCCTGCGTGGACACCACCTCGCGTTCGCGACGCTCGCCACGCAGCTGATCCTGCTGTCGCTGGTCGGGCAGGCGGACTGGGCCGGGGGTGCGATCGGGCTGCAGGGCATCCCGCGGCTGTCGGTGGGCGGCTACGAGTTCGCCGAGGACATCTCGTACGCGTACCTGACCTGGGCCGCCGTCGCGCTCACCCTGGTCGTGGCGCACAACGTGGTCGCATCCAGGTCGGGGCGCGGCCTGCGCGCCCTGGCGACCAGCGAGACCGCGGCCGCGGCCAGCGGCGTGCCGGTCGGCGGGTACCGGCTGGCGGTGTTCGCGCTGTCGGCGGCGTTCGCCGGGCTGGCGGGTGGGATCTACGCGTTCTACCTCGGCTACATCGCGCCGGGCTCGTTCCCGGTGCTGCTGTCCATCGAGTACGTCGTCATGGCGGTCGTCGGCGGTCTGGGCACGCTGTGGGGCGCCCTCGTCGGCGCGACCGCGATCGTGCTGCTGATCCAGGTGCTCAACACGGTCGGCACCCAACCCGGGATGCCCAGTTACGCCCCCAGCGTGCTCTCGTACGCCGTCTACGGGCTCCTGCTGGTCGTCGTGGTGCTCTTCCTTCCGCACGGGATCGTCCCCGCCATGCAGCGACGTATGACACAAACCTTGACGGTGGGTAAGAGATGAGTCAAGCTACTTTCATGACCGGCGACCCGTACGACGCGATCGCGCGGCTCGGCACCGCGCCGCTGTGGCGGTACTTCGGAAACCTCTTCGCCGCCGAGCCGAAGAGCCGGGCGGTGCCGTACCTGTGGAGCTACTCCGCGCTGCGGCCGTACCTGCTGCACTTCGCCGACGTGCTCTCCCTGGAAGAGGCCGAGCGCCGGGTGCTCATGCTCGTCAACCCCGGCCTGACCGAGCCGCCGGCCACGACCACCAACCTGTACGCGGGCATCCAGGTGATCCTGCCCGGCGAGACGGCGCAGGCGCACCGGCACACGGCCGGCGCGTTCCGGTTCATCATCGAGGGGCGCGGCGCCTACACCACGGTCAACGGCGAACGGGTCCACATGCACCCCGGCGACCTGTTGCTGACACCCGGCTGGCACTGGCACGATCACGCGCACGAAGGCGACGGCCCGATGCTGTGGCTCGACGGGCTGGACTACCCGCTCGTCAACGCCCTGGAGGTCGGGTTCTTCGAGCTGTACAGCGAGCGGACGCAGAAGGCCGAGGTGCCCGACGACATCTCCTCGCGGCAGTTCATCCACGGGCGGCTCACGCCGGCGTGGGACCCGCGGCCCAGCGCCAACTCGCCGATCGGCAACTACCCGTGGGAGGAGACCTCCCGGGCGTTCGACGCGATCGCCGACGACGCGAGCGGCAGCGACGCCGACGGTGTGGTGCTGGAGTACACGAACCCGTGGACCGGCGGGCCGGTCATGCCCACCATCGGCTGCCGGATCGCGCGGCTGCGCCCCGGTTTCCGCGGCGTCCCGCGCCGGCAGACCCCCAGCACGATCTACCACGTGGTGCGTGGCGAAGGAGTGACCATAGTGGACGGCCAACGCCTGGAGTGGGGCGAGAAGGACGTGTTCGCGGTGCCCGGCTGGTCGACCTACGAGCACCGCACCGCCTCGCTCTCCGACGACGCGATCCTGTTCTCGTACTCCGACACCCCCGCCGTGACCTCCCTCGGCCTGTACCGCGAGGAGTACGTACGGTGAGGGTCTGTGTCTATCGGGACGGCGGCGTGCGGCTCGGCGTCGTCGACGGCGACGATGTGGTCGACGTGACCGATCTTGCCCCCGCCTTCGGGGCGGCCGGGCCGCTGCACGCCGTGCTGGAGCACGGGATCGACCTGGCCCGCCTGCGCCCGAATGGCCGGCCGCGGCGGCCGCTGGCCGATGTGGAGCTTCTCGCACCGTTGCCGCGCCCAGGAAAGATCGTGGCGGCACCCGTCAACTACCGCGACCACCAGGCCGAGATGGCCGCCCCGCTGACGGTCGCCGAGCTCGGCGTCTTTCTCAAGGCGCCCTCGTCGGTCATCGGCCCCGGCGGCACCGTCGAGCTGCCGTACACCGACCTGCGGACCGACCAGGAGGCCGAGCTGGCCGTCGTCATCGGGCGCACCGCCCGCGACGTGCCCGAGGCCGAGGCGCTGCCGTACGTGGCCGGATACACCTGCCTGCTCGACATCACCGTGCGGTCCACAGAGGACCGATCGACGCGCAAGTCGTTCGACACGTTCACCCCGATCGGCCCGTGGCTGACCACGCCCGACGAGGTCGGCGACCCGGGCGACCTCGCCCTGCGCTGCTGGGTCGGCGGGACGCAACGGCAGTCGGCCAGCACCGCCGACCTCATCTTCGGTGTCGCACGCCTGGTCGCGTACGCCAGCTCGGTGATGACGCTGTGGCCCGGCGACGTGCTGGCCACCGGCACCCCTGCGGGCGTCGGCCCGATCCGCCACGGCGACCGGATCGTCATGGAGATCGAGCGCGTCGGCCGCCTCGACGTCGGCGTGAGCGGCGCGGAGGCCCGCCCGTACGCCGGCCGCCCCGGCGCCCGAGCGGTGGTGACCCAGTGACAGAGCTAGCCGGCGCTCGCCTCCGCTCGCGCGGGTCATGCGCCCCGAAGCCTCCCTGTAGCCGCCAGTCGCTTCGGTCGCTGCGATGCTGGCCCGCGCTGCGCGGGGGGGGGGCGGGGGCCGAACGCCGCCCCGCTGAACGCCGGAGCCCCGGGCGCCTCCCCCCC
>NZ_JAIBNX010000027.1:0-15069 GCF_026130045.1 Micromonospora sp. CPCC 205371
CATCGATCAAGGGCAAACGCACGCGGAAAAGAGATCCAACCACGTGCATTCGCCCTTGATCGGCGGAAAGGAGCGCGAGCGCGGCGCGAGCGGCGCGCGGGGCGGGGCGCGCGGGTGGGATGGGTTATTCGGTGCGGAGGGCTACTACGGGGTCTAGGCGGCCGGCCCTTTGGGCGGGGACTACGCCGAAGATGATGCCTACGGCTGCTGAAACGCCGAAGGCGAGCGTCAGCGACCACCACGTGATCGCGGCCGGCACCGGCGAAACAGCGCCGACGAGTAGCGCCGCCCCAATGCCCAGCGCCATCCCCAGCGCGCCGCCGAGCGTGGTCAGCAGTACCGCCTCCAGGAGGAATTGAATCCCGATGTCGCGCGGCCGGGCGCCGACAGCCTTGCGGAGGCCGATCTCCCGGGTCCGTTCCCGCACCGACACAAGCATGATGTTGGAGACGCCCACGCCGCCGACGAGCAACGATATGCCGGCGATCGCGGCCAGTACGCCGGTCAGCACGCCCAGGATGTCTCCGAGTACGCCGAGGATCTGCTCCTGGGTGACCGCGCTGAACTCGGTGTCCGGGTGCCGTTCGGATAGTTCGGCCACGATCCGGTTGCCGAGTTCGTCGATGCGCTCACGGTCGGGCGCCTTGACGGCGATGCCGTCGATCCGGTTGGTCCCGTACAGCCGGTGTGCTGTGGTGACCGGGATGTGCACCTCGTCGTCGCGGTCGACGCCGAGGCTCTGCCCGAGTGGCGCGAACACCCCCACGACCCGGAACCGCACGCCGGCCACTGACACCTGCCGCCCTATCGGGTCGCGGTCGCCGAAGAGCGTGCGAGCGACCGTGGAGCCGAGTACCGCCACCCGCCGCGCGGTGTCTACATCGGACGACGTGAGGTAGCTGCCCCGCCCGACGGAGCGTACGAACACCTGGGGTGTGGTCTCCAGTACGCCCTGGACGGTGGTGAACGTCGACTGGGTGCCGGCCCGAACGGTCTCGCCGGATGTCACGGTCACCGCCACCCGCGACGGGTCGCCGACCACGCGGCTGACCGCCTCCACATCGGACAGCGAAAGCCGCGACACCGACGGCGCCGAGTTGAAGTCGAGCCGTCCGGGCACCACGATCAGCAGGTTGGAGCCGAGCCCTTCGACCTGCTGCTCGACCTCGCGCTTGGCGCCGGTGCCGATGGCGACCAGTACGACGACGGCTGCGACGCCGATCACCACGCCGAGCATGGTGAGCCCGCTGCGAAGCCGGTTGGCCCGCAGTGCGTCGAGGGCGACGCGCCACGCCTCAGCCAGCCGCATCGGAATCCCCGGGGCCGGGCGCACCATGACCTGCGAGAGGGACGATCAGCCCGTCACGCATCATGATTTGCCGGTGGGCGCGCGCGGCCACGTCGCGGTCGTGGGTGACCAGTACGAGCGCCACCTGGGACTCGGCGTTGAGCTCCTCCAGGAGAGCGAGCACGGCGGCGCCGGTGACCGTGTCGAGGTTGCCGGTCGGCTCATCGGCGAGCAGCACCTCCGGGTCGGTGACCAGTGCCCTCGCGATGGCGACCCGCTGCTGCTCGCCGCCGGAGAGCTGGCCCGGGCGGTGCTGGAGCCGGTGGCCGAGCCCGACCCGTTCGAGCATCGCGGCGGCTCGGGCTCGCCGCTGGCGCGCGCCGAGTCCCCGGTACACGAGCGGCAGCGCCACGTTGTCGACGGCGGACGTGCGTGGCAGCAGGTGGAACGACTGGAAGACGAACCCGATGGTCTCGTTGCGCAGCCGGGCCATCTCCGGCGCGGACAGCGTGGCCACGTCCCGCCCACCGATCACCAGTTGGCCGCTGGTGGGCCGGTCGAGCGCGCCGAGCAGGTGCATCAGGGTCGATTTGCCGGACCCGGACGGCCCGACGATCGCCACGTAGTCGCCGGCGTCGACGGTGAGCGAGACGCCCCGCAGGGCCGGCACCGACACGCCGTCCAGTTCGTAGGTGCGAGCGATGCCGGACGCGCTGATCGTCACGGGAACTCTTGACCGGATGTCACGAGATCGGTGCCGCGGACGACGACCCGCTGGCCCGCCTCGACGCCGGAGACGATCTGGACGAGGTCGGCGCCCTGCACGCCCACGGTCACGTCGACCCGCTCGGCACGCCCGTCACGGACGACCCAGACGGCGTCGCGCCCGTCGGCGGAGAAGACGGCGGCGGCCGGTACCGCCACCGCGTCGTCGGCCTGGCGGACCTGGAGGTGCACGACCGCGCTCATGCCGGGGCGGGGCGCCGGCGCGTCGCGCCCGTCGGCGTACTCGCCGGTGCCGAGGGCGAGCCGGACCCGGTACGCCACGCCGCCGCGCGCCGACGCGGTGGGCAGCACGTCGACGGAGCGCACGCCCGCCGTGTACGTGGCACCGGTGGCCGCGTCCAGCTCGACGGTGGCCTCCTGACCGGACTCTACGAGCAGGACGTCGGTCTCATCGACCTCGGCGACGAGCCCGAGAGCGGATGTGTCGACCACGGTCAGCACGGCGGTGCCGGCGGTCACCTGCCCGCCGACCGGTATCGCCACGTCGACGCCGGGCTGAGGTTCAGCAGCGGCGCCCAGGGACGGAGCCGCGGCGCCGCCCAGCGCGGAGAGTGCCCCAAGGGCGGAAGCCGCCGACGCCGAGGAGGCCGCGCCGCCGTACTGTACGACGCCCGGGATCGGTGCGCGCAGGGTGAGCGCGTCGACGGTCGCCTTCGCCAGGTCGTACGCCTGCTGTGCCTGGAGCCGCTGTGCGGCGGAGAGGGCGCTCATCGCGGAGCTGAGCCCGGCGACGCCGCGCTGGACCGCCCGGACGGCCTGCCCGGCGGCGCGGGCGGCGACCTCGTACTGCCGCTCCGCCGAGTCGACGTGAGTGAGGAGAGCGGCGCGGGCGGCCGGGTCGGTGATCTTGCCGGCGGCTTTGCGCGCCGCTGTGAAGGCCGCGGCCGCCGCCTTGTCGGTCTCCCTCTGTACGCCCGAGAGGTTGACCCCGCCGCCGAAGCCACCCCCGGCCCGGCGTGCCGCGTCCAGCGCCTGTTTGGCCTGCCTGAGGCGGGACTCGGAGGCGGGCGAGTCGATGATCGCCAGTACCTGACCCTTGCGCACCTGGTCGCCGGGCGCGACCCGCATCTCGGCGAGGGTGCCGTCGGCGGGGGCGCTGAGCGTGGCCGCCGACTTCGCCGTCACGGCAGCCGGGGCGTCGACCACCTCGGCGACCGTGGTGCGTGACGCGGAGCCGAGCGCGACGTCCGGATCGTCGTCGCCGCACGAAGCGGCGGTCGCCCCGAGCAGGACGATCAGGGCGGCGGCGAGCAGTGCTGGCCGGGACACGCCGCCCATGCTACGAGGCGGCGCTGCGGACGTACGAGACGCAGTCGTCGTGCAGCGCCTGCCACTGCTCGCCGAAGACGTCGGTCGACGCCTGCTCCAGCGAGTGCCGCTCGTGCACGACCGCCTTGAAGAACGCCAGCACGTCGGTCAGCCCGTACCGGTCGACGAGGTGCCGCACGGCGAGGTACCCGATCCCGTAGGCCCCACTGACCTGCCAGTCGGCGGCGCCCGCGCTCGGCTCGGCGCTGGCGAGCGGGCCGCCCCAGCCCCCGGCGACCAGCCTCCGGACGTCGGGCAGGCTCTCGTACCGGCTGACCGGCCTCCCCCCAGCCGCCGCGTGGTCGGCGACGCCCTCCACGAGCCACCAGTTGGCGCCGGTGCGGTACCCCTCGTCGGGCAGCGAGGAGGCGTGTGTCATCTCGTGCCGCAACAGGTCGTCGAGGACCGTGCTGTGCAGGTCACGGGCGCCCAGCACCACGTCGAAGTGACCGCTTCCGACGGGTACCGCGTAGCCAGCCGTCCAGTCCGGGCGCCCGCCGCCGTACCAGCGCTTCCACTCCGCGTCGCCGGCGTAAAAGATCAGGTACCGGTCGGGCCTGGTGCCGTCGACCGCGTAGCGGTCGGCCACGGCCGCCGCCTGTTCGGCCTCGTTGAGCAGCGTGGCGAGCCGGGGTTTCTGGGCGGCCGTCGTGGCGACCACGGTGCGGCTCCCGGCCGCCACGAGGAGATCGCTCACCTCCCACGGTCGGGGACCGTCCTGTGCCGACGGTGAGGGCTCCACGGCAACCAGCCGCGGCGCTCCCGCGGCCTCGACCCAGCGGGTCGGAACGGCCACCCGGGCGGCCCGGCAGCCGGGCGCCGCGAAACAGTGTCCGAACGAGACGGACACCGTCCACTCGGCACCCTCGCGTGCCGGCAGGTCGGAGATCCGCGGCTGCCACACCGCTACTCGAAGGGCGCGCAGTGACCGGTACTGCCGGCGCAGCACGCTCACGGCCGGCGAGTTCGCGGCGGCGGCCGCGAGGAATCCTCGCTCGTCGCCGCGGAGCAGCGCGGCGGCCTGCTGGTTGAGCACGTCGGTCATCCGCTCGCGCAGCCAGAGCTGGGTGACCGGCTCGGCGTCACCCGCCAGCGGGCTGCTGACCGGGCGCGGGCTGGTGCTGGCCTCGGCGCCCGGACCTCGATCCAGAAAAGCCACCGCCACCACGACAGGCACCGAACACACGACCAACGCGCCGGCGAGTCCGAGACCCAGCCACAGCAACCATCGACGCGTGTCCTCCCCCTGAGTCACAATCGCGCAGACTACGCATACTCGGCGCGGGGCTGGATCAGCCGTTCAGCCCTTAGAACGCAGGGCACGTGCGAAGAAGGCCACATTGGCCGGACGTTCGGCCAGGCGGCGCATCAGATACGCGTACCACTGGTCGCCGAACGGCGTGTAGACGCGCACGGTGTACCCCTCGGCGGCGAGCCGGGCCTGCTCCTCGGGGCGCACGCCGTACAGGAGCTGGAACTCGAACTCGTCCGGTGACCGGTCGAACCAGCGCGCGCGATCCTCACCGATCGCGATCAGCCTCGGGTCGTGGGTGGCCATCATCGGGTACCCGTCGCCGGACATGAGGATGTTGAGGCACCGCACGAACGACTTGTCGACGTCCAGGTTGGACTGGAACGCGACCGACTCGGGCTCCTTGTAGGCGCCCTTGCACAGCCGTACCCGCGACCCGACCGTCGCCAGCTCCCGGCAGTCCGCCTCGGTGCGCCGCAGGTACGCCTGGAGCACCGCGCCGGTGGTCGGGAAATCGGCCCGGAGCTTGGTCAGGATGTCCAGCGTGGAGTCGGTCGTCGTGTGATCTTCGGCGTCGAGGGTCACGGTGGTGCCCGCCTCGGTCGCGGCGGAGCAGATCGCCCGCGCGTGCTCGTAGGCGACCTTCTCGTCGAACCGCTGCCCCAGTGCGGACAGCTTGACGCTCACCTCGGCGGCGGGCGTCAGCTCGCCGGCCCGCAGCGCCGCCAGCAGTCGCAGGTATTCGTCGCGGGTCGCGACGGCCTGTTCGGGTGTCTCGGTGTCTTCTCCGAGGTAGTCCAGCGACACCGCCAACCCGTTCGTGACCAGCTCGCCAGTGACCCGCAGCGCGTCGTCGACGGTGCTGCCGGCGACGAACCGCCGCACCACGTCGCGAGTCAGCGGAGCCGTCTCGACAAGCCGTTCGATCCGGGACGACCGGGACGCGGCGAGGATGACCGATCGCAGCATGAGGCGAGCGTAACGCCCAGACCGGCGGAAGGCCGGTTGGAGACCACCCAACCAGGGCCCACGTGTTTCGCCCCATTTATCCCTCGACGGCGAGACACGCCATGCGGGGCGCCAGTCGTCTACGGTTGTCACGTGAACTTCGACGCCTACGCCAGGACCGCAGTTGACCTTGTCAACGCGTCACTGGACGAGCTCGACGGATTGAGGAGCCTTTTCGGCGACGAAAACTCCTGGATGCGTGACGAGGTCGTCGAGCGGGATCTGGCCATCTTCCGCAGGGCGCAGAAGCGCCTGCGAGACGTCTTCGAGTTCGGCACCACCGGCCGCGACATCCAAGCGGTCGCCGAGCTCAACGCGCTGCTGGAACACTTCCCGGTCCAGCCGCGGATCTCCGGCCACGACGCGAACGACTGGCACATGCACGTGACCAGCCGCGGCGCCTCGGTCAGCGCCGAGTACATCGCCGGTGCGGTCTGGGGCCTGTCGGTCTGGCTCTGCGAATTCGGCAGCGCTCGGTTCGGGGTGTGCGCCGACGAGCGCTGCGGCAACGTCTACCTAGACACCTCGTCGAACTGCTGCCGGCGGTTCTGCTCGGAGCGCTGTGCCACCCGTTCCCATGTGGCGGCACACAGGGCCCGGAAGAAGGAAAAGCTGCTCGCCTCAGTGAGTTGAAAGGCTGGGCGCCGCGAGGTGGTGGCGCGCGAACCGCAGCGACTCGCGCAGGTCGGCCTCGCGCACGGCCCGGCTGCTCGCCTTGCGGGTCGCCACCTCGACGGCCACCGAGCCGGTAAAGCCGCGCCCGGCCAGGGATGCCAGCAGCTCGCCACAGGGCTGGGTGCCCCGGCCGGGCACCAGGTGCTCATCGCGACCTTCGCCGGTGCCGTCGCCAAGGTGCACGTGGGCAAGCTGTGAGCCCATGGTGTCGGCCATGGCGAGCGCATCGCTGCGAGACGCCGCGCAGTGCGACAGGTCCAGCGTGTACGCGTCGTATCCGGTGTCTGTCGGGTCCCAGCCCGGCATGTACGGCACGAACTGGCGGCCGGCCATGCGCACCGGGTACATGTTCTCCACCGCGAACCGCACGTCGGGGTGCCTGGCGGCGAGCCGTGCCAGCCCGGTCGGAAACGTCCGAGCGTAGTCGCGCTGCCAGGTGAACGGCGGGTGCACCACCACCGTCGGCGCGCCGAGCGTCTCGGCCAGCACGGCCGCACGCCGCAGCCGCTCCCACGGGTCGGAGCTCCAGACGCGCTGGGTGACCAGCAGGCATGGTGCGTGGACCGAAAGCACGGGCACGCCGTAGTGGGCTGCCAGCCCACGCAGGGCGCCGGCGTCCTGGCTGACCGCGTCGGTCCACACCATGACCTCGACGCCGTCATAACCGAGGGTTGCGGCCATCTCGAAAGCCGCCGCGGTGGGCTCGGGAAAGACCGAAGAGCTGGACAGCAGTACCGGGACGCGCGAACTCACGTCCTCAGCGTATCGTACGGCGCCGAGTCGTCCCTTTTATCCCTGATCATGCCGGTTCCAGCTGGTCGAGGCGACGCAGGATCACGCCCTCCCGGAGCGCCCAGGGGCAGATGTCCACCGAGTCGATGCCGAGCCGCCGCATGGTCGCCTCGGCCACCACCGCGCCGGCGAGCAACTGGTGTGCCCGGCTCGCGCTGACACCCTCCAGGCTCTGCAACTCGCTCGGCGAGATGTGCCGGATGAAGCCGAGCACCTGCCGCAACCCGTCGCGGTGCAGCCGCCGGGGAGCCCACAGGCCGGCCGTCGAAGGCGCCGCACCCGTCAACCGGGCCAGCGTCCGGAACGTCTTCGACGTGGCCACCGGCCGATCCCAGCCGAACTCCGAGAGCTTCGCCACCGCCGGGTCGAGCGCGTCCTCGACGTACTCGCGCAACTCCTCCACGCGGTGCGCGGACGGCGGCGCGGACATGTGGCCGTCCAAGCGCAGCCGCTCCCGCGTCAGCCGCCCGGCGCCGAGCGGCAGCGACATCGCGAGATCCGGATCTTCGTCGATGCCCGCCGCGAGTTCGAGCGAGCCGCCGCCGATGTCCATCACCAGCAGGCGCCCCGCCGACCAGCCGAACCAGCGGCGCACGGCGAGGAACGTCATCCGCGCCTCCTCGGCACCGGAGAGCACCTGAAGGCGTACCCCCGTCTCGTTGCGGACGCGCGCCAGCACCGCCGCGGAGTTGGTGGCGTCGCGGACCGCGGACGTCGCGAAGGCCAGCAGGTCGTCGGTCACGAGCCTGGCCGCGGACGCCATCGCGTCGGCCGCCGTCTTGACGAGCGCGTCGGCACCGGCCTTGGTGAGCGCGCCGTCCTTGCCGATCTGCTCGGCGAGGCGCAGCACCGCCTTCTCCGAATGGGCGGGCCACGGGTGGGCGCCATGGTGGGCGTCCACGACCAGGAGGTGCACAGTGTTTGAACCAACGTCGAGAACACCCAGCCTCATACGCAAACCATATGCGCACTACGCGCGTAAGCTGGCCGGGTGGCAAGCCTGCATGTCCTCGTCGATGACCCGGGGGACCCCCGCAGCCGGGAGGTCGGTCTCGACTTTCCCCGGGAGTGGATCGAGTTTTCCGATCCTGACGACCCGAAGCACGTCATCCGCGCCGACCTGACCTGGCTGCTGTCCCGGTGGACGTGCGTGTTCGGCAAGGGTTGCCACGGCATCATCGCCGGCCGTGCCGCCGACGGCTGCTGCTCGCACGGCGCGTTCTTCACCGATGACGACGACGAGCAACGCGTCAAGGCGGCCGTCAAGCGGCTGACGCCGGCCACGTGGCAGCACTACCGGCGCGGGTTCAAGAACTACACCGAGATGGACTCCATCGACGGCAAAAACCCGGCCCGTCGCACGGCCACCCAGTCGGAAGAGGGGCCGTGCGTCTTCCTCAACGACGCGGACTTCCCGGGTGGCGGCGGGTGCGCGCTGCACGGCCAGGCGCTGCGCGACGGGGTCCATCCGCTGGAGTACAAGCCAGACGTGTGCTGGCAGTTGCCGGTGCGCCGCGACCAGGAGTGGACAAAGCGGCCCGACGGCACCAAGGTGCTCGTGACCACGCTGGCCGAGTTCGATCGGCGCGGCTGGGGCTCCGGCGGTCACGACCTCGACTGGTGGTGCACGTCCTCCCCCGAGGCGCACGTGGGCACCGAGCCGATGTACCTGTCGTACGAGCCGGAACTGATCGCACTGGTTGGCAAGAAGGCATACGCCAAGCTCGCGGAGCTGTGCGCGGCGCGCATCGAGAAGGGCTTGGTGGCGGAGCATCCCGCCACCACGGAGGCTCAGGGCTCGAACTTGTAGCCCAGGCCGCGCACCGTCACGATGTACCGCGGTGCGCTGGGCTCCGGCTCGACCTTCGACCGCAACCGCTTCACGTGCACGTCGAGTGTCTTGGTGTCGCCCACGTAGTCGGCGCCCCAGACCCGGTCGATGAGCTGCCCGCGGGTGAGCACGCGGCCGGCGTTGCGCAGCAGCAGCTCCAGCAGCTCGAACTCCTTGAGCGGCAGCTGCACGGCAGACCCGCTGACGGTGACCACGTGCCGTTCGACGTCCATGCGCACCGGCCCGGCGGCCAGCGTCGGCGCCGACAGCTCGACGGCCTCGGCACCCTGCCGGCGCAGCACCGCCCTTATCCGGGCGACGAGCTCGCGCGGCGAGTAGGGCTTGGTCACGTAGTCGTCGGCACCGATCTCCAGGCCGACCACCTTGTCGATCTCGCTGTCGCGGGCGGTCACCATGATGATCGGCACGTGCGAGCGCTGCCTCAGGTGGCGGCACACCTCGGTGCCTGACATCTCCGGCAGCATGAGGTCGAGAAGGACGATATCCGCGCCGGTTCGGTCGAACTCGGTCAGGGCGGAAGTGCCGGTCGCGGCGACCGAAACTTCGAACCCCTCCTTGCGGAGCATGTAGGAGAGTGCGTCGGAGAACGATTCCTCGTCTTCGACCACGAGCACGCGAGCCAACTGAGTGTCCTTCCTGTTCTTCCCGTCAGGTCCGCCGAAGCGGGACCGGACCGGCCTCGATCTCAACCGACTCTGGTAGCGGCAGCACGGCGTCCGGCGGACGGGCCGGCAGCCGAAGGGTGAACGTCGACCCTCCCCCCAGCTTGCTCGCGACACCCACTCGGCCACCGTGGTTGGTCGCGATGTGCTTGACGATCGCCAGCCCGAGCCCGGTGCCACCGGTCGCCCGCGAGCGCGCCTGGTCGGCGCGGTAGAAACGCTCGAAGATCCGGTCCAGGTCGCTCGGCCCGATGCCGATGCCCTGGTCGGTGACCGCGATCTCGACCCACTCGTCGTCCGCGCTCGTCGCGACGCTGACCTTGGTCTCCTCCGCGGAGTACGCGATCGCGTTCTCCACCAGATTGGCCACGGCGGTCGCGATCTGGCTGTCGCTGCCGTACACGGTCAGCCCGCGCAGCCCGGTGACGGCCACCTCGATCTTTCGCGCGGAGGCCGCCGTGCGGGTCCGGTCGACGACCTCGGCCACCAGCCAGTCGACCGAGACCGGGTCGGGCGCGGGCAGCGGCTCGGCGCCCTGCAGCCGGGTCAGCTCCAGCAGCTCGTTGACGAGGCGCCCGAGCCGGGTCGACTCGGTCTGGATGCGCTCGGCGAAGCGCCGGGCGGCGGCCACGTCTTCGGAGGGGTCGGTGGCCACCGAGTGCGGGTCGGTGGCGTCGAGCAGCGCCTCGGCGAGCAATTGGAGCGCGCCGATCGGCGTCTTCAGCTCGTGACTGACGTTGGCCACGAAGTCGCGCCGCACCCGGTCGACCCGGTGCGACTCGGTCACGTCAGCGGCCTCGACCGAGACGTAATTGCCGCCCAGCGCCACCGCGCGCAGGTGCACGCCCAGCGGGGACTGCGGGCCGCCCTCCCGCCCGCGCGGCAGGTCGAGTTCGACCTCGCGCCGGACGCCGGTGCGCCGGACCTGACCCGCCAGCGTGCGAACCAGCGGATGTGCGGCGATGGTGCCCGGTTCGGCGCCAGCCCGCAGCAGGCCCATCGCCCGTGCCGCTGGGTTGACCAGCACCGGCACGTCATCCGGGTCCAGCACTACGACCCCGACGCGCAGCGCGTCGAGACTCTTGCGGCCCAACCCCGAGAGCGAGCCGTGCTGCTCCTTGCCGATCGCCGGCCTCCCGTTGTCGCGGGCACTCCTTGGCGGGCGCCCGTTGCTCGCCGCTCGGGGCCAGCGGCCTCGTACGGCGATCACTCCGACGGTAGCGCCGGCCAGCAGGCCAAGCGCCAATCCGCCGGCCACGCCGACACTGACCGCCAAATCCACGACGCGATCGTAGGGTCATTGTTAACCTGTACGGTTCGCACAATAGGACAAATCGCACCCAGTTCGAGGAAAGTTCACCATCCGGCTGAGCGTCGTTCACTCGGGTGCACGGGGTCGCCATAGCATCAAAGGTGATGCGTGAAGAACTGCGATCCGACCTGCTCGAAGTGGGCCGCCTGCTGGTATCGATGGCGGAGGCCGCGCGCACCGCTATGAACCGCGCCACCCGCGGTTTACTGACCGCCGACCGAGAGGCGTGCGAGACGGTCATCGCCCGCGACGCGGAGATCAACGACCTGCGTAACCAGGTCGAGGAGCGGGTCTACGACACCCTGGCACGGCAGTCGCCGGTAGCGGTCGACCTGCGCTTGCTGGTCACCGGCCTGCAGATCGCGATCGACCTGGAGCGGATGGGCGACCTCGCCGACCACGTCGCGAAAACCGCGCTGCGCCGGCACCCTTCGCCGGCGGTGCCGGCCGAGCTGCGCCCGGTGTTCATCCGCATGGCCGAGGTCGCCGACCGGATCGCCGGAAAGATCAACCTCGCGCTCACCACGCAAAACATCAAGCTCGCCGCCCAGCTCGAAGCCGACGACGACGCGATGGACGACCTGGAGCGGGAGCTCTTCCGCATCCTGCTCGGCAAAGACTGGCCGTACGGGGCGGAGACGGCGATCGACGGGGCGCTGCTGGGCCGCTTCTACGAGCGGTACGCCGACCACGCGGTAAACGCCGGCCGCCAGGTTGTCTACCTGGTGACCGGCGAATCCACCCCGTCGTGATCAGGGCGCCTAGCGACCCTGGTTCGCGACCGCGGCCGCGGCCTCCTTGGCCGCCTCCGGGTCCAGGTACGTGCCGCCGGCCGTGACCGGGCGGAGCTGGTCGTCGAGGTCGTACCGCAGCGGGATGCCCGTCGGGATGTTGAGCGCCGCGATCGCCTCGTCGGAGATGCCGTCGAGGTGCTTGACCAGGGCACGGAGCGAGTTGCCATGCGCCGCCACCAGCGTGGTGCGGCCGGCGAGCAGGTCCGGCACGATCGCGTCGTACCAGTACGGCAGCATCCGGGCGACGACGTCCTTGAGGCACTCGGTGCGCGGCATCAGCTCCGGCGGCAGCGTCGCGTAGCGCGGGTCACCGACCTGCGACCACTCGTCGTCATCGGCGATCGGAGGCGGCGGGGTGTCGTACGACCGGCGCCACAGCATGAACTGCTCCTCGCCGTACGTCTCCAAGGTCTGCTTCTTGTTCTTGCCCTGGAGGGCGCCGTAGTGCCGCTCGTTGAGCCGCCACGACCGGCGTACCGCGATCCAGTGCCGGTCGGCCGCGTGCAGCGCGAGCTCGCCGGTGCGGATCGCGCGCCGCATCACGCTCGTGTGCATGACATCGGGCAGTAGGTCTTGCTCGCGCAGCAGCTCGCCGCCGCGCCGGGCCTCGGCCTCGCCCTTGGCGGTCAGGTCCACGTCGACCCAGCCGGTGAAGAGGTTCTTCGCGTTCCACTCGCTCTCGCCGTGCCGTAGCAGCACCAACGTCCCCACAGTCATGGCCGCAATCCTGCCACCGTGACGACCACCACGTGAAAATCGGTATGCCCCACATGACCCGCCCCACTAGGTTGGTAAGGGCTGTTTTGTGCACCGGTCATTACACGGGGGACGGGGTATGCGGAGCTGGTTCCGGGATACGACCGGTGGTTTACCCACCACGTTCTGGTACCTGTGGACCGGCACACTGATCAACCGGCTCGGTTCGTTCGTGCTGATCTTCATGGCCATCTACCTGACCACCGAACGCGGCTTCTCGGAGACCCAGGCGGGCCTCGTCATCGGTCTCTTCGGGGCGGGCAGCGCGGCGGGCGTGACCGTCGGCGGCGTGCTCGCCGACCGCTGGGGACGCCGGCCAACCCTGGTCACCGCGCACATCGGCACGGCGGCGCTGCTGCTCACCCTCGGCTTCGCACGCGACCGGTGGGCCATCATGGCCACGGCGATAGCGCTGGGCTTCTTCATGGACGCGGTCCGCCCGCCGTTCCAGGCGATGATGGTCGACGTCGTGCCCGAGCGTGACCGGCTGCGCGCCTTCACGCTCAACTACTGGGCGATCAACCTGGGCTTCTCGTTCGCCGCCGTGCTCGCCGGCCTCGCGGCGCGGGCCGACTTCCTGCTCCTCTTCGTCGTCGACGCGGCCACCACGCTGATCACCGCCGCGATCATCTTCCTGCGGGTGCGCGACGTGCGGCGTCCCCAAGGATTCGCGAGGCGACGGGACGCCGCCGCACCCGCCGCGGGCCTGCGCGCGGTCTTCTCCGACAAGGTCTTTTTGGTCTTCGTACTGTTGAACGTGCTCGGCGCGATGGTGTTTCTCCAGCACATCTCGATGCTGCCGATCGCGATGGGCCAGGATGGGCTGGCTCCCTCCACCTACGGCACCGTGATCGCGCTCAACGGCGTGCTGATCGTCTTCGGGCAGCTCTTCATCCCGCGACTGCTCAAGGGGCGCAGCCGCTCACACACGCTCGCGCTCGCTTCGCTGATCACCGGCCTGGGCTTCGGACTCACGGCGGTCGCCGGCACCGCCATCCTGTACGCGGTGACCGTGCTGATCTGGACCCTCGGCGAGATGCTGAACTCGCCCTCCAACGCGACGCTCATCGGCGAACTGTCCCCCTCCGACATACGCGGGCGTTACCAGGGCGTCTTCTCGCTCTCCTGGTCGGTGGCGGGCTTCCTGGCCCCGGTCCTCGGCGGCTTCGTCATGCAGCACGCCGGAAACGCCGCGCTGTGGCTGGGCTGCGCCGCGATCGCCGCTGTGGTCGGACTTGGCCACCTGCTCTCCGGGCCGGCACGGGAACGCCGCGCGGCGGCACTCCGCGAGCCCACCGCGACACCCGAACCGGCCCTCGCGGCGTAGTCAGCCCACCACGGCGTCGGCGAGGAGGGCGTCCGCGTCCTCGATCCGGTACTCGACGAGGATCTCCCGAGTGTGTTCGCCCGGGTACGGCGGAGGGAGCGTGGGCGTGGGTGCCGGGGTACCGGTGAAGCGGGGCGCCGGCGCTGGCTGGGTGACTCCGTCCAGCTCGACGAACGTTCCCCGCGCCCGATTGTGCGGGTCGCTGGGCGCCTCGGCCAGCGTCAGCACCGGCGCCACGCAGGCGTCCGAGCCCTCGAAGACCGCGACCCACTCGTCCCGGGTACGGGTGGCGACGCGGGCGCCGATCAAGGCCCGCAGCCGCGGCCAGGAGGCGATGTCGAGCTGGGCCGGCGTGGTGTGCGGGTCGAGCCCGAGCCGCTCGGCGAACTCCGCGTAGAACCGGCGCTCCAGCGGCCCCACGGCGAGAAACTTGCCGTCGGCGGTCTCGTACACGCCATAGAACGGGGCACCGCCGTCGAGTAGGTTGGCGGCGCGCCGGTCCTGCCAAGCTCCACTGTGGAGCATGCCAAACATCTGGGTCGCCAGGAGCGCGGCGCCGTCGACGATGGCCGCGTCGACGACCTGGCCGGTGCCGGTGCGCTCGGCGTGCCACAGCGCCGCCAGCACGCCGGCCGCCAGCAGCATTCCCCCGCCGCCGTAGTCGCCCAGCAGGTTGATCGGCGGCACCGGGGCGTCGGCGGGACCGATCGCGTGCAGGATGCCGGTGCGGGCCAGGTACGTCAGGTCGTGGCCGGCCGTCGGTGCAAGCGGGCCGTCCTGTCCCCACCCGGTCATGCGGCCGTACACGAGCTTCGGGTTTACCGCGTGCACGTCGGCAGGACCGATGCCGAGGCGTTCGGCGACGCCCGGCCGGAAGCCCTCGATGAGCACGTCGGCGCGGGCGGCGAGGGCGCGCACGAGCGCGGCGCCGCGCGGCTGCTTGAGGTCGACGCCGATGGAGCGCTTGCCCCGGCCTAGCAGGTCGTGCCGTGCCGATATCGGCAATGGAAGCGTGGACGTGCCGATCCGGTCTACCCGGACGACGGTGGCGCCCAGGTCGGCCAGCACCATCCCCGCGAAGGGCGCAGGCCCGATCCCCGCGATCTCTACAACCGTCAAGCCAGCTAGGGGTCCACTCATGGTGGTCAACGATAGAAACCCGCGGCCCGGCGGCCGGGGGGGGGGCCCCAACCCCCCCCCCGCGCCCCCCCCCCCCCCCCCCCCCCCCCGGGGTGGTGGGGCCCCCCCGCCCCCCCC
>NZ_JAIBNX010000027.1:15079-57432 GCF_026130045.1 Micromonospora sp. CPCC 205371
GTTGGCCCAGACCAAACCCCCGCGCCCCGGGGCGGAGGCGCATCCCTTCCCCCCGAAAGCCCCCCCCCCCCCCCCCGCGGGTCTTCAGGTGGCTGTGCCGTCCCCCAACGGCCTCAGGCTGCCACCCATCCCCCGGCACCCGCTCGGTACACGGTCCGAATCGGACCGGCGTTCCCCCGAACCAACCAAGCGCGGCGCGTGCTGATCACGTTACGGCTCAAGGGTTTCGGCGCACAAGCTGGTTAGGATGTCTCGCCCATCACATCACCTGCGCGTTTACCTTGTGGCAACGTCGGGTTCAGGTGGGCGAAGGCTTGGAGGTTCGCCACCGACTCGCCGCGCTTGATACGCCACTCCCATTCGCGGCGGATCGCCGTGCCGAAGCCAATCTCCAGCATCGTGTCGAACGATTCGTCGGCGTATGTGAGCACCGAACCCAGCAACCGGTCGAGTTCGTCTTCGTCGATCCCGCCGAGCCCTACGCGTCCGGTCAGGTACACGTCGCCGACCTTGTCGATGGAGAACGCGACCCCGTACATGCGCGCGTTGCGCTGCAGCAGCCACGCCCACAACTCTTCGCGCCGCTCGTCGGGCTGGCGCATCACGAACGCCTCGACCCGCAGGGCGTGCTCGCCCACGATCAGGTTGCAGACGGTCTTCAGCTTGTGGGTGCCGGGCAGCGTCACCGCATACGACAGCTCGCCGGTGGGCTCGCAGGGCAGTTCGCGCTCCGCGCACACCCGCTCGATGAGCGCACCGACCTCCGCACGACTCACAGGCAGTCCACCAGTGTCAGCTCGGCCGTGATCCGCTCACGATGCTCGGTCATCACGTCACGGTAGACGGCGAGCAGGCCGGACGCCGTGCGCTCCCAGGAGAACCGGTGGGCGTGTCCGACCGCACCCCGCGCCAGCGCCTCCCGCTGTGCCGGCGCCTGGATTAGCGTGCCAAGCACGCGGGCCCAGTCGTCTGACGCGTGCCCGTCGACCAGTACGCCGCTCACGCCGTCACGGACCGCGGTGACGAGCCCGCCGACGGCGGCGGCGACCACCGGCGTGCCGCAGGCCTGCGCCTCCAGGGCGACGAGGCCGAACGACTCGTTGTAGGACGGCACCGCTACGAGGTCGGCGGCCCGGTACAGGTTGGGCAGCGCGTCGCCGGTGAGCGGCGGCAGGAACCGCACCGCGTCGGTGACGCCGAGCGATGCGGCCAGGTCGATCAGGGCGGTCGGCCGTTCGAGCCCGCTGCCGCTGGGCCCGCCGCAGACGACCACGGTCACCTCGCTGGCCAGGGCCGGATCGCGCTCGCGGAGGGCGGCGAGGGCACGCAGCAGTACATCTGGAGCTTTGAGCGGCTGGATGCGCCCGACGAAGGCCACGATGCTTCCATGCTCGGGCAGGCCCAGGTGGCGGCGGGCCGCGAGCCGCGCCGCGGCCTCGCGCCCGGCGGCCGCGGGCTGGAAGCGCTCCAGGTCGACGCCGGGCTCGACCACCGCGACCCGCTGCGGGTCGGCCTCGTACCCGTCGATCAGGTCGCGAGCCTCCACCTGGGTGTTGGCGACCAGGCGGTCGGCGACGCCGATGACCTGCTCCTCGCCGACGACCCGGCCAAGGGGTTCCGGGCGGTCGCCGGTGGCGAGCTGGCTGTTCTTGACCTTGGCGAGGGTGTGCGCGGTGTGCACCAGCGGCACGCCCCAGCGGTCCTTCGCGAGCAGTCCCACCTGGCCGGAGAGCCAGTAGTGAGAGTGGATCATGTCGTAGTACCCGGGCGCGTGCGCCGCCTCGGCGCGCAGGACGCCGGTCGTGAACCCGCACATCTGGCCCGGGAGGTCTTCCTTGGCCAGCCCTTCGAAGGGCCCCGATGTGATGTGCCGCACCAGCACGCCGGGCGCCATCTCCACCTGAGACGGCAGGCCGCTCGACGTGGCGCGGGTGAAGATCTCGACCTCGACGCCCGCCTCGGCGAGGCGGCGGGCGACCTCGACGATGTAGACGTTCATGCCGCCGGGGTGGCCGGGGGCCGGCTGGGCCAGCGGCGGGGTGTGGACTGAGAGGGTGGCGATGCGCCGCGGCGTGGGCCACGGCTGTGGCTGTCGCTGCCGGACCACGCCTGTCTGCGTGTGCGCCACGCCTTGCTCCTTCCGCCACGGTGAGTGACAGTTCGGCTGCACCCGTGCAACCTCAGTCATCAACCCCCGTGCCGTGCCCCATCTTCCCGTTCTGGTCCGATACCCGCATACTCCGAGGTCCAGGACGTGGGGGCGGTCACATGTGGCACTGCGGAAGAATCGGTGGCATGACAGAGCTAGCTGGCGCTCACCTGCGCTCGCCCGGGTCATGCGCCCCGCGGCCTCCCTGTAGCCGACCCTGCGCTCGGTCGCTGCGCTCCCTCGGCTCCAGGCCGACTGCGGGAGGCGGCTCATGACGCCGATAGCGATCGTGACCGGGGCGTCCAGCGGGATCGGCGCGGCCACCGCGCGGCGGCTGGCGACCGAGGGTTTCCACGTCGTCGTCGCGGCGCGGCGGGTCGAGCGCCTCGACGAGCTCGTCAAGGGCATCACGGAGGCCGGCGGCATCGCCACGGCCGTGCCCTGCGACGTCACGTCCGACGAGTCGGTGGCGGCGCTGGCCACCGCCGTGGCCGGGCTGGGCGAGCCGGTCACCCTCCTGGTCAACAACGCGGGCGGCGCCCCCGGCCTGGGCACGGTCGCGGCGGGGCGGATCGACGACTGGCAGTGGATGTTCGACGTGAACGTGCTCGGCACGCTGCGGGTGACGCAGGCGCTGCTGCCAGCGCTGGAGGCGTCGGGCGCGGGCACCGTCGTCGTGCTCAGCTCCACCGCCGGTCTGATCGTGTACGAGGGTGGGGGCGGCTACGCGGCCGCGAAGCACGCGCAGACCGCGCTGGCCGAGACGCTTCGGCTGGAACTCTGCGGGCACCCGATCCGGGTGATCGAGATCGACCCGGGCATGGTGAAGACCGACGAGTTCGGGCTCACCCGCTTCGGAGGTGACGAGGCTCGGGCGGCGGCGGTGTACGAGGGCGTCGCCGAGCCACTGGTTGCCGACGACATCGCCGACTGCATCGCGTGGACCGCCACCCGGCCGCACCACGTCAACGTGGACCGGATCGTGGTACGGCCGCTCGCCCAGGCGGCGCAGCACAAGGTGCACCGGGTGAAGTAGTGCCGCGTCCGGTCGGGGCCACCACCCGCGGTACGACGAACCCCAACCGGCTGCGCCGGGTGGACAACTGGATCGCGGTCCACTGTGGCGACCTGCTCCGCGAGGCACCGGACCCGCTGGTGGTCGACTTGGGGTACGGCGAGACGCCGGTGACCACAGTGGAGCTTCGCGCCCGGTTGGCCACCGCGGTCCGGCCGGACGTACGGGTCGTCGGGCTGGAGATCGATCCGGCCCGGGTGGCCGCCGCCGCACCGGTCGCCGATCCACCGGGGCTCACCTTCGTCCGGGGCGGGTTCGAGCTGGCCGGGCTGCGCCCGGTGGTGGTGCGCGCGTTCAACGTGCTTCGGCAGTACGACGAGCCAGCGGTCGCCCCCGCGTGGCGCACCATGACCGAAGCGCTGGCGCCCGACGGGGTTCTCGTCGAAGGTACCTGCGACGAGCTGGGTCGCCTCGCGTCCTGGGTACTGCTCGACCACGCCGGCCCGCGCTCGCTGACCCTGGCCGCGAAGCTATCCACACTGGACACTCCGGCCAGGCTCGCGGAGCGGCTGCCCAAGGCGCTCATCCACCACAACGTGCCCGGCGAGCGGGTGCACGCGTTCATCGACGCGCTGTCCGGTGGTTGGCGGGACGCCGCGCCGTACGCCACGTTCGGGCCGCGCCAGCGCTGGCTGCGGGCGGTGGCGGCGGTACGCGAAGCGGGGTGGCCGGTGCTCGACCGGCCAGCCCGCTGGCCGGTGGGGGAAGGGACGGTGGGGGGGGCAGCGGGCGCGCCC
This sequence comes from Micromonospora sp. CPCC 205371, assembly GCF_026130045.1. Classification (GTDB taxonomy): domain Bacteria; phylum Actinomycetota; class Actinomycetes; order Mycobacteriales; family Micromonosporaceae; genus Phytohabitans. The sequence goes on from NZ_JAIBNX010000027.1 coordinate 19,041, forward strand.
GCCCCCTGACACCTACGGCGTGATCTGATCCCGGCGGCGCCGGACCAGGAGCAGGATGCTCCCGCCGCAGAGCAGCAGGGCGGCGCCGGCCCCCGCGGTCAGCGCGACGCTGCTGCCGGTCGTCGGCATCTCGGGCCCAGGCGTCTTGCTCGGGCTAGCGGAGGCGGTCACCGACGTGGTGCCGGACGGTGTGACCGACGGGCTCGCCGTCGGGCTCGCGGTCGGGCTGGTCGTGGCGCTTACGCTGGGGCTCGGGCTCGTCGTGGAACTGACGCTGGGACTCGGGCTGGGCGACTTCGTGTGGCTCGCGCTGGGACTCGGGCTCGTCGTGGAGCTCACGCTGGGGCTTGGGCTCGTGGTCGCGCTCACGCTCGCCGACGGGGTTCCGTACCCGCCATAGCCCTTGGTCCGCTCCACGCTGGGCTGCCCGCCATGCCCGGCCAGCACGGCGGATGCCGACGCGACGACGGCCGTCGTGACTCCGGCGACGAGCAAACCTGCTATCGATACGCGCCGAATGACGCTCGTTTTTGTCGAGATCAACACATTACAGACAACGACGAAACGTGGAGATGGCAACGCTTTAAGTCATACCCACCTTTTACCCGGTTTACTGGCGAGTAATCTCGGTGATCCTTCATGGCACGCATCTCATGGGGGTGACAGCGATGTACAGATCAGCTGCCGTGGGGATCATCGCCGGCGTGATGCTGGGATTCGCGGTGCCGGCCACCGCCGCGGCCGACACCCGGAAGTCGGCCGAGTCCGAGGTCGTACGCCTCACCAACGACGCCAGAGCCAGACACGGCTGCCCGGCGGTACGGCAGGAGAACCGGCTCGCCACCGCCGCGCGCCGCCACAGTGCCGACATGGCACGAAACAACTTCTTCAGCCACACCGGCAGCGACGGGAGCGACTTCAGTACCCGCGCCAAGCGGGCCGGCTACCACCACGCCATGAGCGAGAACATCGCGAAGGGCCACCCATCCGCCGCGGCCGTGGTCAAGGGCTGGCTCGGCAGCGCGCCGCACCGCCGCGCGATCCTCGACTGCGCCGCCAAGGCGGTCGGCGTCGGCGTGGCCCGCGCCGGCGACGGCGCCCTCCTGTGGACCCAGGACTTCGGGCGGGTCTAGATCTCGCAGTTCACGAGCACCGGTTCGGGGTGCAAGCTCACGCCGAACCGGTCGTGGACGCCGTCGCGGATCTCCGCCGCGAGCGCGAGCAGCGCCGATGTCGTGCCGCCGCCCCGGTGGGTCAGCGCCAGGGTGTGCTTGGACGAGATCGCCACGCCGTCCGGCCCTGGGTGTCCCTTCTGGAAGCCGGCCTTGTCGATCAGCCAGGCGGCGCTGACCTTGACCACGCCGTCCGGGCTCGGCCATGAGGGCGGCTCGCCGATGTCGGCGGCCCGCTTCCGCAGCGCCTCGTACGCCGCTGGGTCCAGGATCGGGTTGGTGAAGAACGAGCCCACCGACCGGGTGTCCGGGTCAGCCGGATCGAGCACCATGCCCTTGCCCGCGCGCAAGGCGAGCACGGCGGCGCGCGCCTCGGCAAGCGGCACCCGATCGCCGATCTCGACGCCGAGCGCCCGAGCCAGTTCGGCGTACCGCACCGGACCGGACAGCGGCGACCTGACCAGGCGGAAGTCGACCGAGACCACCAGCCAGCGGCTGCTGTGCTTGAAGACGCTCGCCCGGTAGGCGAAGCCGCACTCGTCGCTGGTCATCGTGCACAGTTCGCCCCGCACCCGGTCGTACGCCCGCACCGCCGTGATCGTCTCCGCGACCTCCTGGCCGTACGCGCCGACGTTCTGGATCGGGGTGGCTCCGGCGGACCCCGGGATGCCGGACAAGCACTCCAGGCCCGACCACCCGGCATCGACAGCCGCCGCTACGACGTCGTCCCAGGGCTCGCCCGCCTCGACGGTCACGTCGACCGTGTCGCCCTCTTCCGCGCGCACCGCCACGCCCCGTGACCTGATCAGCACGACCGTGCCGGGGAAGCCCGCGTCTCCGACCACGACATTGCTGCCACCGGCCAGGAAGAAGATCGGTTCCTCGGCGCGTCGGCCGATTTGCACCAGTTCATCCGCGTTACTGGCGGTGATCAAGTGACCAGCGGGACCGCCGAGGCCCAGCGTGGTGTAACCGGCCAACGAATGGGGAACCGTCGGATCGGGAGCGGCTGGCACTTTCGCCCTAACGTCTCGCACGCCATTCACCCTAGGCTGGAGGCAGATCGGGCAACCTTACGGCGGTCCGGTCGCGTCGGGAGGATCGTGATGAGCAGACTGCACGGCTCGAGAGACTTCTGGATCGCCGGCCTGCGTGCCGAGGGTCCCGCCTTCCGCACAGCGGTCGCGGAGGCGCCACCCGACGCCGAGATCCCACCCTGCCCCGGCTGGACCGTCACCGACCTCGTCCACCACCTAGGCTCCGTCTACCGGTGGGTCCGCGGCCACGCCGCACGCGGCGTCACCACCCCGCCCGAGTCGCGCCGAGCACCCCTCCTGGAAGACCTGCCGACCGGCCCAGCCGCAGTCGAGTGGTGGCAAGAGGAGTACGAGCAGCTCATCGAGGCCCTCGACACGCTAGATCCTGAACTGCCCGCGTGGAACTGGGCGCCCCAGGCGAAGAAGGCGGGCTTCTGGCACCGCCGGATGGCGCACGAGACCGCGGTGCACCGGTGGGACGCGCAGATCGCGATCGGCACGGGCGAGCCGGTCGAGACCAAGCTCGCGGTCGACGGAGTAGGCGAAGTGCTCGACACCTGGCTTCCGGCCGGCCGGCGCCAGCTGCCCGGCCCGCGCCACGGCCTGGTGCACCTCGTCGCCACCGACGCTGGCCAGGACTGGTTCCTGCGACTGCGCGGCGAGGGCGTGGCCCTGCTCGACACCAGCACGCTGCTCGATCACGACGAGCACCACGCCCGGGTGTACGCGGCCGGCACGGCGAGCGACCTGCTGCTCGCCCTGTTCGGGCGGGTGCCGTTCGATGTCCTCGAGGTGACCGGCGACGCGACGCTCCTGGACTGCTTGCGCACCGGTTGATCCCTAGTATTGGGGGATGACGGTAGGCCTGCGGTTTCCGGACGGGTTCGTATGGGGTGCGGCGACCGCGGCGTACCAGATCGAGGGCGCGGCCCGCGACGACGGCCGCGGCCCGTCGATCTGGGACACGTTTTCGCGTACGCCGGGAAAGGTGTTCGCCGGTCACACCGGTGACGTGGCGTGCGATCACTACCATCGGTACGCCGACGACGTCGGGCTGATGGCCGACCTGGGGCTGCGGGCATACCGGTTCTCGATCTCATGGCCGCGGATCAAGCCCGACGGCACCGGCCCGGTCAACCCGCGCGGGCTCGACTTCTACGACCGGCTCGTCGACACGCTGCACGAGCGCGGCATCGACCCGGTGGTGACCCTCTACCACTGGGATCTGCCGCAGCCGCTGGAAGACCGTGGTGGCTGGACCGCGCGCGATACCGCCTCCTGGTTCGCCGAGTACGCCACGGCGGTGCACCAGCGGCTCGGCGACCGAGTGCGGGTGTGGACCACGCTCAACGAGCCGTGGTGCTCGGCCTTCCTGGGGTACGCCTCGGGCATCCACGCTCCCGGGCACCAGAATCCGGCGGCCGCGCTCAAGGCTGTACACCATCTGCTTCTGGCTCATGGCCTCGCGGTGGGTGAGCTGCGGGCGGCGGGTGCGGAGACGCTCGGCATCACGCTGAATCCCTCGGCCGTGCGCCCCGCGGACCCAGACAATGCCGCAGACGTCGAGGCCGCGCGCGTCGTGCACGCCCTGAGCAACCGGATCTTCTACGACCCGATCCTGGTCGGCGGCTACCCGCCGGAGGCGCTGGAGCTGATCGAGGCGCTCGCCGGCCTCGGCCACATCCACGACCAGGACGCCAAGACGATCGCCGCGCCGATCGACCTGCTGGGCGTCAACTACTACGCGCCCACGTATGTGGCGGGGCGCCCGGGCTCCCCCGGCGGCGGCCCGAACAACCCGGGCACCGAGGGCATCGAGTTCCTCCCGCCCACCGGCCCGCTGACCGACATGGGCTGGCAGATCGAGCCGGCCGGCCTCCTCGGCCTGCTGGAGCAGATCCACGCCGACTACCCCGGCACCCCCATCATGATCACAGAGAACGGCGCGGCGTTCCCCCACACCGGCCCCGACCACGACCGCATCTCCTATGTAGACGGCCATCTGCGCGCGGTGCACGAGGCGATCGCGCGCGGCGTCGACGTGCGCGGATACTTCCTCTGGTCGTTCCTCGACAACTTCGAGTGGGCCGAGGGATACGCGAAGCGCTTCGGCATCGTCCACGTCGACTACCAGACGCAGGTCCGCACGCTCAAGGAGAGCGCTCACTGGTACCGGTCGGTCATCGCACGCAACGGCCTAGAGGACCAGTAATGACACGCGCACGGGAACGGCCGACGCTGGAGGCGGTGGCGCGGCGCGCCGGCGTCTCCCGCGCGACCGTCTCCCGCGTCGTCAACGGCTCCACGACCGTCGCCGAATCCATCCGCGACGCCGTGCGCCAGGCCGTCGAGGAGATGGGGTACGTCCCCAACCTGGCCGCCCGCAGCCTGGTCACCCAGCGCACCGACTCGATCGCCCTGATCCTGCCCGAGTCGGCCACCCGAGTGTTCTCCGACGACCAGTTCTTCCCTCGCATCGTGCGCGGCGTCAGCCAGGAGCTCGAAGCCGCCGACAAGCAGCTCGTGCTCATCATGGCCGGCTCCACGGCCAGCTACGACCGGGTCGAGCGATACACCACCGGCCGGCACGTCGACGGCGTCATGTTCGCTTCGATGCATGGTGTCGACCCGCTCCCGAGCACGCTCGCCCGCCTCGGCATCCCCGTGGTGTGCAGCGGCCGCCCCCTGGGACGCACCAACCCGACCGTGCCGTACGTCGACGTCGACTCCGTACAGGGCGCCGCCGCTGCCGTGCGCCACCTGATCAGCACCGGCCGGCAGCGCATCGCCACCATCGCCGGCCCGCAAGACATGGTCGCCGGCGTCGACCGGCTCACCGGATACCGCAACGAGCTGCGCGACTCCTCCCGCCGCTCCATCGTCGCGGTCGGCGACTTCACCCGCGAGTCCGGCGCCCAGGCCATGCGACAGCTCCTGCTGGACGACCCGCATCTCGACGCCGTGTTCGCCGCCTCCGACCTGATGGCGCACGGCGCCCTGCGCACCCTGCGCGAAGCCGGCCGGCGGGTGCCTGACGACGTGGCCGTGGTCGGCTTCGACGACGTCGAGATCGCCCAGTACACCGACCCGCCGCTCACCACGGTCCGCCAGCCGATCGTCCAGATCGGACGGGAGATGGCGAGGCAGCTACTGCGCCAAGCCTCCGGCGAAGAGGTAGAAGACGCCCTGATCCTCCCGACCGAGCTAATCATCCGCGACTCCGCCTAACCCCGCCCCGCGCGCCGCTGCCGCGGCCCGCCGCGCCCCTCTCTCCCGTCGATCAAGGGCGAATGCACGTGGTTCGATCTCTTTTCCGCGTGCGTTTGCCCTTGATCCATGCGATTGCCCTTGATCGACGGCCGCACGAGAACGCGCCGCACGGCGGCGGAGGGCCGCAGCGCCAGACCCGCTGCCGCGCGAAGTCGCATCGTCCTTTAGGGCTTCATTAAGCGGTTTTGTTTCTATCGATCCGGGTCCATAGGATCGGGCGGCTGCTCGACCCTTGTCCACGACAGGAGACCCGGATCATGCCCAAAAGACGACTTCGCACCGTGCTGCTAGCAGCCGCGGGCGTGGCGGCGGTGAGCGCCGCCGCGGCCACGGCTGTGGTCGCACATGCCGCCTCGACCGGATGCTCGGTCAGCTATACGGTGCGGTCGCAGTGGACCACGGGCTTCTCCGCGAACGTGGCGGTCACCAACGTCGGCGACGCAGTCCGTGGCTGGACGGTGCGCTGGACCTATGCCAGCGGACAGACCGTGACCCAGGCCTGGGGCGCGACGGTCAGCCAGAGCGGCAACGCCGTGACCGCCGCCAGCGCGTCGTGGAACGGCACGCTACGCACGAACCGCACCGCCTCGTTCGGATTCAACGGCACGTGGAACGGCACGGGCAACCCGACGCCGACCGACATCTCGCTCAACGGCGTGCTCTGCACCGGTCAGGTCAGCGCGACGACGGCTCCGCCGACACCTTCGTCGTCCCCGTCTGCGTCGCCTTCCGCGTCGCCTTCTTCATCACCAACGCCTGGCGCATCGCCCACCTCCCCGCCCCCGTCACCATCGGAGGGCTGCGGGCGGCAGGCAGCGGCGGGTCCAGTCGTGAAGGTCACCGACGTCAACGTCGGCGTGCCGGTCACCGGCTACGGGCAGGAGGGCGACACCGAGCCGCTGCCAATGGCGATCGCATCCACGCCTTCAGGCGAGTCCTGGTTGGCGTGGCGAGGCACCGACAACCGCGTCTACCTGGGCAAGCTCGACTGCGACGACAAGCTGGTCGGCACGCCCACCAGCTTCGAGGGAATCGACCTGCAGGACGTCCAGGCCGACGCCACCGGCGGGGTACTGCTGCTCACCCGGCGCGGTGAGTGCGGCGATGGCCCGCTGTGCGGCGGCTCGTCCAGCCCGTGCAACACCATGCACATGATCCGGTTCGACAACGCCGGGCAGCAGGTGTGGGAGCGACAGGTCACGAACCTCAGCGAGAGCCTTTCCGGGTACGACAACGGCGCCCGGTTCATCTGGTGGTACCAGCACCACGGCCGCCTGGCGTCCGACGGCAAGACCTTCGCCGCGTACTTCGGGGTCGCCATCACCGTGCAGAACGGCAACTGCGTCGACATCCATGAAGGTGACCGCATGCAGGTCGTCAACGCCGACGGCACGCTGGCGTCCGGACACCGCGACAGCTTCCAGGTGGGTTGCAGCCACAGTTGGACGTCGCGCGTGGTGTGGGATCCACGCACCAGCCGGTACACGATGGTCTGCGCCACCGACAACGCCTGCCGCATCGCTCAGCCAAACCCGTACCGGACGGTGGCGTCCGGCACCTGCGACGGCACGCTGTTCGGCGGCGACCTCGTCCTCGCCAGCAAGCCCGGCTACTGGACGGCGTGGAGCCAGGGCGGCCAGGTCCGCCTCGAACACTTCACCACCGGCGCGTCCGACACCACCATCACGACGGCGGCCAGATCAAGCCACCCGCATCTGGTCAGCTACGGCGCCGGTCGAATGCTCCTGACGTGGGAGTCTGGCTCCGCAATGGCCGCGCAGGTCTACGACGCGAGCACAGGCGCGACGGTGGGCAGCCAGTTCACGATCGGCGTCCGTGACCACAGCTACCAGGCCTTCAAGCCGTACGCCGACGGCAGCGCCGCCTACCCAGCGGCCGGCGCCACCAACACGTCCGTCCGCATCGCGCGGGTAATGCCCCTCGCCTGACGGTCGCATGTAGGACAGGGGGTCGCGGCGCCTGCCGCGACCCCCTGATCATCGCCTCAGCCGCAGTTGCCCCAGCTGTACCGGCCGGCGCTCTGCCACGACGTGCCGTACAGGACCTCTCCGGCGTACATGACGCAGGCGTCCACCGCGGAGCGCTTCTTAGCGGCGTAGTACTTGTAGTTACCCGATTGCTCCACCCAGGACTCGCCCTCCACGCGCAGGCTGGCGACGACCCCGGTGTACGAGCCGACGGCCACCCTCTTGAGGGTGACGACGCAGTTGTCCCCGGTCGCGCCGTTGTACATCAGGTAGACGTCGCCCACCTTGGTGCCGTCAGGGGCGTAGATCCCCCGGTGGCCGTCGCTGACCGAGGCCCAGGCGCCGTTGAAGTCGTTGTTGCAGGCTTGCGCCGCGGTGAACGGGTTCGTCGCGGCACTGGCCGGCGAAGCGAACATCGTCACGGCGACAGCCACCGCGGTGGCCGAGGTCGCCAGTCGTCGCGCTAGTACGCGCATGCAGTCCTCCCCAAACTCTGGCGTCAAGATCACGCACTTTCGGCGGCAGACGTTACACATCGGTAGGATCGGACACGAATCAACCGCAGGTCGCAGCGATCAAGATCACTTCAGCGCGGCCCGATCGGAGCGATCGAGCAGGCTTGGCATACAGGCGTCCTCGGTCCGTTGTCGCCGCACCTGTCGCGAAGGCCGCGCTGCTTCCGTCTCGGTCGGCCGGTTAGGCTGTGGTGGGCGTCGTCCACGCCGCTGCACCGATCATTCCGGGAGGCTTCCGATGCCTGACACCGCGATGCCGCCGAACGGCGAGCCCGACGAATCTTCACCCGATCAGACCGCGTCGGCTGACGATGCCGCATCGGACGCTCCAGTCTTCGCCAACCGAGCCGAACGGCGCGCGAAGGGCAAGGGCAAGTCGTCGGCGCAGGCGCCCCCGCCAGGCAAGGGCCCGCATCCGGGTGGTCGTGGATCGGTCCAGGCCCCGCGTCAGTATGGCAACCGCCGCACCGGCTGACGCCTGCCTACTATCCAGGCTTCTATCATGACGATCCATCCGTTAGCCTGATAGCGATCGATGTCCGAATAAGACGTAGATCGATCGGGAGGACGGGGGAAGTGTCACTTTCACGTGCCATCGCGCGCGCCATGCGCGCCACGATCGCAACGGCCGCCGTGGGGGCGGCCGTCGTCGTGTGTACCGCCGCTCCGGCGACCGCTCGACCCAATGCCGCCGCACTGGCTGAGATCCACAACGCTGGCGGGCTCACGGCCATCCCGGGCAGCTACCTCGTGGTGCTCAAGGACGGCGATGCGAACAAGACTCAGGTGAGCAGCACGGTGGCGAGCCTGACAGCCCGGTACGGCGGGACGGTCGGCCACCGCTACACCACGGCGTTGCGCGGCTTTTCGGTACGGGCCAGTGAGTCGACGGCGCTGCGGATGGCGGCCGACCCGGCGGTGGCGTACGTCGAGCAGGACCACCGCGTGCGAGCACTGGATGCCACTCAACTGAACCCGCCGTCGTGGGGCCTGGACCGGATCGACCAGCGCAATCGGCCGGTGGACAACTCCTACACCTACCCGTCGTCTGGCGGCTCCGGAGTGCACGCCTACGTGATCGACAGCGGCATCCGCACCACCCACGTGGACATCGCCGGCCGAGCGGTCTCCGGCGTCGACCTCGTCGACGGGGGCACCGCTGACGACTGCTACGGGCACGGCAGCCACGTCGCCGGCACGGTCGGCGGCACCGCGCACGGCGTGGCGAAAAACGTCACCCTGGTCGCGGTGCGGGTGTTCGACTGTCAGGGCTTCGGCGACATGTCGCGAACTGTCGCCGCGATCGACTGGGTGGCCGCCAACGCGGTCCAGCCGGCGGTGACCAACATGAGCCTCGGCTACTTCCGCACCTCCGACACCGCCGACACGGTGGGCACAGCGACCAGAGGGCTGATCGCGACCGGTGTGACCGTCGTAGTGTCGGCCGGCAACAATGCCAGCAACGCATGCGACAAGACACCGGCGTACGTCCCGGCGGCGGTCACCGTCGGCAACACCTGGAGCGACGACGGAGCCGCGGGCCTCAGCAACGAGGGCTCGTGCGTGGACCTGTTCGCCCCGGGACAGGGCATCAGGTCACTCCACCACACGTCGGACACCGCGACCGGAGTACGCGACGGCACCTCGATGTCGGCGCCACACGTCGCCGGCGCCGCCGCGCTGCTGCTGGGCGCGAACCCGACCTGGACGCCAGCCCAGGTGCACAGCGCGATCATCGCCAACGCCACCACCGGCGTGGTTACCTCGCTCGACGACCCCGCCTCGCCGAACCGGCTGCTATACGTGCCCCCGAGCTGACCCCCCCGAGCACCGCGCGGTGGCTAGCCTCCGGACGAGTGTTCGCCACTCACGTATCGAGCAAGACGCTCGGCGTTAAGCGCTCGCACCGCACCGTCGACCGCGTCCCGGTCGGATAGGTCGACACCACGAGCGGCCAACTCCGCGGCGATCTGCTTGGCTGGCCCCCACGCGGTGGAGTCGTCGAACGCCTCGGCAAACACGGGAAGATGAGCGTCGACCGCAGCGACCACCGGGGCGATCCACTCGGGCTCGACGCCGCGACGATCCAGGGCGAACCGTATCCACCGGCGCAGCACCTCCGGCAGCGCGCCGCGCTGCACGGCGTCCAGAACCCCCTTGCGGGGCAGCCAGTCGGCCAAGAACAGCTCGACCCAGTCGGGGCTCCAGCACAGAGGGCCGCTGGTCATGTAGCCCTCGCCGTAATCAACAAGAACGATCTCCGCCAGCGACCGGACGACCGTGTCGTCAACGGATCCGCCCTCAGGGTGCGCAGCCGCTCGGCCAGCTCGTCCTCGCCGAACCACTTGACGCCGCCCTCATCTCTGAGGACCGCCTCAACCCGCCCTGGCATGACGAACTGAGCGGCACCCGCACAGTCCTCACCGACGTGCCGCAGCAATGCAAACGGGTTTCCCGCCGACACCTGGTAGGTCCGCGCCCACCGCTCGAGCACCCGTTCGTTGTCGGGCAGTAACTCCCCAGAGGAAGGGCCGGACTACCGCGTCAGGGTGCGTGCGACGCACCAACGGCATCGACAACGATAAAGGCGTGGCGTCTCTGGCGACCCGCCACTGCTCGTCGTACTCCAGCGAGAGGCGCCCGTCCCCGCCTTCCGCGATGACACCGACCCGTCTGCCCGCCATGAGGACCACCAAGCGCTTTTCGTCCGCCTCAGGCACGCCCGCTCCCGGAGTCGTCAAGCAGGGCATCAAGATCGAGCTCGTCTGGCCCCGGCTGGACAGGAACCGCGTCCAACCCGACTCCAAGTGCATCCAGCGTGCGAAGGATCAGGCCGATCTCCGCGGTCGCCTTCCCCGCCTCAAGATCTGACAGCCATCGACGACTCACCCCCGCTGCTGTGGCGAGCTCCGCTTGGGTCTGGCCGCGATCCTGCCTGGCCTGGCGGATGACGAGGCCCAGGTCTCGGGCGCTGGCGATTCTCATCGCTCCCCCATCATTGTGCACGTACATGCCCACGGTAGCTGATGAGAACGTTCGTGCACCGCGCCGCTTCTGTGCACGAACGCGCACATCGCACCGATGGGTGCAGGCAGACTGCCCCTGTTGACCCGCATCTCAGACGCGGAACTTAGCTAGGCCATGGCCGATCTCGACAAGAGCCCGGCAGTCGGCACCGCAGCGACCGGCTTCGGTGCGATGCTCGGCCACGTTTCACACCGCGTTTGGGTAGGCAGCTTTGGGTGGGCCGCCGGGGACTCGAACCCCGAACCTAAGGATTAAAAGTCCACAGGAGACGATCCATCGGGTCAAAGGCGACGGTTGTCAACCGCCCTTGACCTGCGTAAACGCGATCGCCGAAACGAGAGGTCGCGTCCTATGTGGACCCGAGGTGCTCCTAGGGTGCTCGTCTGTCGAAGACGGCTCCAGTCCGGTGGGGTGCCGAACAATCCAGGAGAGCTATCCAGGGTCGTCCTGTGTATGAGTTGAACCCTATCACGGCGGCGCGGACGACGAAGGCGGCGGAGCGAACACCGCTACGAGGGCCTTGGCCGCCACCTTGCCCGGATGAGGCGGCCAGCACGGAGTTTGGTCGGCGCGGATCACGGCGTCGGGGTGGTGGCCCGAGCTTGGACCCGACACCGCCGGCAGCTGACGGCGTTCAGAAGGTACGCCGGGCCAGCCGTCGAGCCGCGGACAACCGTCGACCGGACGCCGTCTATTCTGCTGCCGCGGCGCGCCGTCGGAGATGGTCGATGTAGTCCGCGCGAAGAACGCGCCTGCAGCGGGGGCGTTTGCCCGCGTTGATGTCCTGGACGTACTTGGCCAGGCGTTGAGGGTTCTTGCCGGACCAGCCGTCGGTGAGCGCCCAGGCCTGCATCGCCTCGCCGTCCATCGGGATGTGAGCGTCGTGCAGAGCGAGCAGGGTGCTCACGACCATGTCCTTCTCGAAACCTGCCGAGATGGTGTTGTTGTGGTTGACCGTCAGGGTGAGGCTCTTCATCGCCTCGAGGACAACAGGTTCGAGTTCGGGCGTGAGGTTCTCCCACGCCGTGCCGCCACCGAGGACGACCGGGTGCGCGGCGGATACCCAGGGCCTGATCGCGTCTTGGTTCCAGGTGATGACGCATAGCGTGCGGATGCGGTTGCCGCTGTATTGCACGAGTTCGCCGATGTCGTCCATGTCCGCCCATGCCATCAATACTGGGCCTTGTCCGCGCAGGAACGCACCGCCTCTGCCGGTGATGTGCTCGGCGTTGGAGTGGCGGTTCACGAGACGCTCCAGTTTGGAGCAGTTGCGCAGGTTGGACTTCAGGCTGGTCCAAACGGTCAGCGTGTCACCGTCTTCCAGGTCCTCGCAGCACCAGTCGATGGCGGCGTCCACGCCCTTGTCGTCGTAGCTGGCGACGGCTGTCGGATAGCCCACGGTGCGGTCGAACATGTTTAGGCTTCCTGCTCTTCGGGCGTGGCGGTCTACATGTAGAAGGCGTAGCGCCCTTGGGGTCGGTCGTGGGGGCCGAGGTGGCGCAGGATCTCGCCGACGCGGTCGGCCGTGCGCAGGGTGATGGGTTCGCGGGCGTCGAGTTGGGTCTGGTTCCAGTTCATCTTGGTGAGCGCGAGGAGTTCGGAGGCGAGGGCTTCGGGGCTGGATTCGGTCTCGACGAGCCGGAACGGCAGGGGCGAGGGAATGTACATGCCGGGGTAGGTGCCGTAATAAGGGACGCTGCCGCGGGTGTAGAGGATGTGCCGGTCGGTGTCGAGGGTGAGCATGGTGCCGCGTAGCGGGGGATGTTGGGCGGAGCGGAACAGCCGGGCGGGGTCGCTGCCGGGCAGCCACAGCAGTTCGAGGGTGTCGATGCCGGCGCCGTCGGCGGCGGCGCGGAAGCCGGCGGTCTCGTCGTCGGTGTAGGAGGAGGTCTTGTGTAGCACGACGCGGGCGGGCAGGGTGCGGTGCTCGCTGCGGTAACGGCTGAGGGCGTCGGCGAGCAGCGCTTGGGCGTCGGCGCCGGCGAGGTGCGGTTGACGGTCGTTGCGGGTGACCTTGGCGGGGGCGCCTCGGACGATGACGCCGTCGCCGCGCTGGTTGAAGACCTGCGCCACGCTGGTGTGCAGGACGGCGTTGTCGGTGCTGCGGTAGAAGGTGACGCCGACGTAGCAGCTGGTCAAGTCGGTGGCGTCGCGCGGTAGCCGCCACGGCACGCCACCGGCTTTGTAGTAGAGCGCGGTGTGCAGGTTCCAGGCCCGGGTGGCCTCGTCCTGCAATCTCGGCTTGTCGGTGCCGAGTGGTTTGAACGTGGGGTCCCACGTGGTGCGGCGGATGATCTGAATGGGTCGGCTGAATCGCATGGCGCGGGCTTTGAGCAGGGCCCGGAAGTCGTCGACGGGCTCCGGCGGTGGCGCCTTACGCCAGGGCGCTTCTGGGTCCGGCTGGGCCTGAGTCCCCTCGGTCAGGTCTTCCGGTCGGGCGATGATCACGACGTCGCAGCCGGGTTCCTCGTCGAGGGCCTCGAGTTCCGTGGCGTACAGGTCGACCGCGGCGCGTACGGCCTGCTGCGGGTGGAGGCCGGCGAGTCGTTTGAGGTCGCGGTCACGGATAGGCCGTTCCAGCCGGGAGTCCCAGACGAGGGTGGAACGGAACCCGGCCGCGGTGTCAAAGCCGGGGAACGGCACGAACAGGTTGCCCAGCCGACTGTCCTTGGCGGGGATCGGCTGTCGGCAACGGTCGAGCCAGCGGCGCAGGCCGTCGATCGCGGCCGGGGCGCCGACGATGCCGGCCCGGATGGTGCGCACGGCGGTGTTGGTGGTGTCGGCGGGACCGTAGTCGGCGATGCCGTGGCGAGGGTCGATGTGGCGGGCACCCCCACTGAATTCCAGCGGAGGTTCGTCGAGTACGGCCAGTTTCATGCTTCCACCTCGAACAGCGTGGGTTCGTCAAAGCCTGCGCTGGCGTCGTCGGCGCTGTCCGGGTCGTCGTCGCCGTCGGCAGCGTGGGTGCGGGGGTCGGTGAGCCAGGCGGTGTCGTCGATGCCCCGGTCGGCGTCGAAGGTGGCGAGGTGGCCGTAGTCGAGGACCGTCTCGCGGGGGTCGAGCACGTCGTCCTCGCCGTGCAGGTAGGTCGCCCACATCCGGGTCTGGTGGTAGACCGCCGGGTTGCGGTCGAGCCGTTTGATCCCCGCCAGCAGGTCCGACAGGAACAGCGAGTCGCGGTAGCCGTCGCGGGTGTAGTGGTAGGTCGGGACCAAGGCGCAGTACCACTGCCCGTCGGTGTGCAGGAACTGCCACTCCAGGGCGGCGTGCTGGCAGTAGCTGATCTGGTCCGGGTTGCTCTTCTTCGGCTTGGGGTTGAACACCAGGCGGGCCCGGCCGGAGGCACCGCGGATGCTGCGGGGTTGCAGGTCCTCGGTGGCACGGAAGTAGGTGATCTTCCGGCCCTGGTGCCAGTCGCAGTCGGCCGAGACGTCATGGCGCAGGGCGTAATTGAGCAACTGGACCAGCAGCCGCCGTTGACTCGGGTCGGTGGAGGCGGTCAAGTCCCGCGTGCTGAGGGCGTCGGTGTCGCCGTCGACCCCGTCGGTCAGCGCGGTCGCCTGCGGCGGCAGCCAGGTGTAGAGGTGGCTGTCGCGCAGCATGAAGTCGTAACGCAGATCCCCGCCGGTGGCGCGTTGCCGCTGGTAGACGTCCCGCGAGTCACGCAGGTGCGTCGGCGTGCGGTAGACCAGGTCGGGAACGCCGATCGTCAGCAGGTTACTGGTCAACGTTTCGGTCTTGAACGCCGCGACGGTGGTGTGGGCCTGGCCGTGCGGGTCGGCGAGGTTCAGCAGCCGTGACGCGGCGGTGGCGTCGAAGCGCTGGGTGTTCTTGTCGAAGTCGATGCGGCCGGAGGCGCGGTGTGCTGGGTCGGTGAACCACGCCTGAACGTGCATCCACCAGGCTTCGCCGGTGTTCGGGTGCGAGCAGACCAGCAGGACGGGAACTTCTGCGCCTATCCAGTAGTCGACGTCGGCGTCCTTGCACAGGTAGTGGAAACCGCGGTCGTTCTCGCCGGGGAACGGCCGCTCGCTGGCCTTGCTCTGGACCAGGATGATGCGGTTGGCGACCTCGCCGGTGGCCGGGTTGCGCAGCTCGATCTCCCCGTCGATGCCGGCGTCGAGCTTGCGTTCGTGCCAGGCGAAGCCCATCTTGTTGACCAGCGTGTGGATCAACGCGATGCCACTGTCGCCAATGTGCGCGCTGGCGTCGATCTTCTTCACGGGCTCCCCGAAAGCGGCGGGCCGCGCTCGGCGCGGGCCAACGGTGACTGGGCCGGCGGCGGGCGGGCCGCCGCCCGGGGGCCGGGCCCGGCGCGAGGGCCTGGGCCTCCCCCCGCCCCGAGCCCGGGGCGGCAGCGCTTTCTTCTGCGCCTCTGTGGTTCGTCGCCGATCGATCAACCACTGGTAGTCGTGTGGGCCGACGGACGCCAGTGTCGCTCGGTGTTGATCAGCGGTTGTTCTCCCTGTTTGGCACGATCACGCCGCGGTCCAAGGGCCGGCTCCCCAATCGGAAGCGACGGGAATGGACCCGGTAGGACCCGGCAGGCGCGTTGCAATCGAACATTTGTTCGCCATTGGCGGAGCTATCCACAGTTGACTCGTTCGATTCCACCTGAAGACACAACGTATTCAACCGATTACCATCTGCATTCATCGGGGGGTGTCTTACAGACGAACGGTTGGTTAGGGGTGCTTGCCGTTGCTGACCCTCAATGCCTTCTTGCTAAAGCGTGCGATCGAGCCGCTGGACGCATTCACCGACCTTGACCTGGACCCGAAACCGACGCTCGCCTACCTCGATGACACCAAGTGGTGCCCACTGGATTGGGACGAAGCCGGCCTGATGTCGGCAGCGAGTCCAGGCGACGTCTTCGTCGTCCTGGTCGCTCGTCGAAGATCCGCTCCCCGGTGGCAGCAGTTCCTGGCCCGCGAGGTCACCGCGCTCGCTTTCGAAGATCCACCCATGAGTTACGGCGCCGTCGTGCTGTGCACCGTCGACGACGTGAACGGAAACGGGAACGGGAACGGGAACGGCGCACGCTGGCTCGCCTGGTGTTTCGGCACCGGGTCCCGGTTGATTCGACGGTCAGCCCAGGACCCACGGTTCGGTTTGACGATCGCTCTCAACATGCTCGCCGCACCGAAGACGCCCGCGCCGGAACGGAACATCCCGCGCCAGCGTCGCGACAAGGACTCGCCCCATTTCCGGCAGATCGGTTACCGCACGACCGCGCCTTGGTTTCAACAGACCGGGCACCGAGCGGCACGCGACATCCCGCTGGACGGTTTCCGCATAGACCGGCGAAGCGACCTCATCGCCTCTATCGGAGGCCGGATCACTTCGCCGTCGTTCACCGACTCCGTGACCGGAGGCAGAAGCATCCGCTTCGCCGCCGACCTGGCGTGCCTGCCGGAGCTCCGCGAGCTGTCCACAACCCTGCTGGGCTTGTCGTCCACGGCCGGTTACGCGAAGTCACTGCCATGGGTGGACAACATCAAACTCATCGAGAACGACGACGTGACTAGTCTCGTCAAGGACCATCTGATCCAGCAACTGCAAGCCCAACCCGTCCCGGTCTCCGTGGACGCCATTCTTCCCGACGACCTCGACGTCGAGGACGAACGACCGATCCGTTTCATCCTGTTCCCGGGAGAACACGCAAGCAGCGCCAGCCGGGTCAACCTGACCATCGAGACGATCTCCGACCGGATCCGGCGCAGCGCCGACCCAGCCGGCCTGCTGAACGCGGAACTACGATTCCTGGACGACGCCCACGAGTCGCTGGGCCGGGTGCGACTGCTGGACTGCATCTGCGCGGACCTGGTCATCGGCGACGACCAGTACCTGGCCTACGACGGAGACTTCTACCGCGTGAACCGGTCGTTCGTGCAGAGCATCGACGGCGAGCTGGAACGACTCGAACTGTCCTCCATCACGTTCCCCACCTACCACGGCGAGACCGAGCCCGTGTACATCGAGAAGATCAGGACCGAGGACAGCGACCGGTTCGTCATCCTCGACCGGAAGCTGATCCGCCTCGACAACGAGGCCGGCATCGAAACAAGCGACCTGGTCTCGCGGTCCGGCGCACTGATCCACCTGAAAAGGAAGGGTAAGTCCTCCACCCTGAGCCACCTGTTCCTGCAGGCCGCGAACAGCTGCGAACTGCTCAGACGCTCGGTCGCCGCCCGTCGCGTCCTGGAGGAGATGGTGCGCGCGAATTCGGACTCCACCAGCCTTTCGGCTGAAATCATCCAAGTTCATACCGCGAAGCTCGCCGGCAACGGCGTAGAGGTCGTCTTTGGATTCCTCGGAGACTGGCGCGGTCGATCCGTCACGAGCCTTCCGTTGTTCTCCCGGATCAGCCTCGTGCTCGAGTCCAGAAGGGTTGAAGGTCTTGGCTTCAAACCCACGATCGCCCTGATCGATTCCGCCGATCCGCGCCGATCCCGGCCTCGCCCGGCACGTTCCAGCCGTCGTTGAACACCCTCAGACTCGACGCGGCCGCTCGGACCGTGCCTCGAACTCGACCGAGCTGAGGACTCTGCGCAGGGGGCAGCCCCGGGCCAGGATTCGCGGGGTTACGGCACAGCCCTACGAGACACCCCCGCCTACCGAGCTGTGTACGTACGCAAAGGTCTGGGCGACACCTTCCGTTAACGGGATCCGCTCTTGCTCGATTCGTCGTACCCGCGTCCAGGTGGGATCGGTGAGGTTGTCGTAGAGGGCGCGCTCGGCTGGGGTGAGGGCGGGCAGCGGCCGGCGGGGCGAGCATGGGATGGGTTTGCCTTTGTCGTCGGTCCAGGCGCCGAACCGCTCGTACGTGTCATAGGTGTGCTGGTCCATGAGGATGGTCTGTGCGTGGACGCCGTTTATGCGCAGGTTGTTGACGATTTCGAATCCGGCGGCGTCGATGTCACCCCAGTAGATGACACGGGAGCAGTCACGGATCCAGGGAATGCGGGGCAACGCTCCGGGGGCCTTGTTGCCCTCGCCTTCGACGGCGATGCCGCCGGGAACCGGTGGGAAGTAGATGGCGGTGTCCTTGTTCTCCAGGACGAGGATGGTGTCCGGGGTGTATGCCGGCGTGACGGGGTCGCCGATGGTGACGCTCTCGTGCACGCGGCGACCCGAGGCATGGTAAGCCGGGTCCAGGTACGTGAAGTGCACACGGGTTGGTCGCGTGATCAGTCCGAGGTCGGCTGTGCCGGATAGGTGGCGGATCAGCGTGTGGTGGCGGTTGAGCCATTTGCCGTGCAGGCCTTCGATGGGGACCTGCCGCGGGGTCAACCCGCGGGCGTCATGGTGGCAGAACCAGCGCGCCGCGTCGAGGAGCAGCGAGAAGTCGACGTCGGTGAGGGCCTGTACGGCGGGCAGGGTCTTGACCAGGTCGACGTGGGGAAACGTGGCAGTGAGAACCGATGCGCGGTGCCGTGCGGTACGTAGCCGGGCCGGCCAGTCCTGACCGACCAGGCGGGCGGCAGCGTCCAGGTCGGGGATCTCCAGGTGGGTGGGCAGTGTTTGGCTCGTGCCGATCACGCGGCGGGTCTGCCGAATCAGCACGAGACCCTGGTGGTCCGCCCATGTGGTCCAGTCGAGCGCCCAGCGGCGGGCGGTGGGGAAGTCCCCCTCCAGTTCGGTCTGGTTGGGCCTGCCGAGGGCGGCGCGGTAGGGCCAGCCATCGGGGTCGAGGCCGGCGATGCCGAGGTGCCAGCGGTTGCGGAGCCGGGTGCCGATCTCGGCCACGACCTGTTCAGGGGACTTCATCGGTGATCACCACGCGTAGGGCCCTGGTGGTGGGGCGTACGGGAGAGACGTGGGAGTAGTTGCTGTTGTTCTTGGTCACCTGTAGCAGCAGGTCGACGTAGGGCTCGATCGCGGTCACCTTGTCGTTGGGCGCGCCCACGATGAGCTGGAAGCCGAGCCCTTTCCACGCCGCGACAGCCCGTCCGGCGAACTCGGCGTCGGATTTGACGAATCCCTCGTCGAGGAAGACCGGCGCGTAACGGGGACGGGTCAGGCTGGCGTCGCCCAGCTGGTAGCGCAGCGCGGCACCGACGATGAACGCGACGAGTTCCTGGGTTTCCCCACCGGACTTGCCCCCGAGGCTGGTGTATACGCTCAGCTGCCGGCCGGTGGTGTCGCGTCGCTCGGCATCGATGTCGACGTGCTTGCGGACGTCGATCAGGTATTCGCGTTGGCTGCTCTTGTCCGACTTGCGGATGCGATCAATGAACTTACGCAGCCGCTCGAACCTCGCCTCGATCTCCGCGTCGCTGGCGGTCTCCGTGGTTCCCGATGCGAGGATCTTCAGTTCCTTGCGGAACTGGGCGATGTCCTTGGCCTCCCGGCGGCGCAGGTTAATGTGCAGGCGGTCACGCCCGGCGCCGAAGGGCAGGCGGGACAGGATGTCGTTGACCGGCTCGAGGCGAGCCTCGATCTCCTCGACGGATTCCTCGTAGGCGCCGTGCAGACGCAGCAGGTCGACGCCCGACCAGTCGCTGACCTGGCGGCTGAACTTAGCGCGTCGCTCGTGCAGGCCCTCTTCGAGCAGGTCGGTGAGGATCTCGCGGTAGCCGTCATAGGAGTCGACGCCGTCGCCGAGGTTGGGGCGTGGCCACTGTTCCTGGAACCGTTTGAACGTGGAACACAGCAGCCGCTCGTGACCGGCCGCCTCACGCCGGGCGCGCTCGGCGGCACCCACGAGCATGGTCCTGATCACGTCGACGGATCGGCGGAATCCCTCGAGGGTATCCTCGAAGCCGGTGTCGTCCCGCGTGGCGTGTAGGCGTGCCGACTGCCCCTCGGTCAGCGCCGCGGATGGATCGTCCTGCATGTCCTGCAGGTGGGCGCTGACCTTGGCCTGATCCTCCAGGAGTTTCTCGTGGTCATTCTCCAGCTGCTTCTGCTCCTTCTCGTCGCCGAAGACGTCGCGTTGGACGTTCTCCAGTTGTCCGGCCAGCTTCTCTTCCCGCTGTTTCAGCTCGCGGAGCACGTCGCTGGCGGCGAGGAGACGCTGGTATGCCTGCTCCTTGTCCTTCAGGGCGTCCTTGACTCCGGCGAGGTCGATGCTGGTCCAGGTGGTGATAACGATGTGGTTGTGGGCATCGCGTTCGGCATGCAGTCTGCGGCTGTGTGCCTCCAGGTCGAGCGTCAGTCGTGCGAACTCGCCGAGCTGTTTGTCGATACCTTTCTGCTCGTCGACAATCTGGGCGAGTCGATGTTGGTTGGAGAAGCCGATCACCCTGCGTGCGCCGTGTCCGCCATGCGCGCCGCGGCGACGCTCCTTCGTCTGGCCGGTGATGGTGAGTCCGAAGTCGGTGTAGTCGAGCAGGTCTGGACTGTCAACGCAGTCGTACCCGAACCGGGTCATCAGGGTGTTGAGCAGCCATCCGGTGAACGGCGTCTCGCGGGTGAGGAACCGGCCGGGGAGGGTGTCCGGGCTCGGCGCTCGTCGTGCCGGCTCGTTCAGCGGCACCCCCTCGAAGCGGATCCGGCGGCCGAACCGCATGGGGTTGACCCGCCGTCGGGCCTCGTCCAGACGGCGTTCGTCGATCAGCAAGGTGACCGCGAAGCCACCCAGCGCCAGCTCGGCCGCTTCGCGCCAGGTCTCGAACTGCGGTGCCATGTCGATGAGCTCGGCGACGAACGGCAGATCTTCGGCCTGCAGGCTCATCGCCTGGGCGAGGGCCAGTCGCTGTGCGTGAAGGTCATGGGGGACCAGCCCAGTGCGGCCCTTCAGGGAATCGTACTCCCGCTGGAGTTGGTCGCGCTCGATCTGTAGCGGGTGGGCATCCTTGATCGTCTGGTCACGTTGCTGTTGCAGGGCGAGACGATGCTGCTCGAACGTTGCCAGGAACGCGTCGCTATCGGCCCGCAGCGCGTCGAACTCTACCGACGAGGTCATCTCGCGGTCGAGGACGGCCGTGCGCTGGCGGAACGTGGTCAGGTTCTGTTCGGTGGTGGCGACCGTGCCGTTGAGAACGCTGATGGAGCGTTCCAAGGCTTCCAGAGCGTCGCCGCCGTTGGCACGTTGTTGTTCTTGCAGGTCGGCGATCTCGGCCTGCAGAGATGTCTGTCGCTCGCGGGCCGTCGTGAGCCGTCCGGTCGTGGCGGCGTGCCGGGTGCGGTTGTCGGTGATCGCCTGGGTCAACAGGGCGGCTTCGACCTGGCGGGTCCACCGCAGGAACGGGGTGTTCGCATCGGTCGTTTCGATCCGCAGGGAGTCGATCAGGTCGGCTTCCTGCGTCGCCTCGGTCATGGCCTTGTGGGTCTTGGGGATGTCGGTGAGGACGGCGACCTGTCTCTCCGCGGTCTTCATGGTGTTGTAGGAGGCCTGGATGTCGTCGAAGTGTTCGACCGCCTTGTTCGCCGCTGTGAACGTCTTCGGTTCTTCCAGGACCATGTCCTTGTAGAGCCCGTCGACGGTGGTGACCTGCCGGCCGGCCTGGATCCGGGCCAGCAGCTTCAGCGCTTTCGCGCCATCGCCGTTGGCGCCGATACCGAGCCGGGCGTGCAGGGTCGCGGCGAAGGGGGTGTAGCCGTCATGGAATTTCAGACCCGGGAAACGCTTGGTGATCTGCTGGTGGACGAAGCGGTCGGCGGCAAAGGGGTCCAGCAGGGGCAATTCGAACGGGCCGTTGATGGTGGCCAGATGCTTGCCGAGGTCGCTGAAGCTGATCGCGGAGACCGCCGCGTAGTACAGCCGCAGGGCGGTGAATCGTTCGTCGGCGTCGTTGCGCCAGGTCATCGCGATGGCGGACCAGGTGCTGGAGTGCTGGCCGCGTAGGACGTCGTCACGCAGCCGGCCGGTTCCGGCCTCGCGGCTGGTGTCGACCTTGCCGCGCATGTAGGACAGGATGTTGCGTTGCTCGCTGCTGCGGGCGCGTCCGGTCACGGCGTCGTTGGAGGCGCCGTTGAACGGCGTGTTGCTGTCCATCATCAGGGCGACGTACGCGTCGAGCAGCGTGGACTTGCCGGTGCCGCTCGCACCGCTGATCAGCGTCGCCGTCTGGGCGAGTTTGATGGTGTGGTGGCCTTCGAATCCGCCCCAGTTGACTAGTTGCAGCGACTCGGCGCGCCACTGCTGGGTGCCAGCGTCGCCGCGCGGGCGGGCCGGGCCGGCCTGCATCGAGACGCTCACGACAGGGCGTCCTCAGTGTCTGGATCACCGTCGCCGCGGGCTAGGCACCCACCGTCTCGGCTGCGGACCAGGCTCTCGTACAGCTCTTGCACCCGGTTGACGGGCAGCAGGACCTCGATGATCGGTGAGATCCGGTACCGGTCCTGCTCGCTGCTCTTCAACAGGATGTCGCTGGTGACCAGTGCTTCGACGGCGCGGCGGGCGGCTTTCTCGTCGTTGACGTGGTTGGTGTTGCTCGCCGGCCGATAGTGGGCGATCTCCTGGACAAGATCCTCCGCGTCGACGAAGACCACGTCCTCGCCGGACGCGCGTTTGCTGCGGAACACGGCCCGCAGGTGGACCATCAGGATCGTCTGCTCCCGGTTGTAGACGGTGTCGTACAGCACTGTGGGAAACACGCCGCCACCGTCCGGACTCGCCTGCCGCTTGTACGCCACCTCGTAGTCAGCGCTGACGACCAGTTGCAGGAACATGTCGTTGAACCGCGACTCCAGCAGACTCCGGTTCTCCATCAGCACCCGCCAGTCCTGCGGGTGCCGTTCGGCGGAGATGTACCGCTTCTTCAGCAGCGACACGAACGTACGCCGCACGTCCAGAGCCAACTGCCCGCAATCGCCCTCGAACAACGCCTGCGGGGCGCCGTCGTCGTCGAGCATCCGCTCCAAGTCGTCCCAGGAGCCGTCGTGATCCGCGCCTGCGGCCTCGTCCAGGTCCGGGTCAGCCATCAGCTCCTCCTTGCTCGTCATCGCCCAAAGCAGCCAGGTGCTCCTGCCCGAACCGCAGCCGAGGGCCTTCGAACGTGCGGCGGCTGCCATCGGGGCGGACAGCCTCGAACGTCTCGGTCCCGTCGTCTCGCGTCGGGTCGAGGGCCTGCGCGGCCGCCGCGATCTGGATCAACCCCAGGACCTCGACCGGGCGGCGCAACTCGTCGGACATGGAACCGAAGACCTCACCAGCGGTCACCGAGGCGGCACCGTCGCGCAGGCGCTCATACAGCGCGGAGCGGAACTCGGCCAGGCTGGGACCGCCCTGCTGGCGCAGCTGTTGCACGCTCAGCGGCGGCACCGGGTCGCCACCATGCCCGTGCAGCGGTGGCGGTGGCGCGTAGTCGTCCGGGTTGTAGAAACGCTGCCGCAGATGCGCCACCTCCAACGACGGCAGCCCCAGCACCATGTCCAGCCGCGATCGGGCTCCCGAGGTCTTCATCCATGCCGCCAGCTCGGTCTTGACCCGCCGCAGCGCGTCGTCGAGCTCACGGTCCCGGATGGCGTCGTGGCGGGTGATGTGCGCCCGCAAGGTCGCCGACAGCCGCCGGCGCTGCTCCAGCACCACATCGATGCCGTGCCGGATCCCCATCACCGTGTTACGGAACTCCCGCGCCTCCAACGGGGTGAGCGTCTGCGCGAACGGATGCTCCAAGATGGTGCTCAAGTCGTCACGCAGTTCCTTGAGAAGCCGGTCGTCGCGCAGCAACTCCACCGCGCCGGTGAACGCGCGCCCTTCCTGCGACTCCGACATCAGGTCACTGGACCGCGTCAGATAGCTGTCCAGCACCTCGCCGGTGCGGCGCGCCTCTTCCCGGAAGTCGGCCACGATGCCGCGGTGGATCGCCTTGACCGACTCCGACACGCGCATGAAGTCGGCCGGCAGCTGCGCGATCAGGTCCCGCAGGTTCAAGTACTCCTCGATGATCCGATCGTCCGACACCGCATCGATCGCCCCGCCGGCCGCGATCCGTTCGCGTTCCGCGGTCAGCCGCCCGATCTGCTCGTCGAGGCGCCGCAGCCGATCCTCCCGATCAGGGTTGGCATCCATCGCACAGCGACGGGCCGCCTCGAGGATCGTACGGATCCGTGATTCGCTGAACATCGACCTGCTCCCGGACAGCCGGTGCACGTAGTCGATCGCCTCCTGGGCGTGGGAGGTCAGCGAGTACTCCTCCGTGTTGTCCTCATTGGCCGACAACGCCAGCCACTGCTCGGCCACCCACCGCCGGCACAGCACCCGGGGCGCGCCGTCGGGGACCTCCTCGCCCGCCGAGCGCAACTCAGCCAGGTAGATCGACACCTGGGCGTGGAACACGTCGGCGGGGATCGCGTCCTGGTCGCGGCTGAAGGACGCAATGAAGATGGACAGCACGACCGGCGCCCATTTCTTCTTCGCGAGCAGCCTCAGCGTTGGCTTCGCGAAGGCCACGCGGACACGCGCAAGCTCACCCGCGATGTCACTCACCGGCCCGGCACCTCCACTCGCACTCGACGACCCACCAGAGATCAAGACGTAGCCGACACCTCACGCAATGTAAGTCAGGGGTGCGACGTTTTTGTAGGGCTCGATCGAACGACCATCGGCGGCGTTTGGGCGAGCCGGCCGAAGGGCTCGCGGTGATGATTCGAACCTCGGCCGGAGGTCATGATCGACCCGGCCGTGCACTGCATCGGCCGTCTCGGATCCGGGTTCGCTGCCCGTGTGTTCCGGTGTGCCTCCGTGCTAGTGGTTGGCCTGCGGTAGGCGCGATCAAACACTCCGCGAAAGCGGGGGTAACTCAGACGGTTGCGCTACTTGCGGCATAACCCATGCGTTGATCTTGGCTTGTGGAGGTCGTCCGAGAAAGCCAGGAAATCGTCGCTGGGACCAGACATGAAACGGCGCCCCACAACGGTCCAGCCCAAACTGGACACGGGCACGACCACCACACCACGCGGTGCGGCAACAAAGCCTAGAACGGAGTCGTCGGGTTCTCCCGATCGATCTCTGACATGGCCTCGGCCGTCCACGGCCCATAACGATCACTGTTATGCCGGATGAAACGCGTCCAGCGACCGCCGTCGACCAGACCCGCACCGCGAGCCACCGCCGGCATGATCGCCACGACAGCGGCGTCGCCGTACAACGCGACGACGACCCCGACCCGCTCCGGCGCCCACGCGCCCAGCCGCGCCCGCCCCGATTCAATCTCGGCGACCAGATCAGCGTGATCCACACGCAACCGCCGCAACAAACGTGCGCCCGCGACGGTACGCCGGGGTAGGAACCACACCGCGCCCGCGGCACACGCCACGACGCCCAGCACCCCGACCTGAGGCACGATCACGTCCAGCGACACGAGCCGGGCCACCAGGACGCCCGGAAGGACCGCCAACCCAGGCGGAACGAGCGCGCGCACCCACCACCGCCGGACCAGACCCCGCCGCTCCAGTCCCCGGCGCAGCTCCCGTTGTGTAACAAGCACCCGAGGCTTCTGCCCCACCTCGCGCGCTCCGCTCCAACCGAGCAAAGAGGCGAACAACGCCCGCTCCAACGGCTCCCCGGTACGCGGCGAACTACCAACCCGTCCAATCCGGCCACGCCGACCGGCTTCCAGCAGCCCTCGCGCATACAACATGACCAGGCCAGCCCGGACCGCCGCCCAACGACCGCTAGCCAAATAGGCAACCTCGGTCACCAACACCCCGCCACTCACCTCACCACCGATCATGCCGGCCGTGTACGGCGTCGCCGGATCCGCCTGTCCCCGCCGCGCATCCTGCTCAGCTCCCATTACCACCCCCTGCACCATCACCGCCACTGCCGAAGCCGCCAGCGTCGCTACCACCGCCGTAGCCATCGCCATAGCCGTAGAACGAGGCACCAGCCGTCGGACCACCATCGCCGCGGGGCTCGGTCTCCACACCAACGTCGTAGTCATACCGACGGCGAAAAGCAGGCCGTCCCGGTCCTCGCGCCGCAACAGCCGCGGCGGCTACCACCCCCACCATCAGGCCGACGAAGAGAAGAATCTCCATATGATCACCCCTGGCCGCATTGTGACCGGCAGCGGCAAGCCCAACCCCCGCCGTTACCCACAGCCACAACACACCGCCGTTCGAACAAGGCAGCCCCGTATCTAACGGCTGGACCAGCCTCGTCACCACGCGCACTATCCGCTGCAAGCATGTTCGTGCGCCAGCTGCATTCTGCCGCTCGTGACAGTGTGTAGCTACTGGATCGCGGCAGATGAGGATTTCGTCGGCCCAGGACCGGCGGCAAAGCAAACCTCCAGGCAGCGGCTAGTCAGGCGACCGGATCGCGTCCCAGCCGGTGATGTCGCACTGACCATGCTCGTTGTTCCCGGCGGCGACAACAGTTCCGTCCGCGCGCAGTCCGAGAGTGTGTGCGGACCCGGCCGCCACGGCCACGATCCCGCGCCAGTCGGCCACGTCGCACTGGCCGGAATCGTTGCCGCCTCCGGCCACGACTCGGCCAGCTGCGGTGACTGCGACGGTGTGGTAGCTCCCAGCCGCCACTGCCACGACGTCCCGCCAAGCACCGACGTCACAGGCGCCCGTCGATCGATCCCCGACCGCCAAGACGCGTCCGTCGTTGGTGAGACCCACTGTGTGAAGGTAGCCGGCGGCGACGGCGGCAACGTCACGCCACGCGTCGACCGTGCACTGCCCGCGGCGATCGTTCCCCACGGCAACGGTGGTCCCATCGGCTCTGAGGCCCACCGAATGCCAGTCGCCACAAGCCAACGCGACAACCTCACGCCATTGGCTCACGTCGCACGCCCCCTCGCGGACCCGTCCCGCGGCCAGCACGGTGCCGTCACCAACGAGCCCCAAGGTGCGGCGCCAGCCCGCGGCGACACCGGTCACGCCGCGCCATGACGCGACGTCACACTGCCCGTCACCATTCCACCCCGTCGCCATCACGGATCCGTCCGCGCGCAGGCCGACGCTGTGCGACCGTCCAGTGTTCGACGCCGCATGCACGTTGCCCGCCGCAACGGCGACCACTTGGACCCAGTCCTCGACCCGACATTCACCGGACGTCCCCGTGCCGGCCGCAACCACGGTGCC
The DNA here is from genome assembly GCF_026130045.1 of Micromonospora sp. CPCC 205371. GTDB lineage: Bacteria > Actinomycetota > Actinomycetes > Mycobacteriales > Micromonosporaceae > Phytohabitans. The sequence goes on from NZ_JAIBNX010000027.1 coordinate 46,037, forward strand.
GTCGGCACACAGCCCCAACGAGTGTCGTCGTCCAGCGGCGACGACAGGACTACTCACGTGCACAGCATGACGGATCACATGACCCCGGGCAGACCCAACCCGCTCCACGCCTCCAGGCTGATGAGCCTCGCCCCGAAGGCGTCGAGATTCCGGCGCTCCAACACCCGCTCTTCGGCATGATGGCGCACGCGGAGCCGTCGTGATCTTCAAGAGCCAGAAGGTCGCGGGCTATAGCGGCTCGTAGTAGGAGTTCACCGCCGGTTGGTTGGTGTAGTTGGGTCCGGCTTTGTCGTCGGCGCCGAGGTAGAGGTAGGGCAGCGTCAGGTCTTGCCGGCCGGTGCGGCTGATCCGGCGTTGACGCGGGTCGTACTCGAATCCGGCCCGGCGCAACGCGCCGGCCAGCGCACGCCCTGCCGGTCGGCCGTCGGGCAACCGGATGCTGGCCAGGTCGAGGTCGGCGACCAGCAGGCCGCCGTCGGTGAGCCAGCTCGCGGCACCGGTGAGGGCGGCGAGCTTGTCGCCGACGTAGTGCAGGCCATGGACGCCGGTGATCAGATCGAACCGCCGCGCCGGCGTCCAGGATGTGACCGACGCGCATACCAACTCCACAGGCAGGTCTGTGCCGGGTATCGGATCGAAGTAGTCGACCAGGTCCACGCCGACCAGCGGGTCCCTGTTGCGGCGGCCGCCGCGGTGCGTCGGGGGGCGCGCTTGTAGCAGTGCCCGGCCGGTGCCGCAACACAGATCCAGCCAGGCACCATGCTGGCCCTGGGCCGCCCGGACACGGATCCGCTCCAGCGGATAAAACCCAAGCTCCCGCGTATAGCTGTTGACCCCGACCAGTTGCCGCTCCCGGTTCATGGCACAGTTGGCCACCACCGCCGACCGTGCGAGGTCATCGTCATCGAGCAGCCGTCGATCCACCCCTACAGCCTGCCAAGCCCGACACTGGCACCGGGCGTGACGACGCCGCGCACGGACGCCGCCGTCTACGCAATGTGGATCTCCGCCGTGCACCAGGCGGCGCGCGAAACCGGCGCTACGGTCGCCGCAGGGGTCGAGCACCCGACGGTCGGGCGCAACCACTACCGGATTCGAATGACCACCGCGGACGGCACCCGGCTACGGCTGCTGCTCAACGCCGCCGCCCTACTCGTGGCAGCCGCGGACGACACCGATCCCGATGCCGTGACCACCGCATTTTGGACCGTGCCTGGCAGCGACCTGTTCACCGACGCCGGCCTCCATGTGGCCGAACCGGCCGAACTGGAACGACCGCTAACCGACCGCGACGCCACCGCCCTCACCCCAGGCGAGTGCAAAGACATCACCTACCACCGCCCAGCCCGAATCGGCGACGCCCTGTTCAACTGGTTCGACTGATCAACAAGCGACTGCGGGACAGCACCGATCGCACTCCTTGTGAGGCGCCCTGACCTCCAGCCAAAGATCGCCACGCACCTGCGAGCGCTTCGCGCCATGTTAGGTCGAGGGGAGCCCAAAACTGGTTGGTTGGTTAGAGGTTCAACCCGTTTGCTCGCGCTTTCCACAGTTCTTGGCGTGCTGCCTTGGTGTCGAGGGACTCCAGTCCGTGGGCTGCCCACGTGCGCAGCGATGGGTCCTGTCCGTGCAGCTGCTCTACGAGCAGTGGCAACGCCGCCTCCGAGCGGGCTTGCCCGATGAGTTCGAGAAGCCAACATCGCAGGTCGTGATCGTCGTGCTCGGCAGCGAACTCAGCGAACTCAGCGAACTCAGCGAACTCAGCGATCAACTCGTCGACATGCTCGGCAGCGTGCGGCAGGAGAAGGTGGAAGCCGTCCTCCCGGGCCTGCGGGTCGCGGCGACGCATAAGCCTCATCGCCTGCTGGAAACGCGCTGTCACGCCCTGAAGGTACCCGTGCGAACCCGCGATCATCGCCCACCTACTCGGTCGGATGGCTCGGGGTTCCACCGGCATGCTCATCGGCAGGCCCAGACGCTGGCTGTGCCGTCCGACTTAACCGTCGATGACGAGCGGATCGCGGCATGACAGTGTGACTGGAGGATAAACGCGGCATTACCGTCCAATCGAGCATGTCAGCCCGGACAGCCACCGACGAGTGCACCGTTTTCGTATGGATCCCCGATCATCCTCGGGTTATCTTCGCGCAAGGCGTTAACGCACGCCTCCGGTTCTTGGCATTGGCTCCGGCTTGAATCGACAGCACACGATTGTCCCAGATCCAACGAATCGGTGTGCCGCGATGTTCCGAAAGCGATCAACGAGATGAACGAATGACGACATTGTCAACCAATATGCGACATGGTTGCGACCCATGGGCCACCGGATGGAAGCCAACTCGTACGTGAGAAGGAATACCGGTTCATCTAGAGAAGGATCAATGAGGTCGCTAGGTCGAATTCTACTTTTAGAGCCGAGAATCCTGGAGTAGGCACACGATATCCGCGCCAGCGCCAGTTCCAGGGAGGACATACTATCGGCATCCAGCGAGCTTTGCAGCCTAGTCGCCACAGCGGCCGTCACCAGCTGGAATTCGAGACGCGGCTTCGACACCCAGTCCGCCAGGGCCGCAATGGTTGCAGTCATGACCTGAACGCACGCATGAACGGATGGGAGAGACTTAGCAACCATTCCAATAGTGACAGAAAGGCCGGTGCGGCCCGATGAAGCCTCAGTCACATCGACCGGAACGCTTACAAGGAGGATTGTTAGGCTTCTCGATCGCGATATAATCCCCACGGGACATTTGATATTTCCGGCCTCGGACGCAGTGATGCTCGAACATTCGTGCAGGCGCCGAAGGTCCGTGGCGGATAGGTCACTGATGGCCCCTGCGGCTAAACTGTTTTGTACGCCCGGAGAGAATCCGAAGACAACCGGCGTTATCCAATCGCGACGACGAGCAGGGCCTCGTCTGGTTGTACCTTCGACCTGCGATGCAATCATTTTGACACCACCCTTCGGATACTGTCACGCAATTCACCTACGCCCCATCCGCGCTTAGCACTTCCCACTATCCATACGAAAGGAATGCCATGCCTCTTGCATACGTTTTGAAGTAGATTCCGATGCTCGCGGAACGTATCATCAACCTGACTGCGAGCATTTTGGGAACTCGTATCACCAGGTGGAGAATTTGAGACCAGGTCAAACTTTGACGCGAACATCACTACAAGATGTGGCTTCTTGTACAGGGAGTTGCTGCCTAACACTGCACGCGGAAGGCTGGCGTAGCCCTTCTGTTCAACAACGTAGTCGTGACTGAAGGCGTGGGAGTTCGACGACGGTTCGGGGCGTGGTCCAACAACAAAGACGAGTATTCGCTTCGATCGCCACGGAGCATCGTTCAACTGGTTGATGACGTGCCATGGCTCGCTTCCGGCCGCGTCCACGACGCGTGGCATAAGTGTATATTTACCATATATTACCGGCGTCAGATCAGAGCTCCTCTTTACCCCGACAGTCGGCGCCGAGTCGGATCGTGGCGCACTATCGTCCCGCCAAGCTATCCATAGATCGGTCTTACCTGAACCGGGAAGGCCGAGCAGGATGACGTGTGCGCGCCTCTCGTTTCTTCGAGCCCAAAGGCGAGCGGCAAGCTTACCGATCCAAGTGAGGCCAAGGATACCGAGGACGATTCCTGTCACGTCTATCCAGTTCCGCTCCAGAAACCACTTGGCTCGCGTCCAGACGCCTGGATCCCACCGACCTATGCGATCTTTCTTGGCGGCATCCTCTGCTTCGTTCTCTGCCACCACCGTAGAATCGACGATCGCAGCGCAGCCCTTTCTCAAGAGCGTCGTCCGGACCTCCTCCGGCGAGGAGAATCGGAGCTTTTGGGCGCACTTTAAGTCCACGTTCAAGCCGGATACGTCGACCGTTCCAGTGGTGACCGGCCCTTTCGATACGACTGCCAACTTACTGCCATCGCTAAGGTTGATTGCGACTACATGACCTGGTTCATCTTTGATGGTCGCGTCCGAGTCACTGCATCCAACAGGAATCGTCATTACTATCAGGGAAATGAGTAACGTCCTACGCCAAGCCGATCGCCGCAATCTGTGGTCACCTCAAATGTGCGCTACTGCCCGCAGCCTGAGCGCATGGGCGTTCAGTTGAGCAGGACCCCCATCTGGCCAGGCTGCAGGTCAACAGAATGGCATTGTTGGGGCAACCGCGCCACAGCTACCCGCCCGCAGGAGACTCTAACCGTGTTGTGAGTCGCTCATGACCAGCCGAAAGTCTCACTCTGTACGTATGATCAGATTCGGATTGGGGCCAACCAGGCTGTGGAGCCTAGTCACGGCTCACATGGGTGTTCGTCAACTTCGAGACGCATCGTCTTCGACAGTCCCATAGGTCAACACAACAGCGCGTCTCGATAGCGCGCCTCTCAGAGATCGAGGGTGGACACACTGCAAAGTGTCGACGCGGTGACTTGCATCGGCACGTTAGCGTCCTTGATCAGCTACGCGCTCATCGGCATGACATTGCGCAGAGCGGCTACGGATACCTGATGACCGAGGCCGGTCGCTTCAGGGGGCGGTTAGGGTGGTGATCGACCAGCCCATCGACATCACCAGGTCGCCGTTGTTCGGGTTGCGGTCGCCGTGTCTGGCCGCGGCCGCTCCGCGGCCCCAGCCGTTGCTGGTCCCGGGGTGGCGGGCCTGGAACCGTTGGCCCTAGGCGTCGACCAGGTCGAGGCGTTCGCGGCTGGCCAGCCATTCGGCGATCGCGACCGGGTCGCTGGTGTAGTCGGCTGCTCGGGACGTCACGATCGTGTCCGGATCGCTGGCCTCGGCGAACCAGGGCAGCACACCCTCGCGGACGATCGCGACCAACGCCGTCATTGTCCGTTCCCGGCTGGCGGGGTCGGTGAGGTGGAGGTCGCCGTCCGCGGCATCGCCGTACAGGTAGCCGTTCGCGCGACCGGCGGCGTACCCGAGCAGATGTGCGCATACCAGGTCACGGTCGGTGGCGGCGGCGACCAGGCCCGGGTGATCCATCCGCCACTGTCGCAGCGCCGGATCAGCGCATCGGTGCTCACCACAAGGCGAGTGAACCAGAACGACCTCGACACCGATGTACTGAGCACATGGTTTGGAGGTCAGGGTGTATTTGATTTCGCTGGCTCCTGGAGTGCAGGCACGGCAGACTCCGCGGGTGTGGCTGGAGACATCGTGCGCCTCGTCGGGTTACTGGACGATGACGCGACGGACGTCGCCGAGGATGCCAAGGCCGCGCTCATGGCCCTCGGCGCGGGTGTCGTGGGCCCGTTGCTGGCCGCGGTGCCGACGATGCGCCGATACGGCCAGCTCTGCGCGATCGAGGTCTTCGAGCACCACGGCGACCCGGCCGCAGGACCGGTCCTAGTCGAGCTGCTCGGCAGCGAGCACGAGACCGTGCGTGAGTGGTCGGCGTGGGCGTTGGCTGACCTTGATGTGCGGCACGCGGTACCTGCCTTGCAGGCAGCCAATCGGCGGCAGCGCGGCACCGACGATGGACCGGATTGCTCTGAGGCCGTGGCCATTCGCCATGCGTTGACCGCGTTAGGGGCGCGCCGTGCCGTGCTGCCGCCGGCAACCAGGGCGTTGAGCGTGTCGGCGCCATGGCTGGAGCAGGCGTGGCCGGCCGTCCGGCTGCAGCAGGTCATCACCGAGCTGGCCGACTACCGTCAGGCGGTGCTGTATTTCCAGGTGTGGCAGGTCACCGACCGCGGCGCCTTCTGGCAGCACCACGACAGAATCGACCAAAAGGTGGATTGGAACGGGCCATGGCCGGCCATCATGCAGGCGACGAGGGAGGCGGCGTTGCTGGAGGCGGCATGCGTTCCACCGCGCGACGACCTGGTAGCGACCATGGAGTGGATCGACGAGGCCGACCGGTGAAAACGGCGGACCCGGTACGACCCGCGACGACCACACGACGCGATGGCCCACCGACAAGCTCAACGCGCTTCGCCTAGGACGACGCCTGGTCACCGAGGTGGCCGCGGGCCAGCCGGGACGGCGAGCGTTCGTTGACATCCGCCCCATCGGGACCACCAACGATCGCGACGCAGGCCCGGACGGGGACGCACGTTCAAGCTTGAACATTGGGACTACGACGCCGACCACATCGCCGGCTTCGACTACGACATTGGCGCACAGCTTGTGAAAGCCGCGACTGTCACCGGCGAGGCTCAGCTCACCGCCGCCCCGGAAACGTGGAACCTCCAACCCGAGCAGTTCCTCTACCCCTGGCAAACCGACGACCCCCGATAGCCCCAGCCGCTCACGCCTACTGACAGTCGATTGAACGAACTAACATCAAGCAAATCAGGGCGAGTCGGCGGTCCTGTTGCACACGTAGCCGACGTGGCAGCGTGGTCGTGTACGTCCGCTGGTATTGGCCCGACGAAGATTTGTGGTGCTACGACGAACTCGACGACCGGCGCTGCTGCCAGCCGACGGTCATGGCAGTCGGCGCGGGGCCGTGAACGCCTCCCCGGTGGCAAGGGCGACACCGGCGATCGAGCCACCGCCTACAAGCTCGATCGCCGATGGGCGTCCGCCAGACCGCGGCGGGATCGGAGCAGGGTCAGGGCCCCGATGGCGAGCGCGAGGGCGCCGCCGAGTACCCCTGGCACCAGATACCGGGCCTGCTGGTGGCGCGTCTGGGTGGCAGCGGAATTGTGGCCATTCCGCTCACGGAAATGCCGGCCGAGACTGCCGCAGAGGTCGCCGCTTTCGTCCGGGAGCACCTCGCCCGGCCTGCCTCTGGTCAACCGTCGCCGTAGGGGACAAGCCACGGGGCTCTTGCCGGAGCCAGCGCGGGCGTCTCAGATAGCCTTCGCCCGTGGCCTCGACGATGGAGACCGTTGGCGTAATCGTCGGCGGCGTGTTCCTACTTGCGCTTGTCGTACTTGCAACGATGTCGTGGGTGAGGTCGCGGGGGCGTCCCGACGACGGCGACAACGATGGTAGCTACCGCTCAGATCCAGGGCCGACGGCCGGCTACTGGGATGACCCCGGTAGCGGAGGGGCAATGTGAGGACCGACACCCACGCCCAGCCAACAGATGGGGAACGGCGCCCATCCCCCATGCGAGCGGACAACCAAAGGCTCTGGCACGGTCTCGGTGATCGTGGACGGTCGATCAGTCGGCGAGGACGACGCGTCGGCGGAGTAGGTCGGGGTTGGCGCGGCCATACATTTGCCGTTTGAGCATCTTGATGCGGTTCACGGCGCCTTCGACCGCGCCGGAGCTCCAGGCCATGGTCAGGCCGGCTTTGACCGCGTCCCAGTCCTTGCGCAGACCGGAAGCGAACGAGCGGATCTCCGCGATGGTGCCGTGTTCGGCTTGTTCGACCCAGGTGGCCAGGCGGTCGCCGCCGCGGGTGCGGACCAGATCGGTGAACCCACGGGCCAGGTCGCGGATGGCGGCCAGGTCAGGGCACAGACCGCACACACGCTCGAGTTCGGCCTGCTGGTCCTCGGTGAGCTTGTCGATCGGGCGCATGATCCAGCCGGTGATGTCCCGGGTCGGTGGCGGTGCAGCTGGTACCGGCGCCGGCGTATTGCGGCCCCGGACGCTGATCAACCAGCGGCGCAGGGTCCGCTCTGCACCCTTGTAGCCGCGATCCCGGATCTCGGCCAGGAGCTGGTTTGTGCCAACCACTCCCTTGGCGATGCGTTGGTGCAGGTAGGGCTTGAACCCGTCGAGGATGCTGTCCCGGGCGGTGCCGTTCGGGCCGAGCAGGTCCTCTGCGGTGGCGGCGTCGGCGTAGCGGCGCACGGTCTTGGGGTCCAGGCCGAGCCGGCGGGCGATCGTGTAGACACCGACGCCCTGCTCACGCAGGGCGTGGATGTCGGCGTGCCGGGTCCGGGTGCGCTGCTGGCGCAGCCCTTCCGGCGTCGGCTGGGGCACCGGTGTCGAGTCGGCCGGGGCTGGCGGTTCGAGCGGCGGCTGCAGGCAGCGGCGGTGATGGCCGATCGCCTTGTTCACCGCGTCGGACAGGTTGTGTAGCAGATGCCACCTGTCGGCGACCTGGACGGCGGCGGGAGCGCCGCGGGCGGCGCCCTCGGCGTAGCAGCCGGCCCGGTCCCGGCAGATCACCTCCACGCCGGGATGGTCCTCAAGCCAGGCGGCCAGGCTGTCGGCGGACCGGTCGTCGAGCACGTCGATCACCCGGCGGCTGGCCATGTCGACCAGCACGGTCCCGTAGGTGTGGCCACGCCGCCAGGCGAAGTCGTCGACGCCCAGCACTGTTACCGCGGGAACGGGTGGCTCGGGCAGGGCACGGATCAGCCGCAGCAACGTCATCCGACCTACGAAGGGCCCGAGACGGTCGGTCAGGCGGGCGCCGGCCCGCCCGCCCAACGCCAAAGCGACCGCCTCCATCCCATGCCGCGCCAACGCGCTAAACCGGCCGTGGCGCACCGTGACGCCGTCGATCTGTTCGGCGAAGATCCGGCGTACGCACTCGGCCAGGGTGCAGAAGAATCGCCGTACCCGCAGGTGCAGCACGGTCTCCCGCCCGGCGACCGGCGCGTCCAGTAGCCGACGCTCGTACCGGCTGTGCACCCGCCGCGACACCGTCGAACAGTCCGGGCATCTCGCGGCGACACTGCTGCTCTCGGCGTGTATCCGTAGCGTCGGGCCCTTGGCCAGCACGTTCGTGATGCGTAGCCCGGACAGGTGCGGGAACACGACGGCGAGAAGCTCCACTATGGACACGGAGCATGATCTACCATCGACCGTCCACGATCACCGAGACCGTGCCAGAGCCACTTCGTCCTGACCGTTGACACCCCAAAACGGTTCGGTGTGAGCGTTCATCGTTTGTCGATTGATAGGCGCACTGAGTTCGGCTACTTGTCCGGTCCTGGGTGCACCTACTCCTGAGGTGCTGGTGGTGGGCAGGGACCACAGGTGGCTGGCGCCGGTTGCCCAGTTGTGGGTCAGCCAGCGTCCGTTGCCGCCGGCGTGGGTGATCGAATTGAGGAACATCGGTCGCCGCCGGATGCGGTCGTGGCCGGAGCTCGTCGTTCGTGTGGCTCCGGGCGGCAAACCCGGAACCCGACCAATCTGCGGGCCTTACGTCCCGACCGGCGATCCTGTCGAGGTTTTGCGCATGGCCACTGTGGACCCGGAGCCGGGTGTCGTCTCATGTAGCGGACTGGTCGATCGTCTCGCCACCGTCCTACCGGACGGCTCGCCCCATACCCTTCCCGTTTCCCGGTGTGGTGCGCCGTCCTGCCTTCGACAGCGGCGCTGCGGTCGCCGACGGCGATCCGCTCCGCCCTGCGCCACAGCACGACGCCGCGTCACCGATGGGGCCGCGGACGCGAACACCCCCGGCATGGGCCGACGTCGACGCACGCTCATCGGCAAAGCAGTGAGCCTGATCATGCAGTCCAGCGCTCTTTCGGCTACGGACTAGCCGCCGTACGGTGCGGCCCGAAACATACCGAGTACAGAACAGTCGAGAACGGGCATCGCCTACCTCTGAACCCGCCGACCGAGGTTGACGGAGCCCGGTCAAGCTGCTGATCGGACGTGACCACTCGTAGCATGTCCAGCCATGAGCCGCACCGTGATCAGGCCACGTGTCCAGATCGCGCTCCTGGTCGCGATTTTCGCCGTGTGGGCTCTGCTGGGTGCCACGTACTTCACCCCTGGCGACGCGCTGGCCCAGCGCGACTGGTTCGGGATCGCGCTGGGATGTCTCCTGGTCACAAGTGGCCTGGTCGGAATCTGGCGGGCCCTTCGACTCGGCCTGGCAATCGACCAAGACGGTGTCTGTGTGCGCAGGTTCGACAGTCGTGACCAGATCACACCCTGGGCAGCCATCCAGTCCATCGATTGCGTCCAGGTCGATGTCCGGGCCGGCATGCCGCTCTACGCGCCCGTCCTACGACTCGGTGATCGAGCCGATCCCATGCCGCTGCCGGCACTCGGCTCGTACTCACGCCGGGATGTCGAGCGCAGGGTCGAACACCTGCGGGCGCTGAAGACCGGCGCCGGCCGCCCGTGAACGCACCGTAGACGACCGACCGGACGCCGGCACGGACACGACCGGCGTTGCTTCCGTGGCTGAGCCGCATCGAAAGCCGAACCGCCACGCGCGGCCGTAACCGGCGGCAGGGCCTCGTGTGGGTACCGTCGTGCCGTCTGTCAGAAGGCGCGGTCGGCTACCGATACCCGCCGGGCTGCTTGGAGAGCCCGTCGCAGTTCGGCGGCGGGCACGGGCCGGCCAGGCGCCTGGAGTATCCGTTCAGCGGGCGTGGCCGGGTGGGCGAGGTAGAGGCGGGTGTAGGCCGCGGCTTCTGGTTCGAAGCGCCAGCTTTGCGTCAGCGGGCCGGCGTCGACGGTGTCGAAGCCGAGCCGGTCGATCAGCGTCGCCGCGTCGGCGTTCGCTTCAGCGTGGTCACCGGCGACCGGCAGCGCGGTGCGGTCGGCCGCGCCGGAGGGGCGGGCCAACTGGGGGATGTGGTGGGCCAGGATGTTGTTGAACGCTTTGACCAGCCGCGCTGTATCGAGGTGCCGGTGAACCAATTCGCTGGTGGTGAGCTTGTCTTCGTCCAGCTCGGCGATCCGGCCGTCACGGGACGGGTAGTAGTTGCTGGTGTCCAGCACGGTCTTGCCTGCGAGGGGTGCTGCGGGGACGGCGGTGTGCGCGGTGAGCGGTACGGACAGCACGACGAGGTCACCGGCCTGGGCCGCCTGCTCGACGGTGCCTGCCGAGGCCAGCGGGCCCAGCTCGGCGAGGAGGCCGGCGAGACTCTGCGGGCCGCGGGAGTTCGACACCACGACGGGAATGCCGGCCGCTACCGCGAGACGCGCGACGGCCGTGCCGATGTTTCCGCTTCCGATGATCCCGAGGGTGGTCATGTCTGTTTCCCTACTCATGGATTGATGGAGGAAGACCGCTCCTAGGTGTACGGCGCGTCGACCGCGTACGGCGGGTACCGCAACCGATGGGTGGGCGCGTGATTTTGACCCGGCGGTCAGGGAGTGAGCTGCTGGTGTCCGATGACGGAGAGTAGTTGCAGGTTGGTGTGGCTCTCCGTGCCAGGGCGGGTGGTCAGCACGATGAGGGTTTGCGCGCGGTTCTCGGCGTACAGGAATTCGCAGTCGACGTCGATGCGGCCGAGTTCGGGATGGACGAAGGTCTTGTGGTCGTCGAAGCGCTGGGCGACTTCCTGTCGTTGCCAGATGCTGACGAATTCGGGGCTGCGTTGCTGGAGTTCGGCGACGATCCGGGCGGCTCGGTGGGTGTCGCTGCCGGTCGTCAGCGCCGCGCGCAGGCGGGCCGTGTGGGTGCGGCCGAGGTGCGGGTGGTCTTCCCCGGGATAGAAACGGCGTTCGGCCGGGTCGGTGAACCAGCGGTAGTAGGCGCTGCGGGCCAGGC
>NZ_JAIBNX010000270.1:0-3893 GCF_026130045.1 Micromonospora sp. CPCC 205371
TGAGATCGAACCACGTGCCTTTGCCCTTGATCGGCGGGAGAGGGCGGCCACGCGGACACGGCCGGAAGCGGCCGCCGCACGGACACGGCCGGAAACGGCCGCCGCGCGGACACGCCGGGAAAGGGCCGCCGCACGGACACGGCCGGAAACGGGCGCCGCGCGGGCGCGGCGGGAGGAGGCAGCCGCGCGGGCGCGGCGGAGCGCCGGCACGGCGCGAGCCACCAGCGCCGCGTAAGCCAGGCCCACAGCCAGGGACGCCACGACGGCGAGGAGCGCGTTGTGGTGGTCCAGGCGGGGGTACACCTGCCAGTGGGTCAGATAGATGTACAGCGACCCGGCGGCGAGCACCCCCGCGACCCGGTTCACCACGCCGATGCTCGGCAGGCTCGGCACCCAGATCAGCAGGAGGAGCCCGGCGACCACCACCGCTTCCCGGGCCGGGTCGTCGAAGTACCCGGGCACCGTCACCATTGCCGCGAGGGTGACCACCGCCCGCTGCCATCCGGTCGCCGCCTTGGCGGCGGCCCAGCCGATCGCGAAGAGCCAGAAGACGCGCACGGCCGACGGCAAATGGTAATGCTCCCGCAAGCCCAGCACGTCGTACCGGGTCACTAGTCCTATGAGGAGGATGCCGATCGGAAACCCGTACGGGTAGCGGCGTTCGAGCCGGTCGAGTGCCGGCACGGCGAGCAGCGCGGCCGCGACGGCGAGGATGTAGACGAGCGCCTCGACGAACCAGAAGTGCCACCCGGACCATCCCGGGCTGGGCCCGAACACGCCGCCGAGCAGGAACAGGCTTGGCAGCCCGTACTGTCCGGTGGCCAGCGTGACGGCGGCGATCCACACGACGCTCGGCACGGCGATGCGCCGGATGCTGGTGCCGATGTGGCGTAGCCGTTCGCCGCGCCCGGCGGCGGTGAGATGGAACCGCGCGAAGTTGAAGCCGGCCACGCCGAGCAGCAGGTGTGCACCGCCGGAGAGATTGAACAGCGTGGCGTGCGTGCCGACGACGAGCAGGATCGCGACCGCGCGCAGCGCCACCGTCGTGTCGAGCGCGTGGCGGCGGTGCGGGCGGGCCGGAGCGCGCAACGACCGGATTGGAGACGTGTGCCAGTCCGGGGGCAGGTGGCCGAGCGCCTGCTCCAGTCTCAGCGACATCTCCACATAGGACAATGAGTCGCCGCCGAGGCTCACGAAGCTGTCGTCGGGAGTGACGCCGTCGGCGTCGAGAACCTCCGCGTACAGGGCGCAAAGGTCGCTGGTGGGTGTCGGCACTGATGGGAAGGCGAGCCCGCGGACGGCGGCATGGTCTGGCTTGCCAGACGGCAGCCGCGGCAGTTCGTCGACCGCCGCGACGCGGACCGCGCCCGGCGGCAGGCCGGTGCCGGCGACCACGAGCCGCCGCACCCGCGCCGGGTCGGCGGGTTCGCGGGCGGCGACCAGCAGTTCGTCGTCGCCGCCCACGCAGTACGCGGTGATGGCGTGCCGGTCGAGCAGTTCCTCCACGCGCCGCGGGTCGATGCGCAATCCCCGTATCTTGGCGAACTGACCGCACCGCCCGACTATCTCGTACAGCCCGTCGGGCGCCTGCCGCGCGATGTCGCCGGTGTGCAGCTCGTCGACGGTGCGGCCGAGGGCGAGGTCGCCGGGCGAGGTGGCGTACCCGAGCATGACATTCGGTCCGCTGTAGACAAGTTCGCCCGTGCCGGGGTCGCCCTCAGGCAGCGGCGACAGGCGGAAGGAGCCGCCGGGGATCGGCACCCCGATCGCCGAGGGCCGGGAGGACGCCAGCTCCGGCGGCAGGTACGCCATCCGCGCGGTCGCCTCGGTCTGGCCGTACATGACGAACAGGTCCCATCCGGCGCGGCGGCCGAGCGCCGCGTACCGCCGGACGCGGTCAGGCGCGAGCCGCCCGCCCGCCTGTGTCACGTACCGCAGGTGTGGCAGTCGAATCCGCTCGAACCCGATCCGGTCGAGCAGATCGAACGTGTATGGCACACCGGCGAACGCGGTGCCCCGCTCGGCGCGGAACAGGTCCCAGAAGCACGAGTCGGTGACTGACAGCTCAGTCAGGATGAGCCCGGCGCCGCGCAGCAGATGGCTGTTGATCACTGAGAGGCCGTAGCAGTAGTGCATGGGCAGCGTGGTGGCGGCCCGGTCGGTGGGGCGGATGTCCAGGTACTCCGCGATGGCCTCGGCGTTGGCCTGGAGGTTGTCGAGGGAGAGCCGCACGAGCTTGGGCGAGCCGGTCGAGCCGGAGGTGCTGAGCAGGAGCGCCAGGTCGGGGTGCGTGACGTGGGCGGAGGCGGCGCGCCGCTCCTCGACGACGAGCCCGCCGGCAGTTGGGTGTAGCACGACGTCCGGGTCGTACGCCGCCGCCAGGTCGTCGGCGCCGCTGGCGTTGACGAGCAGCAGGGGGTGGCCTCCGGCAAGCGCCGCCAGGTACCCCACCACGGCGTCGACGGTGTTGGCACCGGCGAGCATCACGAGCCGCCTCTCGTCACCGAGCCGGCGAGCTGTCGCGGCGACGCGGGCGGCGAGGTCGGCATAGGACACGGTGCCGTCCGGCGTGATCAGGGCCGCCCGGTCGCCAAAAGTCGCAAGATTAGCTGCGAATGGGACGGTTTCGACGCGCGGTTGTGCCACGAGCCGAGCATAAGCAAGGCTAACCTTAGATCGGAGCTAGCTGGGAGGATGCTCATAGTGAGCTGGGAGAATGATTGCCAAGGCTACCCTTAGTGAGGTATGCCTTACTCGTGAGTTTACGCAGCGTACGGATCATTCTGCCCCTGGCCTTGCTCGCCGGGGCCACGACCGCGTGTGGCGGCGACGAGTTCGATAGCGGTGACCCGGGCGACAAGACCATCACGGTCTACAGCGGCCGGAGCGAGTCGCTGGTGGCGCCGGCGCTGGAGAAGTTCGAGCAGCAGTCCGGCATTACGGTCAAGGTCCGGTACGGCAGCACGGCCCAGATGGCCGCCCAGATCGAGGAGGAGGGCGACAAGAGCCCCGCCGACATCTTCTTCGCCCAAGACGCGGGCGCGCTCGGCGCGGTCGCCAAGCGCGGCCTGTTCACCCCGCTCCCCTCCGACGTGCTGGCCAAGGTGCCGGCCACCTATCAGGCCCGCAGCGGCGAGTGGGTCGGCGTGACCGGCCGCAGCCGAGTGTTCGCGTACAACGTGGACATGGTGCCGCAGGCCGACCTGCCACGATCGGTATTCGACCTAACCGGTCCACAGTGGAGCGGCAAGGTCGGCGTCGCACCCACGAACGGCTCGTTCCAAGCGTTCGTCACCGCCCTGCGCGTGCAGCACGGTGACGCGAAGGCCAAGGAGTTCCTGACCGGGCTGAAGGCCAACGGCGCCCTGATCCGGGAGAGCAACATCCAGATCGTCCAGGAAATCAACGACGGCAAGCTCCCCACCGGCCTCGTCAACCACTACTACGTCTTCGAGCAGGCCAAGGAGAAGGGCATCACCGCCGACCAGATGAAGGCCAAGCTGCACTTCTTCCCGAACGGCGACACGGGCGCCCTGGTCAACGTGGCCGGCGTCGGCGTGCTCAAGAAGGCCGCCACCGACCCGGACGCCAAGGCGCTGATTGACTACCTGCTCAGCACCGAGGGCCAGACCTACTTCGCCAACGAGACCTTCGAGTACCCGCTCGTCGCCGGCGTCCCGACCGCGCCCGGCCTGCCCGCGCTCGACAGCCTCGCCGCCCCGAAGATCGACCTCAACGACCTCGACACCCTCGACGCGACGGTGACGATGATCAAGGAAGCGGGGTTGGCCTGACCACGACGCAGCCCGCCGCCGCGCCCGCCCCCTGGGCGGCGCGGCGGGGCGCGCCCCCGACCGGGCCCGGCGTGGCGTCGGGCGCCGCCGGCGGGGGTG
>NZ_JAIBNX010000270.1:3903-4747 GCF_026130045.1 Micromonospora sp. CPCC 205371
CCCCCGCGGGCGCCCCCCGCCGCCCGCCCCCCCGCCGGGGGCGGGCGCGCGGGGTCCCGCCCCGACCGGCGCTCGTCGTGGCGTCGGCCGCCGCGGTCGGGCTCGCGCTCGTGCCGGTCGTCTATCTCGCGGTACGCACCGGCGAGGCGGGCTGGTCCCGGATCGTCGACGAGCTGTTCACTCGCCGCGTCGCCGTGCTCGCGGGCCGCAGCCTCGCACTCGCCGCGGTCGTGACATCAGCCTGTACCGTCATCGGCGTCGGCGCCGCCTTCCTGGTGACCCGCACAGACCTGCCCGCACGGCGGTTCTTCGGCGTCGCGGCTGCGCTCCCCCTCGCGGTGCCGACCTATGTGGCCGGTTTCGCCTGGATCTCCACTGTGGACCGCTTCGAGGGCTTCTGGCCGGCGGCGCTCGTGCTGACGCTCTGCTCCTACCCGTACGTCTTCCTGCCCGTCGCCGCCGCCCTGGCGGGAGGCGACCCGGCCCAGGAGGAGGTGTCGCGCTCGCTGGGGCGCGGCGCCTGGCGCACCTTCGCCTCCGTCACGCTGCGCCAGGTGCGCCCGTCCATCGCGGCCGGGGCGCTGCTCGTCGCCCTGTACGTGCTGTCCGACTTCGGCGCCGTCTCCATCGTCCGCGTCGACACGTTCACCCGAGCCATCTTCACAGCGTTCAACGTGGGCTTTGACCGCACCGGCGCGCTCGTGCTGTCCACAGTGCTCGTCGTGCTCACTGTGCTGCTGATCGGCGGCGAGCTGATGACGCGGGCACGCGGTGCCCGGTACGCCCGGGTCGGCGGCGCCGGGCGCCCGCCGATCCGCCTTTCCCTGCGCGTGGGGCGATGGCC
>NZ_JAIBNX010000270.1:4757-9824 GCF_026130045.1 Micromonospora sp. CPCC 205371
GCGGCCCCCCCCCGCCGCGCCCGCGCCCGCCCCCGTCCTGGCCCCGGGTGCACCGGCGGCGAGTCCCGCCCGCCGGCTGGCCGAGGGCGTATCGCGGCCCGGCTCGCTGGCCGAGATCGCCACCGCCGCCGGCAACTCCCTTGCCGTGTCGCTGGCCGGCGCACTGCTCACCATGGTGCTGGCCCTGCCGGTAGGGCTGCTGACCGCGCGCGCACCCGGTCCACTCGCGACACTGCTCGACCGGCTCACCTATGTGGCGCACGCCCTGCCCGGTGTCGTCATCGGACTGTCGCTGGTCTTCTTCGGCATCAACGTCGCGTACCCGCTCTACCAGAGCGTGTGGCTGCTGGCACTGGCGTACGCGACCCTGTTTCTGCCCTTGGCCGTCGGCGCGGTCGCGGGCGCGGCCGCGCAGTCCCCGCCGGCGCTGGAGGAGGTCGCCCGGTCGCTCGGCCGCGGCCCGGCGAAGGTCTTCCGCACCGTGACCCTGCCGCTGACCCTGCCCGGTATCGCCGCCGGCACGGCGCTCGTGTTCCTCACCTGCATGAAGGAACTGCCCGCGACGCTGCTGTTGCGCCCGACAGGCATGGACACGCTCGCCACCGAGTTGTGGACGCACACCTCCACCGCCTCGTACGCCGCCGCCGCTCCCTACGCCGCACTGCTGGTCGGTCTCGCCGCGGTGCCCACCTGGTTCCTGAGCGTCCGGGGAGGCGTGTGATGCTGTCGGTCGCCGACGTGCGAAAGTCCTATGGAGACGTGGTCGCCCTCGACGGCGTCGACCTCGACGTCCCCGCGGGCACCCTCGTGGCGGTACTCGGCCCGTCCGGCTGCGGCAAGACCACCTTGCTGCGTTGCGTCGCCGGGTTCGAGCATGTCCACGGTGGATCGATCGCCGTAGACGGCCGCCGGGTGGCCGGTGCCGGCTTGCACGTGCCGCCGCACCGCCGCCGGGTCGCCGTCGTGCCCCAGGAGGGCGCACTGTTTCCCCACCTGAGCGTGGCGGCGAACGTCGGGTTCGGGCTGGACCGCGCGGCCCGCCGCTCCGGCCGCGTCGACGAGGTGCTGGCGCTCGTCGGGCTGCCCGGGTACGGCGACCGGATGCCGCACCAGCTCTCCGGCGGCCAGCAGCAGCGGGTCGCGGTGGCCCGCGCGCTCGCACCGCGCCCGCCGCTGGTACTGCTCGACGAGCCGTTCAGCGCTCTCGACGCGGGACTGCGCGCCGACGTACGCCGCGACGTGCGGCAGGCCCTGCACACCGACGGCGCCACCGCGTTACTGGTCACGCACGACCAGGGCGAGGCGCTGTCGATGGCCGACCGGGTCGCCGTCATGAACGCCGGCCAGATCGTCCAGTATGGACCACCCGCCGCCGTGTACCGTGAGCCGGCCAACCCTTGGGTGGCGGGCTTCGTCGGCGAGGCCGTGTTACTGGCCGCCACAGTGGACGATGCCGGCGCGGCGACGGCGCTGGGCCGGATCGCGCTGCGCGGCCCCGCACCGGCGGGCCTTCACACGGTGCTGCTCCGCCCGGAGCAACTGCGGATATCCGCCAACGGCGGGGGCGTGCCGGCCACCGTCGTGCGGCACGACTTCCACGGCCACGACGCGCTCGTGCAGCTCCAACTCGCCGACGGCACCCGCGTAACCGCCCGCGTCCTCGACACCACCCCGGCGGTCGCCACCGGCGACGAAGTGACCGTCACCGTCCGCGGCCCAGCCCACACCTTCCCCTAGCACCGCACGCGCCCTCCCGGCCGCGCGCTCTCTCCCCGCCCCCGCCTCCCCGCCAATCAAGGGCAAATGCACGCGATTCGATCTCAATTCCGCGTGCATTCGCCCTTGATCCACACAATCGCCCTTGATCGGCGCGGCCCACGCCGGGCGCCAGCGGCGCCCTCCGCGTCACGCCGCACCCCACCCGCCAAACCGGGCTAGAGCACGGACATGTGTACGTGGTCCTTGTGCGCGCTCGCCCCGCTGTACGACCTCCATCCGGTCGCGGGCAACCAGATCTGTGCGTACCAGATCACGTACATGATGCCGAGCCGCTCGGCGTTGCGCACCAGGAACGCGGTGAGGTTGTTGCCGTACAGCCGCTGGTCTCGCGTGTGCGCGTTGGAGAAGCCACTGTTCTGCAGTGACCAGTCACACGCTCGACCCTTGGGATGCTCGTACGGCCCGCCCGACCGGTAACAGCCCACGAATCGGTTGAAGCCCGCCTTTTTCACCTCTTTGTACGCGTGGTACGTGCGTGGGGTGATGCACCCACCGGTCGTGGGGTCGTCGACGCTGCACGACTCGTCCGGCCAGGAACCGTCCGAGGCGCGCGGCGCGGCCGCGGCCACGGCGGACGTGGCGCTGACCATACCGTTCGTCAGGCTCTTGCCGCCGACGAGCGAGAGCGAGTTCTCGGCTTCCCTCTTCTGCTTGGCGATGACGGCCAGCTGCCGCTGCTCCTCGGCGACCTCGGCGTCTAGGGCCTGCTTGGCCTCGACGGCGCGCTGGCGGGCCGTGGTGAGCTCGCGCAGCTTCTGGTCGTTGACCATGTTCAGCTCGCTGAGGGCGGTCGCGCGTTCCATGAAGCCGTTGGGATCGGAGCTTTCCAGCAAGGCCGACACGGGCCCGATTTTGCCCATCCGGTACGACGCGGCGGCGACCTCGGCGACCTGGGGCGCCAGCTCTCTGATCTGGTGCTCCGCACGGGTCACCTCGACGCTGAGCTGGAGCTGCTTGCGGCGGGAAGCGTCCAGCTTGGTCTTTGCCTGCGCGTACCGCTTTCCGGTGCTGGCGAGCACCTCGCTCAGCAGCGGCGGGGCCTCTTCCTGCACGCCTGACGGGTCGCCCGGTTGCGCCTGCACGCCTGTCGGGACCGCCGTGACCAGGACCGCTCCGGCGATCGCGCTCGCAACGAACCTGAACCAGCGCCGTACGGCAACCGTCATACCCATCCTTTCGTCGACCGCCGGCCGGGGTTAGCTGACGGTGCCCTCCGCGATGGCCCGCAAAAGCATACCCCCTGGTACAACCCGGCATCGCGAGGGCAATCCGGTTACCAGGCAACGACTTTCCGTACACAGCGCGAGGAGCTGAATACCATCGGCCAGGCACAGGGCACTCCCGCAGCGCACTGTCCACAGCGGTCATCACGCTCGCCGCCTGGTGGGCCGCCGGCAGCCTGGACGCGCCCGTCATCCGGACCGTAACCGTCCTGGTAATCGCCCTTCCCCAGGGCGTGGTGCCGGCCACCTCCGACCCGCGGGCCGTGACTAGGTGTGGTTTCTCTTAACCCTTTTTCAAACCCCTGTTGACAGATTGACCTGCGGCTATGAGACTGCCTCCACGGGGCTTCAGTGATGTTCGCCTATACGTGGAGGACACATGGTCACGCGCAGAACCCTGCTCGCCGCGGCGGGCGCTGGCGCTGCGGGCAGCGCGCTCGCGAGCGGCACGGCCCGCGCCGACGCCACTATCGCGATCAACCCGGCCGCGGACTACGGAGTGTGGGAGGGCTGGGGCACGTCACTGGCCTGGTGGGCGAACGTCTTCGGCGATCGTGACGACTTCGCCGACATCTGGTTCACCACCAAATCGGTGACCTACAACGGCACCGCGCTGCCCGGCCTCGGCATGAACATCGCGCGCTACAACCTGGGAGCCTGCAGCTGGAACAGCGTGGAGGGCGCGACGATGGTCGCGTCGCCGAACATCCCGCGGTTCAAGCAGATCGAGGGCTTCTGGCTGGACTGGCGCAACGAGGACCCGGCGTCGTCCGCGTGGAACTGGAACGTCGACGCCAAGCAGCGCGCCGCGCTCACCAAGGCGGTCCAGCGCGGCGCGATGGCCGAGCTGTTCGCGAACTCCCCGATGTGGTGGATGTGCCTCAACCACAACCCGTCCGGCGCGGCCAACGGCGGCCTCAATCTCCAGTCCTGGAACCACCGCCAGCACGCCCACCACCTGGCCGCGACCGCCCGCCGGGCGCGGGACAACTGGGGCGTGACCTTCCGGACCGTGGACCCGTTCAACGAGCCGTCCGCGAACTGGTGGACCGCCACGGGCACCCAGGAGGGGTGCCACATCGACCCGACCACGCAGCGCAGCGTCCTCGCCCACCTCCGCACCGAGCTGGACCGGCAGGGCCTCGGCGGGATAATGATCTCCGCCTCCGACGAGTCGCTCTACGACCAGGCTGTCAGCACCTGGAACAGCTTCGACGCCACCACGAGGGGCCTCGTGCGGCAGATCAACGTGCACGGGTACCAGGGTTCCGGGGGGCGCCCCGGCCTGCCCTACAACCCCGGGCGGGGGGCCGGCGAGGTCCTCCCGGGCGCCGCGGCCCGCGACAACGACGGCACCGGCATCACCACGGCGCGCAACCTGTGCCTGGACTGGCGCTGGCTGCACCCGACCGCGTGGTGCTACTGGCAGGTAATGGACCCCAGCTCCAACTGGGCGGCCATCGCGTACGACTTCAACACGCTGCGGCCCGGCGCGGTGACGCCGAAGTACTACGTGCTGGCCCAGTTCACCCGGCACATCCGGCCCGGCATGCGCATCATCGACACCGGCGTCGGCTACGCGGCGGCGGGCTACGACCCGGCCGCCCGACGCTTGGTCATCGTCGCGGTAAACACCGGCGCCGCCCAGACGCTTACGTTCGACTTGACCCGCTTCGGCCAAGTGACGGGAGGCTCGGGCGGGGTGGTGCCACGCTGGACGACGGTGCCAGCGGCCAGCGACCGCTACACCGCCCGCCAGGACATGCGCGTCAACGCCAAGCGGGTGGCCGTCCCCTTCCCAGCCGCCTCGGTCCAAACCATCCAGGTAGACGGCGTAACGATCTAACCCTTACGCGCGGCGCCCGCGGGGCGCGGCCGGGGCGCCGCGCGAGCGCCCTCTCCCCCGCCGATCAAGGGCGAATGCACGGGGAAAAGAGATCCAACCGCGTGCATTCGCCCTTGATCCATGCAAACGTCCTTGATCGGCGCGCGGCGCCGGCGCCGCACACCGCGCCACACCCCCGGGCCCCCGCCGGCCACCCGGACGCGGGCGCGCGCGGCCCCC
>NZ_JAIBNX010000271.1 GCF_026130045.1 Micromonospora sp. CPCC 205371
CGCGCACCGCACGCGGAGGGCGGGGACGGGGGCGCCCCGCGCCTTAGGGGGGGGCCCGCGCGGGGTGGGGCGGGGGTTAGGCGTACTGGACGCGGAGTTCCTTGATGCCGTTGAGCCAGCCCGAGCGCAGCCGCTGGGCGTCTTCCAGCCGGCGGATGTCGGGCATCTGGTCGGCGATCGCGTTGAACATCAGCTCGATCTCCAGCCGGGCCAGGTTGGCGCCCAGGCAGTAGTGTGCGCCGCTGCCACCGAACCCCAGGTGCGGGTTCGGGCTGCGGGTCACGTCGAACTTGTGCGGCGATTCGAACACCTCGTCGTCGAAGTTCGCCGAGCCGTAGAAGATCGCCACCCGCTGGCCGGCCTTGATGTCCTGCCCACCGAGCCGCGTGTCGACGGTCGCCGTGCGCTGGAAGACGTTTACCGGCGTGCCCCAGCGGATGATCTCGTCGACCGCTGTCCTGGGCCGGGTCGCCTTGTAGAGCTCCCACTGCTCCGGGTGGTCGAGGAACGCGTTCATCCCGTGCGAGATCGCGTTGCGGGTGGTCTCGTTGCCGGCGACGGCCAGCATCAGCACGAAGAACCCGAACTCGTCCGACGACAGGTGCCCGCCGTCGATCTCGGCGTTGACCAGCTTGGTGACGATGTCGTCGCGCGGCTCCTGCTGGCGCTGCTCGGCGAGCTTCATCGCGTACGCCAGCAGCTCGGTCGCGGCCACCAGCGGGTCGGTGCCGTACTCCGGGTCGTCGTAGCCGATCATCTCGTTGGACCAGTCGAAGATCTGCCGCCGGTCGTCTTGGGGGATGCCGAGCAGTTCGGCGATGGCCTGGAGGGGCAGCTCGCAGGCGATGTCGGTGACGAAGTCGCCGCTGCCGCGCTCAGCGGCCTCGCGCACGATCCGCTGTGAGCGCTCGGCGAGCGCGCCGCGCAGCGCGTTGATGGCTCGGGGGGTGAAGCCCCGCGAGACGATCGCGCGCAGCTGTGTGTGGTGTGGTGGGTCGATGTTGAGCATGACGACCCGCTGCATCTCGATCTGGTCGCGGGTGGTGCCCTCGCGGAAGCGCACGATGGCGGTGTTGGCTGAAGAGGAGAACGTCTCGCTGTCCCGCGACACCTCCATGACGTCGGCGTGCCGGGTCACCACCCAGTAGCCGTCGTCGTCGAAGCCGGCGCTGCCGCGGCGTTGACTGTTCCACCAGACAGGCGCGGTGCGCCGCAGCTCGGCGAACTCCTCGTGGGGCACCCGGTGGTGCAGCACGTCGGGGTCGGTGAAGTCGAATCCTGGGGGAATGCGCGGCTCGCCCACGGCTGCTCCCTACAGAAACGGGGTCCTCTACAGAAACAGGTTCTAGTCTCATTCAAACACAGGAAGTGTCGCGCTTGAAGCGGCGGCATGCTAAATATAAGAACGCGTTCTAGCAGAGGAGGCGCCGGGTGGGCACACCGGTGATCGTCGAGGCGGCGCGGACACCGATCGGCAAGCGTGCCGGGTGGCTGTCCGGCCTGCACGCGGCCGAGTTGCTCGGAGCCGCTCAGCGCGGCCTGCTGGAGCGCGCCGGCATCGACCCGGCCGCCGTCGAGCAGGTGCTCGGCGGCTGCGTCACGCAGGGCGGCGAGCAGTCCAACAACATCACGCGCACCGCCTGGCTGCACGCCGGCCTGCCGCACCAGGCCGGGTGCCTGACGCTCGACGCGCAGTGCGGCTCCGCGCAGCAGGCCGCCCACCTGGTCGCGGGGCTGATCTCCGCCGGCGCGATCGAGGTGGGTGTCGCGTGCGGCGTCGAGTCCATGAGCCGGGTACCGCTGCGCGCGAACCTGGGTGTCGACGCCGGCATGCCGCGCCCCTCTTCCTGGGACATCGACCTGCCCAACCAGTACGTGGCCGCCGAGCGGATCGCCGTGCGGCGCGGCCTGTCGCGTGCGGACGTCGACGCGTTCGGGGCCCGATCGCAGGCGAACGCGGCCCGCGCCTGGGAGGCCGGACACTTCGACCGCGAGGTGCTGGCGGTACCGGCGCCCGTGCTCGACGCGGAGGGCCAGCTGACCGGCGATACCCGCACCGTGACGCGCGACCAAGGGTTGCGGGACACCACTGTGGAGGGACTGTCGCGGCTCAAGCCCGTCGTCGACGGCGGACTGCACACGGCCGGTACCTCGTCGCAGATCTCGGACGGCGCCGCCGCCGTGCTGATCGCGGACGCCGACCGCGCGCGGGCCTTGGGCCTGCGACCGCGGGCGCGCATCGTCGCGCAGTGCCTGGTCGGCGCGGAGCCCTACTACCATCTCGACGGGCCGGTGGCCGCGACCGAGCGGGTGCTGGCGCGGGCGGGCATGAAGATCGACGACGTCGACCTGTTCGAGGTGAACGAGGCGTTCGCCGCCGTGGTCCTCTCCTGGATGGGCGCGCACCGCCCGGACCCGGATCGGGTCAACGTCAACGGCGGCGCCATCGCGCTCGGTCACCCGGTGGGCAGCACCGGCGCGCGCCTCATCACGACGGCGCTGCACGAGTTGGAGCGCAGTGACCGGAGCACCGCGCTGGTCACCATGTGCGCCGGCGGCGCGATGTCGACGGCGTCCATCATCGAACGGCTGTGAGGAGTGACGATGCGAACGTTCAGGGCGCTGGTTGTCGGGGCGGTGGTGGGCGTGCTGCTCGCGGTGCTTGGCGTGGCCGCGCTCGCGAGCGTGCTCGACCCGTCGGCCGACGACGTGTGGCGCCAGGTGTCCTCAGAGGACGCCGAGAGCGGCCAGAGCAGCGACGCGCCACCGGCGTTTTACGGCGAGCGCTGACATAGGGCCAGCGTTGACATAGAGGAGCGGACGATGATGAAGCGGGTCGTGGGCTCGGTGCTTTTCGGCGCCGGGCTGTTCCTGGTGGTGGTCGCGGTGGCGCTCGCCTTCGTCGTCGCGCCGCGGGTGAGCAAGATGCCGCTCGACCTCGAGCCGCCGGAGACCGTGCTGAGCGGGCCGAACGCGACGTTCGTGCAGGCGAAGCGGACCGGTGACGAGCTTGAGATCGGCGTGCAGCGCGGCGATCTGACGGCCATCAACGGCATCAAGCCGGACGTCGAGGAGGCCGCGAAGCTGACCGGCGACCTGGCCGACGAGACCGTGGTGTGGACGGTGTACCAGGCCATCAAACGCTCCGACAACGACGAGCTCATCAACGCGTCGCAGAGCCGGATCGCGATGGACCGCAAGACCGGCGCGGCGGTCGACTGGGACGGCCAGTGCTACACCGACGGCGACGGGGAGCCGTGCGAGCCAGGCAGCATCTCGTACGACGGCCAGCTCTACGCGTTCCCCTTCGGCACCGAGAAGAAGACGTACGAGTACTTCGACAGCACGTTGAAGCGGCCACTGCCGATCCAGTACCAGGCCACCGAGGAGGTCGAGGGCCTGACGGTGTACAAGTTCGTGCAGGAGGTGCCGGAGCAGCAGGCCGACATGGACCCCGAGCTGGTGAAGGGCCTGCTGGGCGTGTTCGCGCCGACCGCCACCGACGGCGAGATCCGCTACCGCACGACACGCACGCTCTGGGTGGAGCCGGTCACCGGCAGCGTCGTCGACTACCAGGACGCGCAGCATCGCGAGCTGGTCGCGGACACCGGCGAGCGCACCGTCCTCATCGACGCGGTGTTCCGGTACACGCCGGAGACGCGGGCGACCATTGTGGACAGGGCCAGCGACGGCCGGTCGATGCTCATGGCGCTGAGCCGCTGGGTGCCGATCGGGCTGACGGTGCTCGGGCTGTTGCTGCTGGTGCTCGGCTACCTCGTGGCCCGGGGTGGCCGGGCGCCGGCCCGCGAGCCGGTCGCCGAGCCGGCCCCGCGTCACGCCAGCAGCCCCGCCTAAGGGTGCTGGCTGCTCACCGAGATGACCTCGCCGGTCAGGTACGAAGCCAGGTCGCTGGCGAGGAAGACCATCACGTTGGCCACCTCCCACGGCTCCGCTGGCCGCCCGAATGCCTCCCGGGCGGCCAGCTGCGCGAGCATCTCGTCGCTGGTCACCTTGGCGAGAAACGGGTGCATCGCGAGACTGGGCGCGACGGCGTTGACCCGGATGCCGTGTGGCGCCACATCGAGGGCGGCGCACCGGGTCAGCGCCATAACGCCCGCCTTGGCGGCCGCGTAGTGCGCCTGGCCGGCCTGCGCACGCCAGCCGAGTACGGACGCGTTGTTGACGACGGCTCCCCCGCCGCCCTGCGCGATCATCTGGCGCAGCGCGGCCCGGGTACACCGGAAGGTGCCGGTGAGCGTCACGTCGAGCACGCGCGCCCACTCGTCGTCGGGCATGTCGACGACCGAGCGGGTGCCGCCGAGCCCGGCGTTGTTGATCATCACGTCGAGCCGTCCACAGTGGTCGACGGCGGCGTCGACGAGCCGTTGCACGGCCGCCTCGTCGGTGACGTCGCACGGCACCGCGAAGACGCGGTCACCGTGCGCCTCGGTCAGGCGGTCGCGGGTCTCGGCGAGGCGGCGCTCGTGATGGTCGCTGACCACCACGCGGGCGCCCTCCTCCAGGCAGCGCCGCGCGGCCGCCGACCCGATGCCGGTGCCGGCCGCGGCCGTCACGACGACCGACTTCCCGGAGAGCAACGCGCGCCCATTCCCGCCAGAGGTCCAGTTCATCGGGGCAGCCCCAATACCCGCGTGGCGATGATGTTTCGCTGTATCTCGTCGGAGCCGCCGTAGATGGTGTCGGCGCGGCTGAAAAGAAACAGGCGCTGCCAACGGTCGAGCTCGCCGGCGCCGCCGCGCGCCGTCGTGCCGCCGGCGCCGAGCACATCCATCGCCAGCTCCCCGAGCGACCGGTGCCAGCTCGACCACAGCAGCTTCACGACCGACGCGTCTTGGCTGGACGGCGCGCCGTCGAGCGTGCGCAGCGTGTGGCTGCGCAACACCGACAGGCCCACCCAGGCCTTCGCGATCCGTTCGCGGATGACCGGGTCGCGCGCCGCGCCAGTCTCCCGCGCCAGGGCGATGACGCCGTCCAGTTCGCGCCGGAACCCGATCTGCTGCCCTATCGTCGAGGCGCCGCGCTCGAAGGCGAGCGTGCCCATGGCGACGCGCCAGCCCTGGCCCACCTCGCCGACCACCATGTCGCGCCCGGTGCGGGCGCCGTCGAAGAAGACCTCGTTGAACTCCGAGTCACCGGTCAGTTGCCGGATGGGCCGCACGGTGACGCCCGGCTGGCGCATCGGCACGAGCAGATAGGACAGTCCGCTGTGGTGGGACGCGCCGTCGGGCGGCGGTCCCGTGCGGGCCAGCACGAAGCACCAGTCGGCCACATGGGCGAGCGACGTCCAGATTTTCTGGCCGTCCAGCACCCACTCGTCGCCGTCGAGGCGGGCGCGGGTCGAGACCGCGGCCAGGTCGGAGCCGGCGCCCGGCTCGGAGTACCCCTGGCACCACAGCTCCTCGACGGCGGCGATCCCGGGCAGAAACCGGCGTTGCTGCTCGGGCGTGCCGAACGCGATGAGCGTCGGGCCGACCAGCGTCTCACCGATGTGGTCAACGCGTGCCGGCGCGTCCGCGCGGGCGTACTCCTCATGGAACGCGACCTGCGCGGCGAGTGGCGCGCCGCGACCGCCGTGCGCCTCCGGCCAGGCCAGGCGGGTGTATCCGGCGGCGGCCAGCCGCCGGCACCACGCGAGCCGTTCCGCAAACGCCTCGTGCTCGCGCCCCGGCCCGCCGGCGCCGCGCAGCGCGGGGTCGAGGTTGGCCGCCAGCCACTCCCGCACCTCATGCCGGAAGCCGTGTATGTCCACTGGCGCCACCTCCCGTAACGCGCGTAGGCTCACCCTACCAAGCACTTGCTTTGTTGGGAGGGTGCGTGACAATCACCATCCCGTCCGCCCTGATCGCCGCGGCGCGCGACCACGGCGACTCTCCCGCGCTGCTGCAGCCGGACGGGCCGCGACTGACCTTTGTGGAGCTGCACGAGCGGGTCCGGACGGTCGCCCGCGCGCTCATCGCCGCGGGCGTCGAGGCCGGCGACCGGGTGGCCATCTGGTCGCCCAACACCCACCACTGGGTCGAGGCCGCGCTGGGCGCCAGCTACGCCGGCGCCGCGCTCGTGCCCATCAACACGCGCTTCACGGGCTACGAGGCGCTGGATCTGGTACGCCGCAGCGGCGCGCGCGCCATCGTGGTCGCCGACCTGTTCCTCGGCACGGACCGGCTGGGTGCCCTGCGCGAGGCCGCGGCCGACGAAGGCTCCGCCCTTCCCCAGCTTGTGATTCGGGTACCGGTCGAAGGCGGCACCACCGACTGGGAGGCCCTGGCCGAGCGGGCCGCTGGGGTGCCGGCCGGGGTGGCCGACGCGCGCGCCGCCGCTGTGACGCCCGATCAGGTCAGCGACATCCTCTTCACGTCCGGCACGACCGGGCGCAGCAAGGGTGTGATGAGCGCGCACCGGCAGTCGCTCGCGGTGGCCGCCGCGTGGGCCGGGATGGTCGGGCTCGCGCCCACCGACCGGTACCTCGTGGTGAACCCGTTCTTCCACAGCTTCGGCCTCAAGGCCGGCATCCTTTCGTGCCTGCTGACCGGCGCCGCGATCGTGCCGCAGGCGGTGTTCGACGTGCCGCTCACCATGCGGCTGGTCGAGGCCGAGCGCATCACCGTGCTGCCCGGTGCGCCGACCGTATACCAGAGCGTCCTCGACCACCCCGAGCGCGAGAATTACGACCTGTCGACGCTGCGGCTCGCCGTCACCGGGGCGGCCACCGTGCCGTCCGTCCTCATCGAACGGATGCGCGACGACCTCGCCATCGACACCGTGCTCACCGGATACGGGCTCACCGAGGCGGTGGTCGCCACCATGTGCCGGCCGGGAGACGACCCCGAGACCGTGGCGACCACGTGCGGTGTGGCGGCCGCCGGCTGCGGGGTACGCGTCGGGGGCGACGGGGGGGGGCTGCTGCGCGGCCCGGGCGTGATGCTGGGGTACCCCGCCGCCCCCGGAGCGACCGCCGCCGCCACCGCCGCGGACGGGTGGCTGCACACCGGCGACATCGGCCGGCTCGACGAGCGCGGGTACCTCACCATCACCGACCGTCGGGGGGACATGTACATCTGCGGGGGCTTCAACGTGTACCCGGCCGAGGTGGAGCGGACGCTCGCCCGGCTGCCCGGCGTGTCCGAGACCGCGGTCATCGGCGTGCCCGACGAACGCCTCGGCGAGGTGGGCCGGGCGTACGTGGTGACCGCCCCGGGCCACGATCTGTCGACAGTGGACGTGCTGGAGTACTGCCGGAAGCGGATGGCCAACTACAAGGTGCCGCGCGAGGTGGAGTTCCGGTCGGAGTTGCCGCGAAACGCGTCCGGCAAGGTCCTCAAGTACCTGCTGCGGGAGGAGAGCTGAGGTGTCCGAGGAACCCGTCGTGGTGTACGAGCGGCGCGGGCCGGTCGCGCTGGTGACGATGAACCGGCCGAAGTACCGCAACGCGCAGAACTCCGCGATGACGTACGCGCTCGACGACGCCTACACCCGGGCGGTCGACGACGGCGACGTGGCGGTCGTCGTGCTGGCCGGCTCCGGCGACCACTTCTCGGCCGGACACGACATCGGCAGTCCCGGCCGTGACGTCGACACCTCGTTCACGCGGCGGGCAGCGATGTGGTGGGACCACACCGACAAGGCCGGCGCCGACCGCCGGTACGCCCGCGAGGTCGAGGTGTACCTCGGCATGTGCCGCCGCTGGCGCGAGATGCCCAAGCCCAGCATCGCGATGGTGCAGGGCGCCTGCGTGGCCGGCGGGCTGATGCTGGCGTGGTCGTGCGACGTCATCGTCGCCGCTGACGACGCGTTCTTCGCCGATCCGGTGGTGCGCATGGGCATCCCCGGCGTCGAGTACTTCGCCCACCCGTGGATGCTCGGCCCGCGCTTCGCCAAGGAGGTGCTGTTCACCGGCGACCGGTTCGACGCCCGCAGGGCGTACGAGGTCGGCATGGTCAACCGGGTGGTACCGCGCGACGAACTGGAGGCGACCACGTTCGGGCTCGCGGAGCGGATCGCGAAAATGCCACCGTTCGGGCTGGCGCTGGCCAAGCGGGCGGTCAACCAGTGCGAAGACCTGATGGGGATGCGCTCCGGAATGGACTCGGTCTTCGGGCTGCACCACGTCGCACACGCGCACAACGCCGAGGTGTCCGGCAACCCGCTCGCCGGCATGGACGCGCGCGCCATGCGAGACCGGTCATGAAGGATTGGGCATGAACCTCGACGTCGACGCCGAGACCGCGGCGTTCCGCGCGGAGGCACGCGAGTGGCTTGCCGCACACGTGCCCGCGACACCACTGCCCAGTGTGGACAGCGCCGAAGGCGACGTCGCGCACCGGGAGTGGGAGCGCGTGCTCACCGAGGCGCGGCTGTCCGCCGTCTCCTGGCCCGTCGAGTACGGCGGCCGCGACGCGCCGCCGCTGCACTGGCTCGTGTTCGAGGAGGAGTACCACGCGGCCGGAGGCCCGGTGCGGATCGGCCAGAACGGGCTGTTCCTGCTCGCGCCCACCCTCTTCGCGCACGGCACCGCCGAGCAGCGCGACCGGCTGCTGCCCCGGATGGCGCGCGCGGACGACGTGTGGGCGCAGGCATGGTCCGAGCCGGATGCCGGCAGCGACCTGGCGGCCATCCGGTCCCGCGCCACCCGCACCGACGGCGGCTGGCTCCTGTTCGGACAGAAGACGTGGAGCTCCCGCGCGGCATACGCGGACCGCGCGTTCGGCCTGTTCCGCACCGACCCGGAAGCCGAGCGCCACCGGGGCCTCACGTACCTGATGTTCGACCTGCGCGCCGACGGCGTGACGGTGCGGCCGATACGGCAGCTGGGCGGGGCGCCCGGTTTCGCGGAGATCTTCCTGGACGGGGCGTTCGTGCCCGACGCCGACGTCATCGGGGCGCGCGGAGACGGCTGGCGGGTGGCGATGAGCACGGCTGGCCACGAGCGCGGGCTGTCGCTGCGCAGCCCGGGGCGCTTTCTGGCGGCCGCGCAACGCCTCGTCGACCTGTGGCGGGACTCGGGCGACGGCGCCCTGGCTGGCCGGGTCGCCGGCGCCTGGGTCGCCGCGCAGGCGTACAAGATGCACGGTTACGCGGCGCTGGAGCAGCGGGCGGGCCCGCACTCCGGGAGGCTGGGCAAGCTCTTCTGGTCAGAGCTGGACCTGGCGCTGCATGAGACCGCGCTCGACCTGCTCGGCCCCCACGCCGAGGTGCGTGGCGGCTGGCTCGACGGGTACCTGTTCGCGCTGGCCGGCCCGATCTACGCGGGCACGAACGAGATACAGCGCACCATCGTCGCCGACCGCGTGCTAGGGCTGCCGCGATGAAGCTGACCCTCTCCGAGGAGCAGGCGCGGTTCGCCGCGACGCTGCACGACCTGCTCGACGCGTCCGGCGTACCGGCCGCCTCGCGTGCCTGGGCGGCGGGCGATCCCGCGCCGGGACGCGCGGTGTGGCAGCGGCTCGCCGGCACGGGGGTGACCGCGCTGGCGGTACCGGAGAAGTATGACGGGCTCGGTGCCGAGCCGGCCGATCTGGTCGTGGCGTGCGAGGAGCTGGGGCACCACGCGATGCCCGGCCCGGCGATGGAGACGGTGGCCGCGGTGCCGGCGCTGCTCGCGGCGCTCGGCGGCCCGGCGGCCGAGCGATGGCTGCCGGCACTCGCTTCCGGCGAGGCGCTCGCGACGCTGGCGGCGCCGCCATGGCTGCCGTACGCGGTCGTCGCCGACAGCGCCCGCCTGGTCCTGGCCGCGTCGCCCGGCGGCGCGGGGCGGGCGGGCGGCGGCCGCGGCGGC
>NZ_JAIBNX010000272.1 GCF_026130045.1 Micromonospora sp. CPCC 205371
TGCGCGGGGGGGGGGCCCGGCGGGGCCGAGAGCGGGGGGGGGCCGGCGACGGCGGGAGGGGTGGTCATACCGCCGCCCCGCCGCCGCGCAGCCCGGCCGCCACCTCTTCGTCCGAGAGCATTGATACCTCCGCCACCAGCAGCTCCTCGACGGCCACCGCGAATTCCTCCACTGTGGAGCGCAGGAAGAGCGTGCGGATGGGTACCTCCAGCCCGAGCGCCGCGCTGAGCCGCGCGACCACCTTCGTGGCCAGCAGCGAGTGGCCTCCGATGTCGAAGAAGTCGTCCAGCGCGCCGACCCGGTCCCGACCGAGCACGTCCGCCCAGGTGGCGGCCACCGCCGCTTCGACCTCGGTGCGCGGCTCGACGTACTCGCGGACCTCCAGGTCGCCGGCCTCGACCCCGGGCAACCGCCGGCGGTCGACCTTGCCGGCGGCGTTGAGCGGCAGGCTCTCCAGCACCACCACGTGGTCCGGCACGAGGTAGCCGGGAAGCAGTTCGCCGAGGTCCGCGCGCACCTGCCGGCCGTGCGGTTCACGGCCGGGTGCGGCGGTGACGTACCCGATGAGGCGGGCGTCGTACCCCTCGCCCGCCGTGATCACCGCCGCCTGGTGCACGTCCGGGTGCTCCACCAGCCGCGCCTCGATCTCGCCCAGCTCGATCCGATGGCCCCGGATCTTCACCTGGGCGTCCGTGCGGCCGAGGAACTCCAGGCCGCCGCCGCGCAGCCACCGCACCCGGTCGCCGGTGCGGTACAGGCGGGCGCCCGGCGGGCCGAACGGGTCGGGCACGAACCGGTCGGCGGTCAGCGCAGGCCGGCCCAGGTATCCCCACGCCACCCCGGCGCCGCCGATCGCGAGCTCACCGGGCACACCCACCGGCACCGGCTTGAGACGGTCGTCGACGACGTAGAGCTGCGTGTTGCCCAGCGGCGACCCGAGGGTCACGGTGCCCACGTGCTCGGGCACGTCGGCGGCGGTGGACCAGATCGTGGTCTCGGTCGGGCCGTACACGTTGAGCAGCCGGCGCACCCGCGGCCGCAACTCCCGGGCGAGCCGTGGCGGGAGCGCCTCGCCGCCGGTCAGGGCCGTCACGGACGGTGCGTTGAAGCCGGCGTCCAGCAGCATCCGCCAGCCCGACGGGGTGGCCTGCACGTGCGTCACGCCCTGTTCGCGCACCATCCGGGTGATGGCGACGCCGTCCCGGCCGCTCTCCTCAGGCACCAGGACCAGCCGGCCGCCGACCACCAGCGGTAGGTACAGCTCCAGACCGCTGATGTCGAACGACGGTGAGGTCAGGCCCAGCCAGACGTCCGACGGCCCGCTGCCCAGAGTGTCCCGTATGGACAGCAACAGGTTGGTGAGGGCGCCGTGTGGCACGCCGACGCCCTTCGGCCGTCCGGTGGAGCCGGATGTGTAGAGCACATAGGCGAGCGACTCGGCCCGGCACGCTACGTCGCGCGGCTCGGCCGGCTCGGCCTCGACCGCGGCGGCGTCGCGGTCCAGCCAGATGACGGAGTCGCCGGCGGGCGCGTACGTCGCGTCCGCGGTGGTGATCAGGTGCGTCGCGCCGGCGTCGGCACGCAGCCAGGACAGCCGGGCGGCCGGAAGCGCGGGGTCGAGCGGCAGGTAGGCGGCGCCGCAGCGCCACACCGCCAGCAGCGTCGCCACCAGGTCGGGCGTGCGGCCCAGGCAGACTCCGACCACGGAGCCGGGCGCCACGCCGCGCCGGCGCAGGTATCCGGCGATCCGGTGGGCACGCGCGTCCAGCTGGCCATAGCTGTACCCGTCGACGGCCGGCGCGTCCGGAGCGGCCGCCGCGCGAGCCGCGAACAGCGACGGAACCGTGCCGCTGTACCGCCGGCGCGGCCCCTGGCCCCACGCCAGCACCCGGCGCTGCTCGCCCGGGTCGTCCATGGGCAGCTCGGAAAGGCGCCGGCCGGGGTCGGCGACCGCCGCGCGCAGCAGCGTCTCGTACCGGCGCAGCAGGGCGGCGACGGTGTCGGCGGTGAAGATCGCCGAGTCGTACCGGGCGCGCAGCGCCAGCCCTTCGGGCGTGACGGAGGCGTCGACGACCAGGTCGAACAGTGATTGCGGCACCCCGATCTCGAACCGGTCGCCGGCTACGCCGGGCAGGATGTCGCGCTCGGCCCGGGCCTGGGTGTGCAGCACCAGCATGGTCTCGAACAGCGGGGTGCGACTGACGTCGCGGGCCACGTCCAGCTCGCTGACCAGGCGCTCGAACGGGATCTCCTGGTGGGCGTACGCCTCCAGCGCGGTGGTGCGGGTGCGCCGCACCAGCTGACGAAAGTCGGGGTCGCCGGACAAGTCGCCGCGCAGCACCAGGGTGTGCACGAAGCAGCCGATCAGCGCCTCCAGCTCGGGGCGGGACCGGCCGGCGCTGGCCGAGCCGACGCACACGTCGTCCTGACCGGCGTGCCGGCCGAGCAGCAACTGGTACGCGGCGAGCAGCACCATGAACAAGGTGCAGCGCTCGGTGCGGGCCAGGCGCTCCAGCCGGCCGGTCAGCTCGGTGTCCAGCCGGTGCCGCACCAGCTCCGCCCGCGGCGTCTTGAACAGCGGCCGCGGCGCGTCGGTCGGCAGTGTGAGGGTGGGCGCGTCGGCGAGCCGTTCCCGCCAGTACGCGAGCGCCTGCTCTGCCTTCTCGACCGGCTGCTCGGCCACCTCCCGGACGTACTGGCTCCAGCCGATGGGCAGGGGCGGCAGCTCGGGCGCGTGGCCGGCCACCAGGGCGCCGTAGGCGATGCCGAGATCGCGGGCGAGGATCGACTGCGAACTGCCGTCGAAGACGATGTGGTGCGCCACGACGATGAGCAGGTGATCGTCTTCGCCCAGGGCCAGCAGCGCGGCCCGTAGCAGCGGTCCACACGAGAGGTCGAAGCCGCTTTCGTACATCTGCAGCCCGATCTGCTGAGCCCGCTCCTCGCGTAGCGCCGCTGGCTCGACGGTCAGGTCGATCCGCTCCAGCGCGAAGTCGGACGGATCGGCGATCACCTGCACCGGCGCGCCGTCCCGTTCGGTGAATTCCGCGCGCAGCGCCTCGTGCCGGGCGCCGACGGCGGTGAACGCGCGGGCCAGCGCGTCGCCGTCCAGCGGGCCGCGTAGCCGCCGGGACAGGACCACGTTGTTGGGTTGGCCGGGATCGAACCGGTCCAGGAACCACATCCGCTCCTGGGCGGGTGAGAGCGGCAGTTCGATCACGACGCGACACCTTTCGACGGGTTCGGCAGCCAGGGCCAGGGCAGGTCGCGGAACGCGGCGTCGACGACCAGCCGCTCGATGTCACGCAGGAAGCGTTCGGCTGCCGGCGGCGGCAGGTAGGCGGTGTCACCGGTGACCGCGATGCCGATGGCCCGCGGCGCGTCCAGGAACTGCACGCGCATCCGCCAGGTGAACCGCTCGAAGCCCTCGGCCAGCTCGCAGGTCGTGCGCGCCAGGGCGGCCCGGACCGCCTCCTCGCCGGTATCCCGTCCGAACAGGTCGGCGTCGGTCACGAGCCGGATGTCGTTGAGGAAGCAGTGCGGGCTCACGCCGCTCTCGTACGGGTAGCCGGCCGCCTCGAACGCCCGCGCCAGCTCGTCCGGGTCGTAGTGTGCGTGCCGGTACGCCTCCAGCGCGGCCCGCCAGACTCGGGGCAGCAGCGCGGCGAAGCCGGGCCGATCGGAAGTGTCCACAATGACCAACCCGACCTGGTTGAGCTTCGCGATCGCGGCGCCGTACTCGGGCAGCGCGCGATTGCTCACCATGGTGTGGATGCCGCATATGTCCGTGCCGGACCACCGTGAGAACACCGCCGCCGTGGCCGCGAGCAGCACCGTCGAAGTGGTCACCCGGGAGCGGGTGGCCGCCATCCGGACGGCGGTGTCGGCGGCCTCGGATACCAGGACCATCCGCTGGAACCGCGGTTTTGCGGGCGCTTCCAACAAGGGCAACGTATCGGGCGGAAGCCGACCGAATCCCTTCACCCAATACGCCACGGCGCGCGGTGAGCGCTGCCGGTCGATGCCCTGCTCGCGCCGTGCCACGTCGACCGACTGCGGGTCCGGCGGACTGGTGATCGCCCCGCGCAGCACCAGCAACCGCAGGTCGCGCAGCACCATCTCAGCCGCCCGAAAGTCCACTGTGGTGTGGCTGAAGACGCAGACGACGTGTCGCACCCGGCCGCCCGAAAGCACCAGCGCGAACCGCTGTGGCCACTCCCGCTCGTGGTCGAACGGCGTGCTCGTCAACGCGTCAGCCACGGCGTCCGCCGCGTCGTCACCTTCGACGATGTGTACCGGCAGCTGGCCGGCCGGCGCCCCGCCCTGGCGCGGGCCGCCGGCGGCGGCCGGGGGGGGGGGGCGGAGCGGGCTGTGGCCGCGCACCGCGGCGGCCAGCGCGCCCAGAACGCTCGGCACGTCGGCCGGCGCGCGCCTGGGCATCGGGACGATCCGGCGCAGGCTCATCAAAAACTGCTCTTTTCCACGTCGGCGCAAGGCTGTCCACAGTGCACGCTGGCCCCAGGTGAGCGGGGCAGGCGCCGCGGGAGATCCGGCAAAAGCGACCGTTGCCACGGTCTGCTCTACAGCGTGCGCCGGGGTCAATTCTCCCTGAACCGACACGGACACCTCCAATCCACAGTCGACAGAGCTTGATCGACAGTTCGACAAGTCTCGACAAGTATCAGCGCACCGACACTCCCTCCAGCCATCCGTAGGAAAGGGCATTCCTGTGACCGTTCGGCCGATCCGATCGACGGCCAGACGGCGCAGGCTGAAAGGCGCGCGTGATTCACCCCGCCCCGCGCCGTCGCATCCGCCTGCCATCAGAGACGCACCCCAAGCCGAGGAGGCACGACGATGCCCCATGCCGACGCACCGGTGTCCCGCCGGCGGTCGGTGCCGGCGGCGCCCGGCCCGCCTCCGCGCACCGTCCCCGGGTTCCTCGCCTGGCGCGCGGCCCTGGAGCCCGAGCACGTCGCGATCGACGTGCCGGGCATCGCCAGCCTCACGCTCGCACAGTGGGACGCCGGCGCGAACGCGGTCGCCACCGCGCTACTGGCGCGAGGCGTACGCCCGGGCGACCGGATCGGGCTGGTCTTCGCCGCTGCCGGCTGGACAGAGTTCGCCGTCGCGTACTGCGGGGTGCTGCGCGCCTGCGCCGTCGCGGTGCCGCTCTCCGACCGGCTGCCCGCGCCCCAGGTGGAGTACACGCTGGCGCAGTGCGCCGCCGTGGCCGTCGTACACGGCGCGGATGACCCACCCGCCGGAGTGCCCGCGGGCTGCTGGGCTGCGACGCTGCCGTCCCTTGTGGCCGGTGGCGGCCCCGGTGGCCGTTACCCTCCGGTGCAGCCAGCCGACCTCGCACAGATCCTGTACACATCGGGCACTACCGGGCAACCCAAAGGGGTCGCGGCCACGCACGCCAACCTGACGCTCGCCGCGCCCAGGCACCCGCGACGGCTCCGGTTGGCGCATTCGGCCCGATTCGCGCATGCTTTCTCGCTCGGTACCAACGCGGCGCAGACGATGCTGTTCACCGCCCTGTACGCCCGGCCCGGCGCGGTCATACCGGCGCGAGTCACGCCAGCAAGGTTCGCCGCACTGCTGGAGGCTCCGGGCGTGGGCACGGTGTTCCTGGTGCCCGCCATGGCCATCGAGCTGCTCGACTCCGGCGCGCTGGAAGGCCGCGACCTGTCCCGTGTCCACCTCGTCGGTTCCACCGCGGCGCCGCTGCCGGCGGCGGTCGCCGTTCGGCTGGCCCAGGCGTTCCCGCGTGCGGCGATCGTCAACTACTACACGTCGACCGAGGCAGCGCCGGCCGAGGTCAGCATGGTGTTCGACACGGCGCGGCCCGACGCGCTCGGCCGCCCGGCCGGCGGCCAGCTGATGATCACCGACGCGGCGGGGTGTCCGGTGGCGGCGGGCACCACCGGCGAGGTCTGGCTTCGTTCGCCTTCTCCGCGCGAGTACTACGGCGACCCGGCGTCGACCAGCGCCACCTTCCGCGGCGAGTGGGTCCGCATGGGCGATGTGGGCTGGCTGGACGGCGACGGCTACCTGCACCTGGTCGACCGCCGGGAAGACGTCGTCAAGTCGGGCGCCTTCAAGGTCTCCACCGTGGAGGTCGAGGCCGCCCTCCACGAGCATCCGCTGGTCGCCGACGCGGCGGTCGTGGGACTGCCGCACCCGGTGCTCGGCACCGCCCTCGCGGCGGTGGTGGTGCCGGCACCAGCGGCGCCGCCGGGCGAGCCGAGCTTGGCGACGATCCGGCGGTTCCTGGCCAGCCGCCTGGCTGACTACCAGATCCCGGCCCGGATCGCGCTGCGGGATCACCTTCCCCGCAATCCGGGCGGCAAGGTGCTCAAACGCGAACTCATTGGGCAGCTGACCGGAGAGGAGCCTCGTGATCAGGGTTGAGACCACCGCCGCGCAGCGAGCCGTTTGGTTCACCGAACGCGCGGGCGTAGCGGCCGGGGCGTACCAGATGGCCTTCGGCATCTGGTATGGCGCCGGGCTGGACGAGCGGGCGCTCGGCGAGGCGTGCGCGTCCGTCATCGAGCGGCACCAGGTCATCAGTACGGCGGTGTCCGAAGAGGACGGTGTGCCGGTGCTGGTTCCCGCGGCGGAGAAGATCTCGCTCACCGTCGGCGCCCTGAGCGATGAGGCGGTCCGCGCCGAGCTCGCCCGCGGCTTCGACCTCGACGATGGGCCACTTGCCCGGTTCACGCTGCTGACCGCGGAACAGGGCCGGCGCCTGCTCCTGATCACCGCGCATCACCTGGTTTTTGACGGCGTGTCCAAGGATGTGCTGGCTCGCGACCTGGCGGCGGCGTACCGGGCCGCGGTGGCCGGCGAGGTCGCCGATCTCGGGCGGCCCGCCCCGCCATCCTCCGGGCAGGTGACCGCCGGCCTGCCCGCGGCGCGGGAATACTGGCGGGAACGCTGGACGGCGCCCGCCGATCCCGTGCTGCCCGGGTCACGGCGCGACGTGCGGGGGGCAGGGCCCGGCGGCACCGTTGCGGTGCGGCTGCCCCCCGACCTCGCCGAGCGGATCGAACCGGGTGCTCGGCTGCTGGGCGTCACCCGGTTCGAGCTGCTGCTGGCAGCCGTACACGCGCTGTTGGCCCGGTACGGCAACGCCGGGCTGCCGGTGTCCGTCGCGCTCTCCACCCGCACCGCGACCACCGCCCGCGACGTCGGCCTGTTCGTCAACGAGCTGCCGCTGGCCGTCGCGCACGCCGGCGGGACCGTCCACGAATACGTCCACGCCGTACGGACCGGCCTGCGTGAGCTGTACCGTCACCGCGCCATCCCGCTCGCACACGCCGTCGGCGGTCTGCGGCCGGCGGCCGCGCTCACGCCCATCTCGGTGAGCTACCGCAGGCAGGACGGCGAGCCCGATTTCGCCGGTGCGGCGACCCGTATCGAGTGGGTGATGCCGGTCGCCGCGGCCCGCAACACCCTCAACGTCATGATCGTCGACGCCCCCGGCCAGGTACGGATCGATCTCCAGCACCGCCTCGACGCGCTACCGGCCGACGCCGCGGCGCGGATCGGCGGTCATCTGGTCACGCTGCTCGGCGCCATGCTGGCCGAGCCGGACCGACCGGTGGCGGCCCTGCCCCTGCTGACGCCGGTCGAACGCGACCAGATCCTGCGGGGGTGGAACGCGACGGCACGGCGGATGCCGCCGGACACGACGGTGCCGGCCCTCTTCGCCGCCGCCGTGCGCGCGCGACCCGAGGCGGTAGCGCTGGTGGACGGCGAGCGCCAACTGACGTACGCCGAGCTCGACGCCGCCACCCGGCGCGTCGCCGCGGCGCTCCAGGAGCGCGGCATCGGCGCGGGGTCCCTGGTCGGCATCGCGCTGCCCCGCTCGTGGCGGGCCGTGGTCGCGCTCCTCGCCGTCATGCGCTCCGGCGCCGCATACGTGCCGGTCGACCCGGCCTACCCAGCGGCCCGGCGGGCGCTCATCCTCGCCGACGCCGCGCCGGCCCTGGTGATCACCGCCACCGGCGAGGGCGACGGATATCCGCATGTGGCCCTCGACGACCTTGACGCGACCGGCTACCCGGACGCCGCGCCGGCGCCGGGGGAGCAGGACCTGGCGTACGTGATGTACACGTCCGGCTCGACCGGACGCCCCAAGGGCGTGGCCATATCGCACGGCGCCCTGGCGAACCTGCTGATCGCCATGCGCGACCTACTCGGCGGCCGGCCCGACGACCGCTGGCTGGCGCTGACCTCCCTGTCGTTCGACATCTCCGGGCTCGAGCTGTACGCGCCGCTGACCACGGGGGCGTGTGCGGTGCTCGCGCCCGACGGGATCGCCGCGGACGGCGCCGCCGTCAACCGGCTGATCCAGGAGCGCGCCGTCACGCACGTGCAGGCCACCCCTTCGGGCTGGCGGGTCCTGCTGGATGCCGGCTTCCACGCGCCCGCGACCGTCGCGCTCACCGGCGGCGAGGCGCTGCCGCTGGCGCTGGCCCGCGAGCTGCGGCCCCGGGTGGCACGACTGTTCAATGTGTACGGCCCGACGGAGACCACGATCTGGTCCACTGCCGACGAGGTGCCCGCCCGCGTCGACGAGGTCACGATCGGTCGGCCGGTCGGCCACACCCGCCCCGACGCGCCGGGCGCCCCCGGGCAGCCGGGGCCGGCCGCCATCCCCGGCGAGCTGTACCTGGCCGGCCACGGAGTAGCGGAAGGGTACCTGCGGTCCCCGCGGCTGACCGCCGAACGCTTCCTGCCGGACCGGTTCGCCGGCCGTGGACGCCTCTACCGCACCGGCGACCGGTGCGCGTGGCTGCCCGACGGGCGCCTGAGCTACACCGGCCGCCTCGACAACCAGGTCAAGATCCGAGGACATCGGATCGAGCTAGCCGAGGTCGAAGCGCGCCTGCTCGAACATCCGGCCGTTGCCGAGGCCGCCGTGGTGGTGCGCGGTACGGACACCGACGCCCGGCTCGCCGGCTATGTGGTGCCCAGGGACGCGCCACCGGAGCCGGCCGAGCTTCGCCGGCATCTGGCCGAGATCCTGCCGGCCGCGATGGTGCCGCAGATGTGGGCCGTCCTGGACCGGTTGCCGCGCACGCCGAACGGCAAGCTCGACCGGGCCGCACTGCCGGAGCCGCCGCGCGTCGGCGCTCCACCGGCGCCACCGCCTGACCGGAGCGATCCGGTCGTGGCGGAGCTGACCGCGATCTGGGAGGACGTGCTCCAGGTCGACGACATCGCCCCGGACGAGGACCTGTTCGACCTGGGCGGCCACTCGCTGTCCATCACACGCATCAGCAGCAGGATCATGCAGCGTTTCGCGGTGGAGGTGCCTTTGGACGCGTTCTTCGACACTCCGACGGTCGGTCAGATCGCCGTTCTCGTCCGCCGCGCCCTGCCCGCCGAGGGACAGTCCTGATGGGACGGCCGGAGCTGTACGCGACGGTGGCGCAACTGATCGAGCAGGCGACCGGTAGCACGGTCGCGGCCGCCGACGCGCTCGCCAGCGACATGCCGCTGTTCGACCTCGGGCTGGACTCGCTGGGCTGGCTGCGGCTGATCGACGCCATCGAGGTCGCGTACCAGGTGGAGTTCGATCTCAGCGGCACCGATCTCCGCCGCGTCACGTTCGGGGAGAACATCGACCAGCTCGCTGCCCGATGACCAGGCGCGCCCCCCCGCCCCGGGGGGCGGGGGGGCGCGGGGGCGGGGCAGGCCGGGTGGG
>NZ_JAIBNX010000273.1:0-6140 GCF_026130045.1 Micromonospora sp. CPCC 205371
GGCCCCCCCGGGGGGGGGGCCCCGCCCCCC
Source organism: Micromonospora sp. CPCC 205371 (assembly GCF_026130045.1). Taxonomy (GTDB): domain Bacteria; phylum Actinomycetota; class Actinomycetes; order Mycobacteriales; family Micromonosporaceae; genus Phytohabitans. The sequence continues at coordinate 31 of NZ_JAIBNX010000273.1, forward strand.
GCCAACAGGGCCGGCGGGGGCCCACACGCCGTGGGGCGTCGCGCCGCCGCTACGCACGCGGATGCCGGGCACCACCGCGGTGCGGCTCAGCGCCGCCGACCCGGAAGCCGCCCTCCATCCGGCACGCGGGCGTCCGCTGGTGATCGTCGTCCGCGACATTCACCGGTACTGGTGGATGTCGCACGCCGTGGCGACGCTGCTCGCCGTACGGCCGGACGCGGTGGTGGTCGAGATGGGCGTACCGGAACGGGTCACCGGCGCGGTGCACCTGGCGACGTACGGGGCGACCTGGGCGTGCGGCCAGGCGGCCGCGGAGGTGCTCGCCGGCTCCGTGTGACTACCGTCCACAGCGGAGCGTGCCCCCACGGATACGCGCTGTGGCAGTATCGTGCCTCTCGTGGCCGTCGATTGGCAGCGGGCAGTGATGGTGCCGTCCTGGATTCGCTGGCTTCCCTGTTCGTTCGCCTACCTGACCGTCGTCCCTGACCAGGAGCAGTTTCCTCGATCGGCGTGGTCGATCCTGCCCTGGGAGACGCCGGTGTGGTGCGACCCCGGATCGCTCGACGACTGGATCGCCCGCGCCCGGCGGCGGCACCCGCGGCGTGACGGCGGTCATGCCGAGCGCCGAGCGCGCGAGCACTACGACCGGGTGGTGCAGGTGCGGGCGGCCCGCATCGAGCTGTTCACCGAGATGTGCCGCCGGCGCGGGCTGCCCGTGCCGCACACCCTCGACGAGTTGCTCACCTGCCTCGCCGGCTTCGGTTTGTTTACATTGGACGGTGACGTGGTGCGGCCGCGGCTCGACCAGAACCCGATCGACGTGCTGCCGCTCGTCGGCCAGGAGCTGGTGCACGAGGAGCAGGCCCAGCAGGACGACCGCACCGTGCTCGTCGCCATCACGGTGCGCGAGATGGCTAGCCGCGGGCGGCGGCGGTGGCGGCGCCGGCAGCTCACCACCTACCTGGGAGCGCTGGCCACGGGGCTGCGCATGCCGGTGAGCGAGGTGCGGCGGGCGCTCGCGCAGCTCGGTGAGATCGCCGACCTGGCCACCGAGCCGGCGCCCGATGCCGCGGCCGACCGCATCCGCATCACCGTGACGTGGCCAGATTTCGCGCGGCGGTTTCCGTTCGAAGACCTGCCGGCGCCGGAGCACGCGGTCTAGACCGCGGCCGCCAAGGCCTGCGCGCTCACCGCTTCGTCCACCCCCGACACCAGGTCGCGCAGCACCCACGGCAGGTTTTCCCGGACCCGCGTCGGATCGGGGACCAGGCCGGCGATCCCGGCCAGCGCGGCCAGCGCGGCCAGCTGAGCGTCCATCGGACCCTGCCCGGCCAGCGCCTGCGCGAGGCGGCGGCGCGGCTCGGCGTACCGCTGGGGGTCGTACGCCGGATACCGCGTGTGCCCGCGCCGCGCCAGGCCGCGCGGCTGCTCGCGCCGCACCAGCCCGGTCGCCACCAGCCGCCGGGCCACCACATCGCGTACGTCACCGCGCAGGTAACCCACCCAGTGCCGCACCGGCCGCCGGTCGCCCTGCCGGCACACCTCGCCCAGCACGGCGTCGGTCGCCTTCTCGCCGTACGCGCGGGCCGCCTGCACCGCGACACCACCCTCGACGATGGTCAGCCGGCCGTCGAGCAGCAGCTCGCCCAGGACCGCACCCGCGAGCGCGCTGGCCAGCACGCCGGCGTTGCCGGTCGGTTTGCCGGTGTACTCGTCGTGGCCCACGAGGAACAGCTCGTCGGCGAGAGGATGGTTCATGCGCCCGTAAACCCGGTCATTCCTCGACGACGAGGTCCTGGTATTCGGTGTGCCGCTGCACGAAGGCCGCCATGAACGGGCACTGCACCACGACCTTCTCGCCCCGCTCGCGCACCTGGTCTAGCGCGCCCGCCGCCAGCTGGGCGCCGACGCCCTTGCCCTGAAACGCGGGGTCGATCTCGGTGTGGGTGAAGACGATGAGGCCGTCGTGGACGCGGTAGGCCGCGAAACCGGCCAGCCCGCCGTCGACGAGAATCTCGAAGCGGCGCCGGGCGGGGTTGTCGGCCACGAGCACGTTCACGAGGGCCAGGGTAGCGGCAACGACAACCCCGTGGATGCCGCCACGTACCCTGGACCACGTGATGAACCGACTGACCGCCGCCCGGCTCGCATCTGGGCTGGCCCTCGGCCTGGTCCTTCTCGCTGGCTGCGGCTCGGAGGGCTCCGACACCGACTGCGGCCTCGACCAATGCACCGTCACCTTCGACCGCGGCGTCGACGCGAAGGCCAGCGTCCTCGGCGTCGACGCGAAGCTGGTCGGCGTAGACGGCGACAAGGTGACCGTCGAGGTCGCCGGCGAGAGCCTCTCCCTCACCGTGGGAGAGCAGGGCACCGACGTCGGTGGCCTGAACGTCGCTGTGGAGAGCGTCACCGACACCGAAGTAGTAATCAAGATCTCGCGCTGAGGCTGGTTACGCCCCTTCAACTCGGGCATCGTTGGCGGCTTGGCCGGCCCGTTGCCGATGAGAAGGAGGTACCCCAGTGGAGGCCGCCCTGTGGACGGTCGCCGTGACCGTTGTCGCCGTGGCGATCGCACTGGCAGTGGTCGAGGTCGTACACCGGGTGATCGGTCGGCTGGGCAGCCGCTCCGTGCTCCTGCGCGAACTCACCGAGCACGCGCACCGGCCCTTCCAAGTCGCCGTCGTGCTGGTGACCTGCCAGGCGGCGGTGCGCAGCTCAGCCGGTGAGTTCCCCGGCCGGGCGGCGGTGCTGCACCTGCTGGTGCTGGCCGCGATCGCCGGCTTCGCGTGGCTGGTCGCGGCGCTGCTGCTGGTGAGCGAAGACGTGGCACTAGCCCGGTTCCGCACGGACGTGCCCGACAACCGCCGCGCCCGGAAGCTGCACACCCAGGTGGTGATGCTGCGCCGGGTCACCGTCGCCGGGATCGTGGTGCTCACCGCCGGCGTGATGCTGATGACGTTCCCGCACGTACGGGCCATCGGAGCGAGCCTGCTGGCGTCCGCTGGTGTCATCGGCGTGGTGGCGGCGCTGGCCGCGCAGAGCGTACTGGGCAACGTGTTCGCGGGGCTCCAGCTCACGTTCAGCGACGCGGTGCGGCTCGACGACGTGGTCGTGGTCGAGGGCGAGTGGGGCCGGATCGAGGAGCTCACCCTCAGCTACGTGGTCGTGCAGATCTGGGACGACCGGCGGCTGATCCTGCCCACGTCGTACTTCACCACCAAGCCCTTCCAGAACTGGACCCGTACTCGTGCCGCAGTGCTGGGCACGGCGGAGTTCGACCTCGACTGGTCGGTGCCGGTGACGCAGATGCGCGAGGAACTGCGCCGGTTCGTGGAGGGCAGCGAGCTCTGGGACGGCAGGGTGTGCGTACTCCAGGTCACCGAGGCGACCGGCGGGATGATCCAGGTACGTGCGCTGGTCAGCGCCGCGGACGCGCCGACGTTGTGGGACCTGCGCTGCCTGGTACGCGAGCACCTGGTCAACTGGATCCGCGAGCACCACGCGGACGCCCTCCCGCGCATGCGCGCCGACGTCGCCGCGGACGGCGCCGTCTGGCCCGCACTCACTGGCCGTCCCGATACCACCGCGCAGACCGGCACCAGCCGGGACGGCCGTGCCCGCGACGGCGCCGCGCGCGATGCCTTTGGCCGCGACGGCTTTGGCCGCGACGGCGCTGCGCGCGATGGCTTTGGCCGCGACGGCGCCGCGCGTGACGGCTTTGGCCGTGACGGCGCTGCCCGCGATGCTTTTGGCCGCGACGGCGCTGCGCGCGATGGCTCCGGCCGGGAACGGGCGGTCCGAGACGGTGCGGCGCCGGACGACGATGCTCGCGTGTTCGGCGGCAGCGACGACGGGGACTCCCGCGCCGAGGCCTTCGTCGGCCCGGACGAGCCCGCGCGCCCCGAGCCTGCCCGACCCGACCCAGCCGCCGCCCCGGAGCCAGAGCCGCCGTTGCCGCCCCCTGCCGGGGTCGCGGCGGGAACAGCGGCCGGCGAGGCCGGCCGCCCCACCCGACCCGCCTGATCCGGGGCATCGGCCTGGCCCGACTGGTCCGCCTTGCTCGTCGGTGCCGCCTAAGCGCGCTCTGCGCGTTTAGGCGGCCCGGGGGCGGCCGGGCACGGCTTGGGGTGTAGCAGGGGGGATGGGCGCCGGTTTGGGGTCCGACCCCCGGGCGTTGCCCTTGATCCACGCGATCTCCCTTGATCGAGGAGGCCCGGACCGCCGGTTGCCGCCCGCGCTGCGCCCGCGGACGCGGCCCAGCGCCCCACAACGCCGCCGCGGCCGGCGTACCCGACCCGGGCGTGCCCGACCCGGGCGTGCCGGACCCGGGCGTGCCCGCCGTCGACGCGGGCCTTCGCCGCGACCGCGGCCAGGGTAGGCCCGCTGACCCGGCCCTGCCGCACGTGATCTACGCCGACCGGGACCGCGGCGCCCGTGACAGCCGGCCGCCGCGCGGCGATCAAGGAGATCTCCATCGATCAAGGCCGAATGCACGTGGTTTGGAGATCCAACCGCGTGCATTTGTCCTTGATCGACGGGAAGGGGGCGGGGAGGGGGCCGGGTGATCGGCGGGAAGGGGGGATTCGCTGATGGCGGGGTGGGTTTGCGGGAGGATCGGAAGCGGGCATAGGGGCGGCGAGGGGTAGAGGAGGGGCGCCATGGCGGATGTGCTCAAGAACGGAGCCCGGCCGGTCGCGGAGCAGTCGACAGCTGAGCTGGTGCAGCGGGCCAGCGAGCAGATCTCCAGGCTGGTGCGTGACGAGCTGGCGCTGGCGAAGGTGGAGCTGACCGAGAAGGGCAAGCACGCCGGGCTGGGTATCGGGCTGTTTGGTGGCGGTGGCGCGCTGGCGTTCTACGGGTTGGGGGCGCTGGTCGCGACGGGCATCCTGCTGCTCGATCTCGCGTTGCCGGCGTGGGCGGCCGCGCTCATCGTGACGGTGGTGTTGTTCGTGACGGCGGGCGTGCTGGCGCTGATCGGTCGCAGGCAGGTGAAGCAGGCGGTGCCGCCGATGCCGAGCGCGGCGGCGTCGAGCGTGCGCGCCGACGTCGACGCGGTGACGACCGCGGTGAAGAGAGAGCGCAACCGGCACTGAGGCTGCGGTAACGGGAGGGCGGTTCGGTATGAACGGTACTAATGGCAGCGGTGACGTGGAGATGCTGCGCGAGGACATCCGGCAGGCGCGGGCCGATCTGGGCGAGACGGTGCAGGCGCTCGCGGCGAAGGCCGACGTCAAGGCCCGGATGCGCGCCTCTGCCGAGCACACCAAGGAGCGCGCCCTGGCGCAGGTGCGGGGCAACCCGGTGCCGTGGGCGGCCATGGCGGCGGGTGCCGCCGCCGCGATAATCGTCCTGATGATGATCCAGAGGAGGCGCGGGTGAGCAAGAAGGTCAACAAGTTGGTGTACAAACCGGTTGGCCTCCTGCTGGGTGTCGGCGCGGGCATGGTCGCCGGGGCCCTGTTCAAGCAGGTGTGGAAGATGGCCGCGGGCGACGACGACGCCCCGAACGCCACAGACGAGGATCGCGGCTGGGGGGAGGTGCTGGCGGCCGCGGCGCTCCAAGGGGCCATCTTCGCGGTGGTGAAAGCGGCCGTAGATAGGGGCGGAGCTGCGGGAATGCGGCGTTTGACCGGTCGCTGGCCGGCCTGACCCCGGCCGTTCCGCGAGGCCTCATCAGGTCACATGTCGGAGAAATTCCTCGGGTAGGCTGTACGAAGTTTTTGCGTACGTGGTTTGCTGGTCCACGCTGTTGTAGAGACGGCGTGGGTTATGAGAAGTCCTCCTTCTGGGGGCCGCCTCAAGCGCCGCTGCTCGAAAACGGCCAACCGGCCGCACGGTGCTCGGCCGTCAGTTTCAGAAGGAGATACAGCATGGCGCAAGGAACCGTGAAGTGGTTCAACGCTGACAAGGGCTTCGGCTTCATCACCGTAGATGGTGGGGGTGCCGACGTGTTTGTCCACTTCTCGGCGATCCAGACCAGCGGTTACCGGACCCTGGAGGAGAACCAGCGGGTGGAGTTCGAGATCGCGCAGGGCCAGAAGGGCCCGCAGGCCGAGCAGGTTCGCCCGCTCTGACCGAGCTCAGTCGCGCCCCGCACCCGTCCCCGGGTGC
>NZ_JAIBNX010000273.1:6150-9688 GCF_026130045.1 Micromonospora sp. CPCC 205371
GCCCCGCCCCCCCCCCCCCGGGCGGTGGGAGGGGTGCGATCCTGTCTAGCCTCGCCGACGGGCCCGCAGGCCGTACCAGATCAACGCCAGGCCGATGAGCGCCACGAGCGGGCCCACGACCGCCCAGATGCGCTCGTCGGTCATCACGCTGCCCGTGAGGTGCCCTAGGCCCTGCAGCGTCCACACCGCACCTATGACGACGGCGAGGAGCCCCAGCGCTAGGGCTAGCCAGCCCTTCACCAGCGGTGGTGGATCTGCGGGCGGATGAGCTCGTCGTAGACGGCCTTGACCTGCTCGTGCGTCTCGGGGGAGAGCGGTGGCAGGTCGGCGGCCGCCGCGTTGGCGCGGGCCTGCTCGGGGTTGCGCGCACCCGGAATCACCACGGTCACCGCCGGCTGGTCGAGGATCCAGCGCAGCGCGAACTGGGCCGTGGTGGCGCCTTCGGGTACGAGTGGTGTCAAGCGGCGCACCGCTTCGAGTCCGATGTGGTATTCGACGCCGGAGAACGTCTCGCCGATGTCGAAGGAGCCGCCATGGCGGTTGTAGGTGCGGTGGTCGTTCTCGGGAAAGTGCGTGTTCTCGTCGTACCGGCCGGAGAGCAGGCCGCTCGCCAGCGGCACCCGGGCGATGATGCCGACGCCCGCCTCGGCGGCTGCCGGCAGCACCTCTTCGAGGGGCTTGTGCCGCAGGGCGTTCAGGATGATCTGCACGCTCGCGATGCCCGGCCGGGCGATGGCGGCGAGCGCCTCTTCGCAGGTCTCGACGCTGACTCCGTACGCCGCGATGCGCTTCTCCTGCACGAGCGTGTCGAGGGCCTCGTAGACCTGTTCGGTGTGGAATACGGCGGTGGGTGGGCAGTGCAGCTGCACCAGGTCGAGGGTGTCGACCCCCAGGTTTTCGCGGGAGCGGTCGTTCCACTCGCGGAAGTTGTTGAGCGTGTACGCCGCCGGATCTTGGGTGACCCGCCGGCCCATCTTGGTGGCCACGGTGAGGCTGCTGCCGGCGGGGTGCTCGTGAAGGAAACGGCCGATGATCTGCTCGCTGCGCCCGTCGCCGTACACGTCTGCGGTGTCGATGAAGGTCACGCCCGCCTCGACGGCGGCTGCCAGCGTGGCGAACGCCGTATCTTCGCTCACCTCGCCCCAGTCGGCACCTAGCTGCCAGGCGCCGAGTCCGATCACGCTTGAGTCGCGGTCCATCCGTGCAAATTTGCGCTTCTCCACCACGCCACCCTAGCGTTAAGGTAAACAAGACGGACGTACGGTTTGGAGAACGTGCCATGTGGGATCCATCGACCTACCTGCGCTTCGGTGACGAGCGGTCGCGGCCGTTCTTCGATCTTGTCGCCCGGGTGCCCGCCGAGCGGCCACGCGGCGTGGTCGATCTGGGGTGCGGGCCGGGCAACCTCACGGCCACCCTCACGCGGCGCTGGCCGGGCGCCCGGATACGCGGATTCGACTCGTCGCCAGAGATGATCGAGAAGGCGCGCACGGAGCGGTACCCGATCGAATTTTCGGTGGGCGACGTGCGCGAGTGGACCCCGGAGCCCGACGACGACGTGGTCATCTCCAACGCGGTGCTGCAATGGGTGCCCGGCCACGAGGCGCTGCTGCGCCGCTGGGCCGGCGCCCTGGCGCCGGGCGCGTGCCTCGCGGTGCAGGTGCCCGGAAACTTCGCCGCGCCGTCGCACCGCGCGCTGCGCGCGGTGGCGAGCGAGGCCCGCTGGCAGGCGCTGCTCGCGGACCTGTCGCGCGACGCTCCGGTCCTGGATTCTTCCGGGTACGCGGACACCCTGCACGCCGATTGTGTGGTGGACGCCTGGGAAACCACGTACCTGCACCGGCTTCCCATCGCGCCCGGCGGTGACCACCCGGTGCTGACCTGGATGGAAGGCACCGCGCTGCGGCCGGTGCGCGCGGCCCTCGACGATGACGACTGGGCCGTGTTCCGCGACACCCTCGGCGCGCGCCTGGCGCAGGAGTACCCGGCCAGCGGTAACGTCGTGTTCTTCCCGTTCCACCGGATCTTCTTCGTCGCCGTCAAGAGGGGTTGTTGAGTGGTGCGCGACTTCATCGCCGGGCTGCCCAAAGCCGAGCTGCATGTGCACCACGTCGGGTCGGCGTCGCCCCGGATCGTCGCCGAGCTGGCCGCGCGGCACGAGGGCAACACGCCGGTCCCCGCCGACCCGGCGCTGCTGGCGAAGTACTTCGAATTCCGGGACTTCGCGCACTTCGTGGAGATTTACCTCAGCGTGGTCGACCTGATCCGCGACCCGGAAGACGTGCGCATCCTGACCTACGAGGTGGCGCGCGAGCTTGCCCGGCAGCAAGTCCGGTACGCCGAGCTGACCGTCACGCCGTACTCGCACGTGAAGCGGGGCATGCCGGCGTCGGTGTTCTGCGAGGCGATCGAGGATGCCCGCGTACGCGCCGAGTCGGAGCTGGGCATCGTGCTGCGCTGGTGCTTCGACATTCCCGGTGAGGCGGGGCTGCCCGCGGCCGAGGAGACGCTGCGGATCGCCCTCGACGAGCGGCCGGACGGGCTGGTCAGCTTCGGTCTCGGCGGCCCCGAGATCGGGGTGCCGCGACCGCAGTTCAAGCCGTACTTCGACAAGGCGCGCGCGGCGGGGCTGCACTCGGTGCCGCACGCGGGCGAGACCACGGGCCCCGCGACGATCTGGGACGCGATCCGCGAGCTGGGCGCCGAGCGGATCGGGCACGGCGTCTCGGCGGCGCAGGACCCATCACTCATGGCGTATCTGGCCGAGCACAGAATCCCGCTGGAGGTCTGCCCGACGTCCAATGTGCGCACCCGGGCGGTGGCCGCGATCGAGGAGCACCCGCTGCGGCTGCTGCGCGACGCGGGCGTACTGGTGACAATCAACTCGGACGACCCGCCGATGTTCGGCACCACGCTCAACGACGAGTACGCCGTGGCGGCTGAACTGCTCGACCTGGACGAGGCGGGGTTGCGCGGCCTGGCGAAGGCGGCCGTCGAGGCGTCGTTCCTTCCCCCATCGGAGAAGCACCGCCTAGCGGCCGAGATCGACACCTACGGTGGGGTCACCGGGGCGTAGACGGGGTCTTGCCAGCAGGCCAGTACGGCCAGGATCAGCGCGCCGCCGACCGCGGCCCAGCGGATGAGTCGGCGCCTGTTGAAGCGCCTGGTGGGGGAGGGGTGCTGGGCGGTCTCGGCGGTGGGTTCAGTGGCCACGCGCGCGCACTCCTCCTGTGAGGTGGGGGGGCGGGGGGGTCAGGGGTGGGGGACCATCTCCCCCCGCCCGCAAGCCCCGCCCGGCCGGGGGGGGGGGGCAGGTTCTGCGGGGGGGGGGGCGGGGAACCGGATGGGATCGCTCCCGATGCTGCCATCCGGTTCGTGCCCGGTCGTGCCCGTTAACTCAGACCTAAGACACAGTTGAGCAAGACTTGCCCATCGCCGATGGCGCGGGTTCGCCCAGGTGCGCGCGTCGGCGCGTCGGCGGCGGCGTGGCGCGGCGTGGCGGCGGCGTGGCGGCGGCGTGGCGGCGTGGCGTGGCGGC
>NZ_JAIBNX010000274.1 GCF_026130045.1 Micromonospora sp. CPCC 205371
CGCCCCGAAGCCTCCCTGTAGCCGCCAGTCGCTCCGGTCGCTGCAATGCTGGCCCGCGCTGCGCGCGGGCGGGTCGGGCGCTGGAAGCCCCCCTGTAGCCGCCAGTCGCTGCGGTCGCTGCAATCCCGGTCTTCGCTGCGCTCAGGCGGCACCATCCGCTTGGTGGCGGCTGCGGGCGGCGCGCCCTCACAGCTCCCTCCGCCTTGTGGCGGCTGCGGGAGGCGGCGCATGACCGCCACCCTGAGCACGCTCGTCTGGCTCGTAGCCGTGGTCACGTTCGGGGCGGTGGTGCCGATCGTGCCGACCGGTGCCGCGGTGAGCGGCGCGGCGGCGTACGCGGCGCACCAGAACCCGGTTCACGTCGTGCTGGTCATCCTCGCCGGCGCCGGCGGGGCGTACGTGGGCGACCTGGCCATGTACGCGATGTGCCGGTGGGGCGGCGAACAGCTGGCCCGGCGGCTGCACTGGCTACGCGACCCGGAGCGGCTGGCGCGCATGGAGAAGCGGCTGCGCGAGCGGCAGATCTCCATGCTGCTGGTGTCGCGGCTGCTGCCCGGTGGCCGGGTGCCGGTGCTGCTCGCGGCGGCCGTCATGGGCATGAGCTGGAAGCGCTTCGCGGTTGCGAACGGTCCGGCGTGCCTGCTCTGGTCGACGCTCTACGCCGCGATCGGCATCTTCGGGTACGCGATCTTCCCAGAGCCGTGGCAGAGCGTTCTCGCGGCGGTCCTGCTGGTGCTGCTGATCTCGCAGACGATGTCGACGCTCAGCCGCCGACGGGGGGTGTGACCCGCTCCGGCTCGACGTCGGTCTCGGTGCCCGTGGCGGCCTCGACGTCCGGCTTTCGCAGGCCAAGCCGGTCGAGCCAGTCGACGAGCGTCGCGTAGACCGCCGCCGGCCCCACCAGCGGGTCGGTGCCGAGGTGCCAGCCCGACGGGTACAGCAGCACCGCCTCGGTCTGCCACCCGCCCAGCCCGCCGTGGCTGCCGACCAGCTCTTCGAACGCCGCCACCTCGTCGACGCCCGGCTCGACGACGCTGAGCACCACCAGATCGCCCACGTGCACCATCTCCTGGTGGCGCAGCAGGTCCGTGCGGGCCATCGGCCCGTACGGCACGAGCGGGTCCTCGCCCTCGACCGCGCCGTCGCGCAGCCGGTGGCTGCCGCGCCGGCCCATCGCGACCGGCCCGGCCTCGTCGTCAACGACGACGAGACCGATGCCCGGGTGCGCGACCAGCCCATCCAGCAGCAACGGGTACACGGCCTCGATCTGCGCGCGTTTCAGGCGCCCCGGGTACCGGGTGAGGTACACCATCCCCAGGTTGCCGGACGCGATCACCACGGTGGCCGGGTCGTGCTCCTCGATGTGGCGGGCCTCCTCGTCCGCCGGGCCGAGCGTGACCTCGCCGTCGGTGGTGTGCCGGCGCATGGCGGCTCGGGTCGCGGCGGCCGTCGGTCCGCGCCGGGCGACCGCCTCGGTGAGCAGGGCGTTCACCCGGCCCCACTCCTCAGCGGTGCCGGTGGCACCCGCGACCGCCCGGCCGTCGCCGCTGGCGCCTTCGGCGAGGCGCGTCACCACCTCTTCCAGCGACTCGTCGAACCGCTGGCGGAACGTCGCGCCCTGGCTCTGCCCGTGGTCGGAGAGCACCACGAGGTGGTACCGGCGGGCCGCCTCCGCCGACAGCCGCTCCAGGATGCCGAGCACCTGGTCGAGCGCTTCAAGGGCCTTCAGCGACTCGGGGCGGGCCGGGCCAGCGTGGTGGGCCACCTCGTCATAGTCGACAAAGTCGCAAAAAATCACCGGTGCGCCCCGGGCCATCTGCTCGGCGATCAGCGAGACGTTGAGGTCGCGCAGCAGCGTGGTGGCGGGCCGCAGCGCGAGGAACGCGCCGCCCCGGCTCACCCGTGGGCGTACGTCGCGCAGCCGCTGCACGCGCGCCTGGTGCAGCTCGCGGATCAGCTCGCCGACACCGAGCACGATCGCTCGGGTGAAGCCGTACGGGCTGGTCATGAACGCGGCGTACCCGCGCGTCGAGCGGCCGGGCAGCGAGGCGTGACTCACCGTGAGCAGGCATTCGGCGGCGTCGCCGGAGAAGGCGTTGCTGATGCTGATCCCGCCGTCGCGCAGCAGCCCGCGGCCGCTGGCCAGCCGCCTCTCGACCTCGGCGGCGTCGCGGGGCCGGCTGGTCACCACGAGGCGCCGGCTGTCCTTCTCGTACCAGCGGAACGCCGGCACCTGGCTGGTGTCGCCGTACAGGATGCCGGCCTGGGCGGCGGGCGTGGTGGCGGGCATGCCGGTGTGCCAGGCGGTGAGGCGGTGACTGCGGGTGCGCAGCCATCGGCCGATGTGCGGCAGGTTTCCGGCGCGCACCGCCCACCGCAGCAGCGGCGCCGGCACCCCGTCGAGCTGGATGATCAGCAGCCCCTCGGGGCACGGGTCCGGCAGCGCCCGGCCGTTGCGCTCCTCGATGCGGCGCACCCGGCTCATCAGCCGCACCGTCTCGGAGACGAACGCGTCGTCGGTGCCCGCGTCGGCGAACCAGTTGACCAGGGCGGCCAGCGCCACCGCCACCCAGGAGGCACCGAACACCACCGGCAGGTTGGCCACATGCGTGTCGGGCGCGAGCGAAAGCGCGACGTACAGCACGATGACCTGCACGAACGCGCCCAGTACGAGCGCTCCGAAGCCGCCGAGGACGGTCGCCAGGGCCAGCAGCAGCGGCCGCAGCAGTGCGCCGACCGCCGCGACGGTCACCACCATGCCGAGCAGACCGACCAGGCCGCGCGCGTTGACGCCCGGCATCAGCCAGAACGTGCCCGCCAGGACGATGAACGAGGTCACAGCGGTGCGGACCAGCGACCGGACCCGCCGGAACGTGGGCCGCCAGCCGCGCAGCACCCGCAACCCCACCCGCACCCGACCGGGGCGGGCGGCGGTCGTTTCCGGCTGCTGCTTCACGACGGCCACCTGCAAACGATGGCACAGGCGGTCACGCGCCGACCGATGGACACCCGTCCGTGACGGTAGGGTCGGCGTATGCGGTTGGCCACCTGGAACGTCAACTCGGTCCGCAGCCGCCTGCCCAGGCTGGTCCCGTGGCTGGCCGAGGTGAGCCCCGACGTGGTCTGCCTCCAGGAGACGAAAATATCGGACGACGGGTTCCCCGCCGCCGAGGTTGGCGAGCTCGGGTACGCCGTCGCGGCGCACGGCGACGGACGGTGGAACGGCGTGGCGCTGCTGTCCAAGGTCGGGCTCGACGACGTGGTGCGTGGGTTCCCCGCCGAGCCCGGGTTCCCCGACCCGGAGACGCGGGCCATCTCGGCCACGTGTGGCGGGTTGCGCGTCTGGTCGGTGTACGTGCCGAACGGTCGGACTCCCGATTCGCCGCACTACCAGTACAAGCTGAAGTGGCTGGCGGCGCTCCACGACGCCCTGGTGACCGACCTGGCCGCCGGGCGGCCGACGCTGGTCTGCGGTGATTTCAACGTGGCACCGACGGATGCCGACGTGTGGGATCCGGCCGTGTTCGTCGGGTCGACGCACGTGACCGCGCCGGAGCGTGACGCGCTCGCGCGCATCCTGGAGGCCGGCTTCAGCGACGTCGTGCCGCGCCCCATGAAGGGTCCGTTCCCGTTCACCTATTGGGACTACCGCGCCGGCATGTTCCACCAGAACAAGGGGATGCGGATCGACCTGGTGTACGCGAGCGCGGGCGTGACGGTCGAGTCGGCGTACATCGACCGGGAGGCCCGCAAGGGCAAGGGTCCGTCCGACCACGCGCCGATCGTCGTCGACCTGGCGTAGGTTGGATTTCGTGCTAGCTCCGCAGCGGGTGCCCATGCCCGGATTGCCGTCGGCGGTGACGATCTGGGAGGTCGGGGCGCGCGACGGCCTGCAGAACGAGCCTGCCGTGGTGCCGCTCGACGTCAAGCTGGAGTTTCTGGAGCGGCTCGCCGCCGCTGGGCTGACGGTGATCGAGGCGACCAGCTTCGTGCACCCCAAGTGGGTGCCGCAGCTCGCCGACGCCGACGAGCTCATGACTCGACTGGCTCCGAGACCGGGCGTGCGGTATCCGGTGCTGGTGCCCAACGAGCGAGGGCTCGACCGGGCGCTCGCGCTCGGCGTGCGCGAGATCGCGATCTTCGGAAGCGCGACGGAGACGTTCGCCAAGCGCAACCTGAACACGACCGTCGACGGGTCGCTGGCGATGTTCGAGCCGGTGGTGCGGCGGGCGCTCTCCTCCGGTCTGCGGGTGCGCGGGTACCTGTCGATGTGCTTCGGCGACCCGTGGGAAGGTGAGGTGCCGATCCCGCAGGTCGTGTCAGTGGCCCGCCGGCTGCTCGACCTGGGCTGCGACCAGCTCTCCTTGGGCGACACGATCGGCGTCGGCACACCCGGGCACGTGACCTCTCTCATCACCGCCCTCGGGTCAGCCGGCGTCCCCGCCGACCGCCTCGCCGTCCACTTCCACGACACCTACGGCCAGGCGCTCGCCAACACGCTCGCGGCGCTCCAAGCGGGCGTCACCACCGTCGACTCGTCGGCGGGCGGCCTGGGCGGCTGCCCGTACGCCAAGAGCGCCACCGGCAACCTAGCCACCGAAGACCTGGTGTGGCAGCTCAACGGCCTCGGCATCGAGACGGGCGTCGACCTGGCCGCGCTCGTGCGCACCAGCTTGTGGATGGCCGACCACCTGGGCCGCCCAAGCCCTTCGGCAGTGGTCCGCGCCTTGGCCACCGAGCTCTAACCCACGACTCGCCGGCAGACTCTCACCATCGGGCGCGGGCGGCGACAAATGGCCGTTGGCGACGGCGGTGCCAGCGGTCGGGTTGATATATCCGGCAAATCGGGCCAATCGCATAGAGCTTCGCCGTTGACGGCCAGCCAGTCGCCTACCTCGCGCGGCACCGCCCCTGCGCCCGCAATTCAGCCGTCACGGCGCCCGGGATACATCCGATGTCTGCGCCACGCACGGGGTCGGAGCGACATTTGAGCCGCCGGTACGGCACTATCGACGACTGTGGAAAGCAGCGCCGCGGCCGTCGACGACGAGCCGACTCAGGATGACCCGCCCGCCCCGCAGCGCCGGTCTGCCGCCTGGCGCGTGCTCACACACGAGTGGACGCTCGCGGTCCTCGGCGGGCTGCTCCTCGCGGCCCTGCTGACGTGGCCGACGCTGCGCCACCCCGCGACCACCATTCCGGGTGACATCGGCGACCCGACGCTTCAGGCATGGCAGATCGCGTGGGGCGGCCACGCGCTGCTCACCGATCCGCTGAGCCTCTGGGACTCCAACACCTTCTACCCGGAGCCCTACAGCTTCGTGTACTCGGACACGCTGCTCGGGTACGCCCCGGCGGGGTGGTTCGGTTCGGGCGTCGAGGCGGCGATCGTCCGCTACAACATCATGTACGTGCTGCTGTACGCGATGGCCTTCATCGGCGCGTACGCGCTGGTGCGCCAGCTCGGCGCGGGCCGGCTCGCCGCCACGGTGGCCGGCCTGGCCTGGGGCTTCTCCCCGTGGAGGCTCGCGCACGGCGGCCACATGAACATCCTTTCCACGGGCGGCATCGCCCTGTCGCTCGCCATGCTGGCGCGCGGTCACGGGTGGTCGCTCACGCACGGGTACCGGCCGGAGAAGCGCCGCCCCGGCTGGGTGCTCGCCGGCTGGGTGGTCGGCGCGTGGCAGATCAGCCTCGGCTTCGGCATCGGCCTGCCGTTCGCGTACTTCCTGCTGGGCACCGGCGTGGTGGCGGCCGCCGGGTACGGGTGGTCGTGGTGGCGGCGCAAGCAGCGGCCAGAGTTCGGCGGCAGGCTGCTGGCGGCCAACGTGGTGGGCGGCCTCATCTTCGGTGGCCTGTCGGTGTGGATGGCCATGGCGTACTTCAAGGTGGTCGACCTCAACCCACAGGCCCGCCGGGGTCTGGAGTGGACGGAGCTGTTCTCCCCGCCGCTCAAGGGTTTCTTCACCGCGCCCGGGGAGTCGTGGTTCTGGGGCGACCGGCACGCCGTCGCCCGGGAGCAACTCGGCTGGGCGGCCGAGATGGCGCTGCTGCCCGGTGTCACGCTCATCATGCTGGCGGCGGCCGGGCTGTTCTTCTCCGTGTTCAAGGTGCGCCACCGCGTCCTGCTGGCCGTGGGTGTGGTCGGCACCGTGCTGCTCGGCCTGGGGTCCACATTGGGCGGTGACGGCGACCCCGGTTACCTGACGCTGTCGAAGCACCTGCCGGGTTGGGACGCGCTGCGCACACCCGGCCGGCTGATGATCTGGACGAGTCTGCTGCTCGCGATCCTCGCGGCCGGCGCGCTCACCGCTGCGGCGAAGGCGACGAGAAACACAGTCCTCCGCGCCGCCCTCGTCATCCCGCTCGCGCTCGTCTTCGTGGAAAGCGTCAACCGCACGGCGCATCCCGAGGTGCCCAAGGCACCGGCCGCATTCCAGGCCGCGGCGAAGGCGGGCGAGCCGATCCTCGTCTTGCCCAGCGACGGCCTGCTCGAACTCAACATCATGCTCTGGTCGACCGACGGCTTCCCGCGCATCGCGAACGGGCTCGCCGGCTTCGAGCCCACCAGCCAGGGGCAGATCCGCGCGGCGACGCAATCGTTCCCGGACGCCGCCAGCGTGGCGTACCTGCGCGGCATCGGCATCCGCTCGGTCGTCGTACTGCCGCAGAACGTCGTCGGCACGCGGTGGGACGGCGCTCAGAGCCGGCCGGTGGATGGGCTCGGCATCACCCGTGAGGAGATCGACGGCGCCTTCCTGTTCAAGCTGTGATCAGGGCTGATCACGGGTGATCGCGGCCGGCGAGGGCGCGTACGGCCGCGCCGATCGCGGGCTTGCGAAGCGTGCGCGCGAAGTCCGCCTCGCCGAGGCAGAACCGCGCGAACATCCGCCAGCCCGGCGGCGTGGCGAGCAGGGCGTGGAAGACGGTCGGGCGGCGGGTGAACGCGGCCAGCAGGGCCCGGCCGGCGCGCATCTCCGGCCCGAGCGTCGAGACCACAGTGGACTCGTACCCCGCCTGGTCACCGGCGACTGCCGCGGCACCGGCGAGCGCGCCCGACCGCAACGCGAAGCTGATGCCCTCGCGTGTCCACGGTTCCAGAAGCCCCGCCGCGTCGCCCGCCACCATCACGCGTCCCCGGTGCAGTGGTGAATCCACCGCGCGGCATCGGGTCAGATGCCCGGAGTCGTGCACCGGTTCGATGCCCGAAAGGCCGAGCCGCTCGACGAACCGCCGCAGATACCGCTTTGTCTCCTCACCCCGGCCGCGCTCGGCGATCACCCCGACGGTGAGCCGGTCGCCCTTGGGGAAGACCCACCCGTACGAGCCGGGCACCGGGCCCCAGTCGAGGAGCATCCGCCCGGCCCACTGCTCGGCACGCGCGCCGGATACCGGCAGTTCCACCTCCAGGCCAAGGTCGACCTGGGCATATCGCACGCCGACGTACCGGCTGGTGACACCCGACGACCCGTCGCATCCGACGACGGCGCGGGCCAGTGTCCGCGTACCGTCGCCATGTCGGACCTCGACGGCGTCGCCGATCTCCGCCAGGCCACGGACCGTGACGTGCTCGCGCACCTCGGCCCCGGCGGCGATGGCGGCGTCGCGCAGCGCGCGGTCGAACGCGTCGCGCCGCACCATCGCGACCAGCGGCCCACCGTGGTGCTTGCGGGTGAACTCCCGCCGACCGTCCTGTGTGAACGTTGCCCGGTCGACGCGGTCGTCGGCCGGCACCGCGATGCGGTTGCGGAGCGCGGCGAGCGATGTGCCGATCAGCCCGCCGCCGCACGTCTTGTAGCGCGGATGCGCGGCCTTCTCCAGCACGACCGTGCGCGCACCCGCGCGAGCGGCGGCGTACGCCGCGGACAATCCGGCCGGTCCCCCGCCCACGACGGCGACATCCCACAGCACTGGTGCAGCATAGGACTCATGGCAATTCCGGTAATCCTCGACTGCGACCCTGGACACGACGACGCCCTCGCGATCATGCTCGCCGCGGCTGACCCGCGACTCAACCTGCTCGCGATCACCACGGTGGCGGGCAACCAGACGCTGGAGAAGACCACGCTCAACGCTCGCCGCGTCTGCACGATCGCCGGCATCACGGACGTGCCGGTGGCCGCCGGCTGCGACCGGCCGCTGGTGGGTGAGCTGACGGTCGGCGAGTACATCCACGGCGCGAGCGGGCTGGACGGGCCGACGTTCGGCGAGCCGACCGTGCCGGTCGTCGAGGAGCACGCCGTCGAGCTGATGCGGCGGCTGCTGTTGACGCACCCGGAGCCGGTGACGCTCGTGCCGCTCGGTCCGCTGACCAACGTCGCGGTCCTGCTCCGCGACCACCCCGAGGTCCGCTCCCAGATCCGCGAGATCGTACTGATGGGCGGCTCAACGGAGCGCGGCAACATCGCGCCGTACAGCGAGTTCAACGTGTCGGTCGACCCGGAGGCGGCCGACCTGGTGCTGCGCTCGGGCCTACCGGTCACGATGTGTGGACTCAACGTGACGCACCAGGCCCTGGTGACGCCGGAGGTGGTGGCCCGGCTGCGCGCGATCGGCGGCAACCTCGCGGATGTGTGCGTCGACCTGCTGACCTTCTTCGGGACCACGTACGAGCACGTCTTCGGGCTGGCCGACCCGCCGCTGCACGACCCGGTGGCCGTCGCGCGCGTGATCGACCCGAGCCTCGTCGAGTGCGTGCACGTGCCGGTCGCGGTGGAGCTGACCGGCACGCACACCCGCGGCGCCACCGTGGTCGACCTGTACGGCAAGACGGGCGCGCCGCCGAACGCGCTGGTGGCGACGCGCCTTGATACCCCGCGCTTCTGGGACCTCGTCGTCGAGGCGGTTACGAAGCTGTCAGCCTGACGGTGCCGAGCCGCTGCGTGGCGCGGGTGAGGGCGACGTAGAGGTCGCTCTTGCCGCGCCGCGACTCGGCGACGATCCGGTCGGGTTCGACGACGATCACGTGATCGAACTCGAGCCCCTTGGCCTGCTTGACGGTCAGCAGCACGACCCGGCTCTCCAGGTCGAGGTCGTCGCCGAGAACCGCCTCGGGCACCGCCCGGCCGGCGCCGAAGAGCAGTCCAATGGGGACGATCACACCGAGCCGCCCCTCCCCCATCACCGCCGCCTCCGCGCGCACGATCTCGCCCAACTCGGCCAGGTCGGCGGTGCGCTCCCACGGCTGCACGCCCGACTCCCGCACCGAGCGGGGCGGCTCCAGCGTCGGGTCGATCTCCGCCAGCACCTCACCGGCGACCGCCATGATCTCGGCGGGTGTGCGGTAGTTGACTGTCAGCTCAGCCAGCCGCCACCGGTCCCCCACGTACGGCTCCAGCACCGGAGCCCACGACGACGTGCCGGACAGGTCACCGGTCTGCGCCACGTCGCCAACCAGTGTCATCGAGCGGCTCGGGCAGCGCCGCATCAGCAGCCGCCACGTCATCGGCGACAACTCCTGTGCCTCGTCGACGATGATGTGCCCAAACGCCCACTTCCGGTCGGGCGCCGCGCGCCGGGCG
>NZ_JAIBNX010000275.1:0-2917 GCF_026130045.1 Micromonospora sp. CPCC 205371
CCCCCCCGCCCCCCCCGGGGGAGGGGGACCCCGGCGCCGCGAACAGCGCGGGCAGCGGGCCGCCCGGCCCCCCAGCCGTACCGGCCCAGTCCGATAGCAGCCGGCCGCGCTCCTCGGTGGACAGTAGGTCGACCTCGCCGACGAGGCGGCCGGGGTCTTCGACGACTGCGACCAGTAGCCCCTCCCGCCGGGCAAGCACCGACTCCCCCGTGGGCCGGGCGGACAGGCCCGGCCGGTAGCGCAGGGTCAGCTCCAGGCCGTCCCGGTGCGCCGCCGACAGCGACAGCGGGTAGTGGGTGTCGCCCCGCCCGTCCACGCGGGTTACCCGCGGGCCGTTCTCGGAAGACAGCTCGTCGGCCGGCAACGGGTAGTTCTCGAACACGGTGATGGTGTCGAACAGCCGGCGGTGCCCGCTGAGCCGGTGGCTCTCGCTCAGTCCCAGGTGCCGGTGGGCGATGAGTGCCGCCTGCTCCTCCTGGATGCCGGCCAGCGTCTGCGCGAGCGTCCGCGCCGGGTCCAGCCGGACCCGCACCGGGATGGTGTTGACGCACAGGCCGACGAGCTCGGGCGTCTCCGGTGGACGTACCGCCACGGTGGCGCCGAACACGACGTCGTCGCGCCCGGTGTGCTGGCCCAGGACCATCGCCCAGGCAGCCTGCACGGCGGTGTTCAGCGTGACGCCGAGGGCGTTGACGCGGGCGTGCAGGGCAGCACCGGTCTCCGCCGGAAGCTGGCGGTGTACCGCCTCGGGCGCGCGCTCGTCGCCACCGTGGGCGGCGACCAGCGTCGGCTCCTCGACGCCCGCCAGCGCCGCCCGCCACGCCGCGCGGGCCGCGACGCGGTCCTGAGCGGCGAGCCAGGCCAGGTAGTCGCGGTAGGGCACGGGCGGGGGCACGGCCCGCCCGCTGTAACCGGCGAGCAGCTCGCGCACCAGGATCGGCAGCGACCAGCCGTCGAGCAGCAGGTGGTGTGCGGTGATGAACAGGCGGTGCCGGTCGTCATCGAGCACGATGAGGGTCATCCGCAGCAACGGTCCACGGTGGAGGGCGAACCGCTCGGCGCGGTCGCGCTCCAGCAGCAGCCGCAGCGTCTCGGGCCGCGCCCGCGGCTCGACCCGGCGCAGGTCGACGCGGCGCCACGGCAGGTCGGCGCGGGCCGGTACCACCTGGACCGGGCCGGACGCGCGCTGCAGGAACGCCGCGCGGAGGTTGTCGTGCCGGTCCAGCAGGGCGCGGGCCGCGTCGCGCAGCGCCTCCTCGCGCAGCGGGCCGTCGAGGTCCAGCGCGAGCTGCACCGTGTACGGGTCGCGCGGCGACACGTCGGTCAGGGCGTGAAAGAGCAGACCCTCCTGCAACGGCGTCAACGGCCACACGTCGCGCACCGGCAGGCCCGGCGCGGCGGTGGCGAAGGACGCCTCGATGTCGTCGATCTGGTCCTGGACGAGCCGCACCAGCGGCAGGTCGGACGGGGTGAGCCCGCCGGCGCCGGGACGGCGGGCCTGTGCGGCCAGGGCGCGCAGCGCCGCGAACCAGTCCCGGGCCAGTTCCCGCACCCGCTCCTCGGGAACCAGGTCGGCGGCCCATGACCAGGTGGCCGCAAGCCGCGTCCCGTCGGGCCCGTCGTGCGCGACGGCGCTCAGCTCCAGGGCGTGCGCCAGCGGCGTGTCCAGGTGTGCGCCGGGGCGCTGCGGCCCGCCCAGCACGGGGGCCCAGCCATCGCGCGCGGGGCCGACCCGGCCGAGGTAGTTGAAGCCGACCTCCGGCGCGGGCAGGGCGGCCAGGACCGGCCGGGTCTGGGGGTTGAGGTACCGCAGCAGCCCGAACCCGATGCCGCTGTCCGGTACCGCGCGGAGCTGTTCCTTGACCCGCTTGAGCGCCACCGTGGTGTCCGACCGGTGGACGTCGCCGGGGTCCAGCCGCACCGGGTGGATGCTGGTGAACCAGCCGACCGTGCGTGACAGGTCCACCGGCCACTCCGGACCGTCGGGGCGGCCATGACCCTCGACGTCCACGACCACGGGGCCGCCGAACCGGCGCCGCACGGCGATGGCGAACGCGGCCAGCAACACGTCCTGTACGCCGCAGCGAAACGCCGCCGGCACGCCGGCCAGCACGTCGCTCACGTCCGACGTGGACAGTTCGAGGGTCAGGTGGCGGGCGGTGCCGACGGTGTCGCGGATCGGGTCCAGCCGCCGGGCGGCGATCCGGGCACGAGGGCCGTCGAGCATGGCCGTCCACAGGGGAAGCTCGTCGAGCGTGCGGGGGTCGGCGGCGTGCTCGGCCAGTACCTGGCTCCAGCGGCGCAGTGAGGTGCCCACCCGCGGGAGCTGGATGGACTGGCCGGACGCGGCCGCCTGCCACGCCGCGTGCAGGTCGGGCAGCAGAATCCGCCACGAGACGCCGTCGACGCAGAGGTGGTGAACGACGACGAGGAGATGCTCGTCGAACAGCACCGCGCGCAGCGTGGCACCCGCGGAGGGGTCGAGCTCGGCGCACGCGTCGGCGAACTCCCGGGCGACGAGGTCGTCGGTGGCGGCCGCGGCCACCCGGCGCAGGCAGGTGGCCGCGTCGACCGTCCTTACCGGACGGATGTGCGCCTCAGGTGCCGTACGCAGGCGCAGCGCGCCGTGGTGGTCGACGACCGCTTGGAGCGCGGCGGCGAGGTGCTCGTACTCGATCCCGGCCGGCAGCCGCACGAGCATCGACTGGTTGAACCCCGCGAGGGGCCCGCCGCGCTCGGCCCGCCACTCGGTGATCGGGGTGGCGCCGACCGGCCCGACCGGTGCGTCCTCGACCCGTGCCTCGGCGGCGATCGGAGCCGCCACGGCGGGCAGCGCCGCCCGCGGGCGGGCGGTGGACACGTGGCGCGGGGGGGGGGCCGGCCCGGGCCGCCCCGCCCCCCCAAGTCCGGCGGGCAA
>NZ_JAIBNX010000275.1:2927-9500 GCF_026130045.1 Micromonospora sp. CPCC 205371
GGGCGGGGTGGCCCCCGCCCGGCCCGCCGGGGCCGCCCCCGCCCCGGGCCCGGGCGCCGACCGCAGCCGCCACGCCGGCCAGCGCCGCCGGCGTGCGGGCGTTGAACACGTCGCGCGGCGTGATGACCAGCCCGGCCCGCCGCGCCCCACTGACCAGCTGCATCGCCATGATGCTGTCGCCGCCGAGGTCGAAGAAGCCGTCGTCGGCTCCGACGGCCTCCTTGTTCAGCACCTCGGCGAACACCCGGCACAGCGTCTCCTCACGGGTGGTCGCCGGTCCGCGCGAGAGGCTGACGGTAGGCGCCGGCAACGCCGTGCGGTCGAGCTTGCCGCTGCCGTTGACCGGCAGCTCAGCCAGGCCCACGATCGCCGAGGGCACCATGAAACCGGGCAACCGGCGAGCGACCGCCTCCCGCACACCCTCGACATCGGGCGGCACCACGTAGGCCACCAGCCGCCCGTCCCGCACCGCCGCGGCGGCCTGCCGCACGCCGTCGCACGCGGCGACCGCGGCCTCGACCTCGCCCAGCTCGATCCGGTACCCGCGCACCTTGACCTGGTCGTCCGCGCGCCCCAGGAACTCCAGTTGCCCGTCGGCGCGCCACCGGACCACGTCGCCGGTCCGGTACATCCGCTCGCCGGCCGGGCCGAAGGGGTTCGCCACGAACCGTTCGGCGGTCAGGGCGGGGCGGCCGAGGTAGCCGCGGGCCACACCCGCGCCGGAGACGTACAGCTCGCCGGGCGCGCCGGGCGGCACCGGCCGCAGCCGGCCGTCGAGCACGCGCACGGTCGTGGCGGTGAACGGGCGGCCGATCGGCGGTACGCCGGCGCCTTCACGGTACGGCTCGCTCATCGTGGCGAAGACCGCTGTCTCGGTTGGACCGTACACATTGACCATCCGCCGGCGGCCGGACCAGGGCGCCAGCGCGCCGGCCGGTACCGTCTCCGCGCCCACCAGCACGGTGCGAATGGCGAGGGCGCCGGCCAGTTCCGGCTCGTCGGCGGCCGCCGCCAGGAGGGCGGCCAGCGCGGTGGGCGTCTGGTTGAGCACGGTGGCCCGCTCGTCGACGAGCAGCCGCAGGGACTCCGCCGGGGTCCGGGTGGTCTCCTCTGGTACCACCACGAGGCGGGCGCCCAGCCGGTGCAGCAGCGCGCCCCACATCTCCCACACCGAGAAGTCGAAGGCGTACGAGTGGAACAGCGGCCAGACGTCGCCGGCCCGGAACTCGGACGGGCCGGCGGGGGTGGACAGCCGCGCCGCGTTGGCGTGGGTGACGACGACGCCCTTGGGCGTGCCGGTGGACCCGGAGGTGTAGATGACGTAGGCCGGGTTGCGAGGGTCGAGCCGTACCCGCGGTGCCTGGTCGGGGCCGTCCACGAAGACGTCGCCGGGGGTCAGCAGGCGCTCGGCGCCGGCGTCGCGGCACAGGAACGCGATCCGCTCCGCCGGGTAGCCGGGATCGACCGGCAGGTACGCGGCGCCGGCCTTGAGCACGCCGGCGATCGCCACGACCAGCTCGGCCGAGCGGGGCATCGCGAGCGCCACGATCTGCTCGGGTCCGGCGCCGTCCGCGACGAGGCGGTGGGCGAGCCGGTTGGCGGCGATGTCCAGCTCGGCGTACGTCAGCGCCTGGTCGCCGCAGGTCACCGCGACCGCGTCCGGCGTCCGGGACGCCTGCGCGACGAACAGCTCGGGCAGCAGGGCTCCCGGTGACTCGCCGGAGCCCGCCCACGCCGTGAGGACGCGGTCCCGCTCCTCGCCCGACAGCACGCCGAGATCACCGATCCGCCGCCCGGTGTCGTCGAGCGCGGCGCCGAGCAGCCGTTCGAACCTGCCGACCAATGACTCCACAGTGGAGCGCTCGTACAGGTCGGTGCGGTACTCGACGGTCCCCGCGATCCCACCGTCCTTCTCCCCGAGTGAGAAGGACAGGTCGAGGCGGGACGTTCCGGTGTGCACCGGCACCGGCTCGCAGCTCAGCCCGGGCAGGTTCAGGTCGCCGGCGGGCTGCTGCCACGCGAGCATCACCTGCACCAGCGGGTGGTGCGCGAGCGACCGGTCCGGGTTGAGCACGCCCACCAGGTGCTCGAACGGCACTTCCTGGTGTGCCAGCGCGCCGAGGCCGCGCTCGCGCACCCGGCCCAGCAGTTCCGCGAAGCTCGGGTCGCCCGAGGTGTCCACGCGCAGCACGAGCGTGTTGACGAACATGCCGGCCAGGTCCGCCAGCGCCGCGTCCGGGCGCCCGGCGACCGGTACACCCATCGGAACGTCGGTGCCGGCGCCCAGCCGGGACAGCAGCGCGGCCAGCCCGGCCTGTACGACCATGAACGGCGTCGCGTTGCCGGCGGAGGCGACCCGCTTGATCCGCTCGTACAGGGCGGCGGGCCACCGGAACTCCAGCACGTCCCCCTGCGGCGACGGCTCGGTAGTGCGGCGGTCCGCCGGCAGGTTGATCCGCTCCGGCAGCCCGGTCAGGACCTCACGCCAGTACCGGTCGTCCGGCGACGCCAACGACGACCGCTGCCACACCGCGTAGTCCACGTACCGCACCGGGAGATCCGCCCACGCCGGCGCGGCACCCGCGATCCGGCACCGGTACGCGAACGCGAGGTCCCGCCACAGCACGCCGGCAGACCACCCGTCGACCGCAATGTGGTGCGAGACGACGAGTAGCACATGCTCGCCCGGGGCCGGACGCCACAGGTGCGCCCGCAGCGGCGCCTCGCCGGCCAGGTCGAACGGGTACCGGGCGGCGCGGCGCAGCGCGTACGGCAGGTCGGCCGGATCGACGGGTTCGACGCGCAACTCAGGGGAAGCCTCGGCGACTGCCAGGACCCGCTGGTACGGCACGCCGCCGTCGTCCGGGTAGATGGTGCGCAGCACCTCGTGCCGGGCCACCACGTCGGCCAGGGCACCGCGCAGCGCCGCGACGTCGAGGTCACCGGCGATCCGGACGGCGACCGGCACGTTGTACGCCGGCTGGGTCTCGTCCAGACGGTGCAGTGCCCAGAGCCGCGCCTGGGCGAACGACAGCGGCGGCCGTTCCACGCCGGTCGCCGTGCCCAACGCGGTTCGCGGGAGCGCCTCCCGGAGCCGGTGCGTCAACATGGACGGCGTCGGCGCCTCGAAGACGTCCCGGACGCCGACCTCGACACCCATATCGTGCCGCACCAGGTTCACCAGCCGCGTCACCGACAGGCTGTCGCCGCCGAGGTCGAAGAAACTGTCGTCGGCACCGACCGCCTCCTTGTTCAGCACCGTGGCGAACGCTCGGCACAGCCGTCTCTCGTCGTCGGTCGCCGGCCCCCGGGACGGAGTGATGACGGGGGCGGGGAGCGCCGCCCGGTCAAGCTTGCCGCTGGCGCCCGTCGGCAGCTCGGAAAGGCCCACGATCGCCGACGGCACCATGTAGGCGGGCAACCGCCGGGCCACCGCCTCCCGTACACCCTCCACATCGGACGGCACCACGTATCCGACCAGCCGCCCGTCCAGCACAGCGGCGGCCGCCTGCTTCACCCCGCCACACGCGGCGAGCGCCGACGACACCTCGGCCAGCTCGATCCGGTGACCGCGCACCTTCACCTGGTCGTCGGCGCGACCCACGAACTCGAGCTGCCCGTCGGGGCGCCACCGCACCACGTCACCGGTGCGGTACATCCGTCCCGGCTCGAACGGGCACGCGACGAACCGCTCCGCCGTCAGCGCGGGGCGTCCCGCGTAACCGCGCGCCACACCGGCACCGGCCACGTACAGCTCGCCGGCGACACCCGGTGGTACCGGTCGTAACGACCCGTCCAGTACCCACAGCCGGGTGCCCTCGATGGGACGCCCGATCGGCACGCCCGCGCCGTCCGGCAGCAGCTCGCTGGCCGTCGCGCACACGGTCACCTCGGTCGGCCCGTACGCGTTCACCAGCCGCCGCCCGGCCGCCCACTCGGCCAGTACCGGCTCGGGCAGCGCCTCCCCGGCCGAGACGACCGTCCCCACCGGTACCGACGGCGGCGCCAGCCCGGCCAGCACGCTCGGCGGCACGGTCACGTGCGTGATGTCGTCGCGCGCAGTCAGGTCGGCCACCGGGTCCGGGCCGGCGGCCACAATGGACGCCCCGGACGACAGCGCACCCCACAGC
Organism: Micromonospora sp. CPCC 205371; assembly: GCF_026130045.1. GTDB lineage: Bacteria > Actinomycetota > Actinomycetes > Mycobacteriales > Micromonosporaceae > Phytohabitans. Next base: position 7,058 of record NZ_JAIBNX010000275.1, read on the forward strand.
TCCCACACCGACGCGTCGAACCTCGGCGACGAGAACCACAGGACGCGCTTGTCCGGCCCCAGCCCGAGCCGCCGGACCTGCGCTGCCGCCATCACCGGTACGCCGCCGTGCGGCACCACGACGCCCTTCGGCTCGCCCGACGACCCCGACGTGAAGATGAGGTAGGCGGCGTTGCGCGGGTCGAGCACTGGCGTGGGCACCGGCTCCGCTGAGTCATCGACCAGGACTGGCCCTTCGACCAGGATGTCGTCGACGGTCAGCAGGAGCCGCGGCCTCGCCTGGCCGAGCAGCAGCCCCAACCGCTCCGGCGGGCAGTCCGGGTCGACCGGCAGGTACGCCGCGCCGACCTTCAGCACGCCGAGCATCCCCACCACGAACTCCAGCGAGCGCGGCACCGCGAGCCCCACCACGTGCTCCGGCCCGACCGCGTCCGCCAGCAGCCGGCGGGCCAGCCGGTTCGACGCGGCGTCCAGTTCCGCGTACGTCAGCGACCGCTCGCCGGAGATGACCGCGACCGCGTCCGGCGTCCGCGCCACCTGCGCGGCGAAGACGTCCGGCAGCGTCCCGCCCGCGTCCGCCGCCGAGCCGGCCCACGGACCCAGAACGTTCGCGCGCTCGGCGTCCGAGAGCAGGTCGATGTCACCCACCCGGCGCCCCGGGTCCTCCACCGCCGCCGCCAGCAGCCGCTCCAACCTGCCGGCCAGCGACTCCACGGTGGAACGGTCGAACAGGTCGGTGCGGTACTCGACGCTCCCCGCGACCCCACCGTCCCCCTCCCCCAACGAGAAGGACAGATCCAGCCGCGACGTACCGGTGTGCACCGGTATCGCCTCGCACCGCACCCCCGGCAGGACCGGTTCGACCGCCGGCGTGTGCTGCCACGCCAGCATCACCTGCACCAGGGGGTGGTGTGCCAGCGACCGGGCCGGATTCACCACCCCCACAAGGTGCTCGAACGGCACGTCCTGGTGCGCCAAGGCACCGGCGCTCCGCTCTCGCACCCGCTCCAGCAGCTCGGCGAAGCGCGGATCGCCCGACACGTCGACGCGCACCACCAAGGTGTTCACGAACATCCCGGCCAGGTCGGCCAGCGCCGGCTCCGTCCGTCCCGCCACCGGTACCCCTATCGGCACGTCGACGCCGGCGCCCAGCCGCGACAGCAGCGCCGCCAACCCGGCCTGCACCACCATGAAAGGCGTCGCATCGCTGGCGGCGGCGAGCCGCTTTATCCGCTCATACAGCGAGGCGGGCCAGTGGAACGCGACCACATCCCCCTCGTGCGAGGTGGAAGCGGTGCGGCGGTCCACCGGAAGGTCGATCCGCTCCGGCAGCCCCGCCAAGGCCTCCCGCCAGAAAGCGTCGTCCGGCGACGCCAGCGACGACCGCTGCCACGCCGCGTAGTCCGTGTACCGCAGCGGCAACTCGGGCCACCGCGAGGCTCCACCGCCGTACGCCGACGCCAGATCCCGCCACAGCACGCCGGCCGACCGCCCGTCGACCGCGATGTGGTGCGCCACCACCAGCAGCACGTGCCCGCCGTCCACTGTGAACAGGTGCGCGCGGACCGGGATCTCACCGGTGAGGTCGAACGGCTCCCGGGCCGCCCGGTGCAGCACCTCGTCGAGGGCCGCCCCGTCGACCGGAGCGGTCCGCAGCACGGTGCCGACCCCGGCCGGGTCGAGGACCCGCTGGTACGGCACGCCGTCCGCCTGCGGGTAGACGGTGCGCAGCACCTCGTGGCGGGCCACCACGGCCTCGAACGCGGCCCGCAGCGCGGCCACGTCGAGGTCGCCGGTGATCCGCACGGCCACCGGCATGTGGTAGGCCGGGCTGGGCCCGTCGAGCTGGTGCAGGAACCACAGCCGCTCCTGGGCGAACGACAGCGGCGGTCGCGCTGTGCTGGTTGGCGCTCGCTCCGGGCCACGCGGCATGGCGGGGCGGAGCCGGGTGGCCAGGGCCGCTGGGGTCAGCGCCTCGAAGACGTCCCGGACAGTCAGCGCGACGCGCAGGTTCTGCCGCACGATGCCCACCAGGCGCGTCACCGACAGGCTGTCGCCGCCGAGCGCGAAGAAGCTGTCGTCGGCGCCGACCGCCGGCAGGCCCAGCACCGCCGCGAACGCCCGACACAGCGCCTCCTCGTCGGCGGTCGCCGGCCCGCGTGACCTCACAAGGACGGGCGCCGGCAGGGCCTTGCGGTCCAGCTTCCCGCTGCCCGTCAGCGGCAGCTCCGCGAGGGGCACCACCGCCGACGGCACCAGGTACGCCGGCAGCCGGCCGGCCAGAGCCTCGCGCACGGCCGCCACGTCCACATCGGCCGGTGTCACGTACCCCACCAGCCGTCCGTCCCGCACCACGGCGGCCGCCCGCCGCACCCCCTCTCATGCGGTGGGGGCCCCCCGAACCCCGCCCCCCCTCCTCCCGTAACCGCGCTCCTCTACCTCGG
>NZ_JAIBNX010000276.1 GCF_026130045.1 Micromonospora sp. CPCC 205371
GGCGCAGCGGGCGCGGGCGCCGGTTGAGGCCGGCGCCCGCGGGGCGTCCTTGCTAGCTGCAGCCGCTCGTCGAGCCGCAGCCCTCACAGACGTAGCAGCTGCCTGCTGGGCGCATCTTGGTGCCGCAGGTGAAGCACAGCGGCGCGTCAGCCGCCTTGCCGATCACGGCCTCCAGCAACTCGGTCGACGAACCCACGTTGGACACCGGCTTGGCGGCCGCTGGTGCTTCGGCGGGCTCGGCCGTCGAGGACGACACGACCGGTGCCGACACCGGGGCGGACGCTGCCATGCCGGCCAGGTCGAGGCTGGCCTCGGCCTCGGCGGCGATCTGGGCGGCCCGCTCCTTGGCGGTGAAGATGCCCAGCTCGGCCCGGCGCTCGTACGGCAGGAAGTCAAGCGCCAGCCGCCGGAAGATGTAGTCCATCACGGAGGCGGCCATGCGGATGTCGGGGTCGTCGGTCATGCCGGCCGGCTCGAACCGCATGTTGGTGAACTTGCTGACGTACGTCTCCAGCGGCACACCGTACTGAAGCCCTATCGAGATGGCCACCGAGAAGGCGTCCATCACGCCGGCGAGCGTGGAGCCCTGCTTCGACATCTTGAGGAAGACCTCGCCGAGGCCGTCGTCGGGGTATGACGAGGCGGTGAGGTAGCCCTCGGCGCCGCCGACCGAGAAGGAGACCGTCTCGGAGGGGCGCTTCTTCGGCAGCCGCTTGCGCACCGGCCGGTACTCGACGACCGGCTCGGGCGTTGCCGCCACCTCGACCGCCGCGGCAGGCTTCTTGGATGCCGACAGCGGCTGACCGACCTTGCAGTTGTCGCGGTAGATGGCCAGCGCCTTCAGGCCGAGCTTCCAGCCCTCGAAGTAGATCTTCTCGACGTCTTCGATCGTGGCCGACTCGGGCATGTTGACCGTCTTGGAGATCGCGCCGGAGATGAACGGCTGCACCGCCGCCATCATCCGCACGTGCCCCATCGGCGCGATCGAGCGCTCGCCCATCGCGCAGTCGAAGACCGCGTAGTGCTCGGACTTGAGGCCGGGCGCGTCGACGACGTGACCGTGTTCGGAGATGTACTCCACGATCGCCTCGACCTGCTCCTCCGGGTATCCGATGGAGCGCAGCGCGCGCGGCACGGTCTGGTTGACGATCTGCATCGAACCGCCGCCGACCAGCTTCTTGAACTTGACCAGCGCCAGGTCGGGCTCGACACCGGTGGTGTCGCAGTCCATCATCAGGCCGATCGTGCCGGTCGGGGCCAGCACCGACGCCTGCGAGTTGCGCCAGCCGTTCTTGTCGCCGATCTTGTTGCCCTGCTGCCACTGCTTGGTGGCCTCGCGGACGATCGCGGTGGCGACCGCACCGGTGGGCTTGATGGCGTCGTTGGCGGCGGCGTGCTTGCGCATGACCCGCTTGTGCGGCTCGGCGTTGCGGGCGTACCCGTCGTACGGCCCGACCACGCCGGCCAGCTCGGCGGAGCGGCGGTAGGCGGTGCCGGTCATCAGCGAGGTGATCGCCGCGGCGACGGAGCGGCCGCCGTCCGAGTCGTACGGCAGGCCGGAGGCCATCAGCAAAGCGCCGAGGTTGGCGTAGCCGATGCCCAGCTGGCGGTATGCCCGGGTGGTCTCGCCGATCTTCTCGGTCGGGAAGTCGGCGAAGCAGATCGAGATGTCCATCGCGGTGATGACGAACTCGACGGACCGGACGAACTTCTCCACCTCGAAGCCGCCGTCGGCCCGCAGGAACTTCAGCAGGTTGAGCGAGGCCAGGTTGCAGGACGAGTTGTCGAGGTGCAGGTACTCCGAGCAGGGGTTGGACGCCGTGATGCGGCCGGTCTCGGGGCAGGTGTGCCAGTCGTTGATGGTGTCGTCGTACTGGAGGCCGGGGTCGGCGCACTCCCACGCCGCCTGCGCGATGCTGCGGAAGAGCTTTTTCGCCTCGATGGTCTCGACCGTCGAACCGTCGAGCCGCGCCCGCAGGTCGAACGGGCCGTTTTCCTCGACGGCGCGCATGAACTCGTCGGAGACGCGGACCGAGTTGTTGGCGTTCTGGTACTGAACGCTGACGATGTCCTTACCGCCGAGGTCCATGTCGAAGCCGGCGTCGCGCAGCGCGCGGATCTTGTCTTCCTCGCGCGCCTTGGTGACCACGAACTCCTCGATGTCAGGGTGGTCGACGTCGAGGATGACCATCTTGGCGGCCCGCCGGGTGGCGCCACCGGACTTGATGGTGCCGGCGCTCGCGTCGGCGCCGCGCATGAAGCTCACCGGGCCGGAGGCGGTGCCGCCGCTGGAGAGCAGCTCCTTCGAGGAGCGGATGCGGGACAGGTTGACCCCGGACCCGGAGCCGCCCTTGAAGATCAAACCCTCTTCCTTGTACCACTCGAGGATCGAATCCATCGAGTCGTCGACGGCGAGGATGAAACACGCGCTGACCTGCTGCGGCGACGCCGTGCCGACGTTGAACCACACCGGCGAGTTGAAGCTGAACACCTGGTGCATGAGCATCCAGGTCAGCTCGTGCTCGAAGATCTCCGCGTCAGCGGGGCTGGCGAAGTATCCGTGCTGGTCCCCCGCCGCCCGGTACGTCTTCACCACCCGGTCGATGAGCTGCCGCAGGGACCACTCCCGCTGCGGGGTGCCGACCGCTCCCCGGAAGTACTTCGTCGTGACGATGTTGGCCGCGTTGACGCTCCAGAACTTCGGGAACTCCACCCCCTTCTGCTCGAAGTTGATCGAGCCGTCCCGCCAGTTCGTCATGACGACGTCGCGCCGCTCCCAGGCGACCTCGTCGTAAGGGTGGACACCCTCGGTCGTCCATACGCGCTCGACCTTCAGCCCGGTCGACGCCCCGCGCGCGGCTGACCGCCCCTTGCCTGTTGTCACGCCATCCCCCGACATCTCACATGCCCCCTCGAGACCACACCTAGATCAAAAACACGTACTACGCGGATGTAGCGGGCTCCTCGACCTTGCTTGCGTCGTCGCGTGACGCCCGTAGCGCGGAGATCTCACGCTCGAAGTCGCCTAGTGACTCGAACGACCGGTAGACGCTCGCGAAACGTAGATAAGCCACCTCGTCGAGCTCACGCAGCGGCCCGAGGATCGCCAAGCCCACCTCATGGCTGGGGATCTCGGCCGCACCGCGCGCCCGGACGGTCTCCTCGACCTTCTGCGCGAGGAGCGCGAGCGCGTCGTCGTCGACCGGACGGCCCTGGCACGCCTTGCGGACCCCACCCATGATCTTCGTCCGGCTGAATGGCTCGGTCACCCCGCTCCGCTTGACGACGGCGAGCACCGCCTCTTCGACGGTCGTGAACCGCTTGCCACATGCCGGACACGACCGGCGGCGGCGGATCAGCTGGCCATCGTCGGCCTCGCGCGAGTCGACGACCCGGGAGTCGGCGTGCCGGCAGTATGGGCACCGCATCGACACACCTCCCTTCCATGTCCTCAGGCTAGGCCCACCCACCGACAGTTTCCGGACACGCCAATCGAGCACCGCCGCCCCGTGCCTGTGGACAACGCTGCGCGTTACGTGTGGGAAACCTGTGGGTAGTTAAACCCAACCTGTGGAGGACTTACACCCCTGTAACTACTACATCTAGGGGTCGACGGTATGCCAGCGGAAGCGCCGGCGCAAGTTAACCGGCACATCCGACACGGGCGTGTCGAGGCGGCTACCGGCCGTGCGGAAGAGCGAGCTCCTGGCCGGCGTAGACGTCGTAGCCGTCGAGGCGATTGAGGCGGCGGATGGTCTCGACCGCGGCGATCGGGTCGTGCTCCGGGTAGTGACGCCCAGCGATCGACCAAAGAGTGTCACCCGGCCGGACGACTGTCGTGACGGTCTCCGCGGGCGGGTCGGCCGCGCGGGATGCGGTGGCGGCGAGCGCGATGACGCCCACCGACAGCAAGAGGAACATGGCGAAGACGACTAGCCGCCCCCGCCGCGTGAGCCGCAGCCTGGGCTTGACCTGGACTCTTACGCCCACCGCATGCATGCCGACCCCCAAGATCGAACAGAGGTTCGATAGAACGGACGTACGATTGTGTATCAGAACACGCGTGCGATGTCGAGATCTCGTGACGCGACACGCCGGGGCGACGTCGTACAGATGTTTGAAACTAACCGATCTCAGCTATACCGTGAGTCAACCGCTGGAACCATCAGGCAACACCGAGGTAGCGCGGCAGCGGGGCATACCGACTAGAGGGAGGACGGACCCGTGTCGACCAACGACCGGAGCAGCCGGCAAACGCAGCAGCAGAAGGCCGCCAAGGCAGCGGCGCCGGCGCCATCCGGCCGTAAGCGAAGTTCGGCGCGCTCGCGCACCGGTGAGCAGCCGCAGTTGCGTGCGGTCACGCCGGTGGTCAGCTCCTTCCCCGACCTCGTCACCGCCGACCTCACGGCCCGGCAGCGCCGCATCCTCGAGTTCATCCGCGACTGGGTGGAGAGGTATGGGTACCCGCCCAGCGTCCGTGAGATCGGCGAGGCGGTCGGGCTGGTGTCACCGTCGAGCGTCGCCTACCAGCTCAAGGAGTTGGAGCGTAAGGGCTTCCTGCGGCGCGATCCGAACAGGCCGCGTGCGGTCGACGTACGGCCGCCGAACGACCTGCTGGACGACGAGACGGCCCGGGCACAGCGCCCCGCACCGGCGTACGTGCCGATGCTGGGCCGGATCGCCGCCGGTGGCCCGATCCTGGCCGAGCAAGCGGTCGAAGACATCTTCCCGCTGCCGCGCGAGCTGGTCGGCGAGGGCGAGGTCTTCATGCTCCAGGTCAAGGGCGACTCGATGCTCGACGCGGCGATCTGCGACGGCGACTGGGTGGTCGTTCGGCAGCAGCCCACCGCCAACGCGGGCGACATCGTGGCCGCCATGATCGACGGCGAGGCGACCGTGAAGACGTACCGCCGGCGCGACGGGCACGTGTGGCTCATGCCACAAAACCCGGCGTTCGACCCGATTCCCGGCGACGACGCCACGATCCTCGGCCGCGTCGTGGCCGTGCTGCGTCGCGTGAAATAAGAGGTCGCGGGAAGTAAGAGCTAGTACGGGCGGTGGTCCGGGTAGCCGTTCTGGCTCGGTGGACCGCCGTAGACGTTCGATCGGGGGGTGCCGTAAACGCCCCCCGAACCTCCCGAGCCGCCTGCCGGGCGCGAGCCGTAGACCTGGCCCGCCGGCTGGTAGTCGTCGGCGGGCCGGTATCCGCCTTCGGAACCCTTCTGCCGGTCGTAGTCGTCGTATCCGCTGCCGACGTACGGACGGTCGGCACCGGCACTCGCCGTGGCCATGGTGCTGCTCGCTCCGGGCACCGGCTGCCGTCCCACGGTGAGGTCGGGGCCGCTCTTCTTCTTGCCCTTGGCGCCAACAGGGTCGGCCGGCCGTCGGCGACGGGCCCGCAGGATGCCGAAGACCCCAGCACCCACGAGCAGCGCGCCCAGCACGCCAACGGCACCGATCATGTACGTGATGTCTTTCAGCGTCAGCCCGTCGACCCACGAGCGGGTGCTGGCCGCGGTGTCCGCTCCGCCCACCGTCGCCGCGGTGGTCGCCTTGGGAGCAGTCGTCGACGGCGTGTACTGGTACAGGATGTTGGCGATGTTGGCGTCGAGCTCACCCAGGTCGGAGACCGTCAGGAAGCTCTTGCCGTCAGCGCTGTATGCCAGGGCCTCGCCGAACTGGTCGCTGACGAGCGGCGTCACCCGCGGCTCTCCACCGGTGAGCGCCTTGACCACGTCACCGCCCGACACCTCGTACTCGAACGCGTCGGCGTAGGTGCGCAGCGCGACCTTGCTGCCATCGGGCGACCGCGCGGCGCCAGTGACCATCAACCGCCCGATCGCACCGAACGGGTTGTCGGTCGTGGTCTTCGGCAGCGTGACCTCGCCCACCTTCGTCATCTCGACCGGGGTCTCGTTGTTGGCCTTGATCGCACCCGCGGCCGGGCTGTATAGGCCCGCCTTGCCACCCGTCTTCGTGATGATGATCGGGGTGCCGTCGCCGTTGATCAGCAGCCCCTCGGCGTCGTGCTTGCCGTCCGGGTAGCTGAGCCGGTGGATCGTCGGCCTCTTGGAACCGTCGACCGGCATGCTCCACAGCCCGATGCTCGACCGCCGCTCGGTGCTGTCGGGGTTGTCGCCGATGTCCGCGATCCAGAGCGTCTTACCGTCCGGCGACACCGCGAGGTCTTCGGTGTCGCGCGGCCCGTTACCGCTGTACTGGACGCTCTTCGTGACCGTGCACTTGCTGTTGAGGTAGAAGATGCGCTTGCGGCTGGCCTGCTCGCTGCTGTCGTTGATGGTGATGTAACCGTTGGAGGTTGCGACCAGCCCGGACAGCTCGTCGAGCTTGCTGTCGGTGATCGTGCAGACCTTCTTACCGGCGGCCGACGCGGGGGTCGCCGAGGCGACCAGACTCAATCCCACCAGGCCAAAGGCAGCCAGGCTGCACGCAACCACACGACGCATCCGTTCAGTGTCGCATGTCGACGCCTACCGCCGGGTAGCCGATTTGATCAGTCACCCGGCGTGAGCGTACGGAGCCAGCTCCGCCGCCAGCGCCTCGTCGACCCGCACGTGGATCTCGGTGCCCGCGCCGGTGTGCTCGGTGCCGAGCACCTCGCCCCGCCGGTGCACCCGCGCGATCAGGTCACCCCTGTCGTACGGCACGGTGGCCCGCACCTCGACGGCTGGCCGCGGCAGGCGCGCCTCGATCGTGGCGCGCAGCCCGTCGATGCCCGTGCTCCGCCGCGCCGAGACGAAGACCGCCTCCGGCCACGCGCGCTTGAGCCGCAGCAGCGTCTCCTCGTCGGCAGCGTCGATCTTGTTGACCACCAACAGCTCGGGCAGCTTGTCGGCGCCGACCTCGGCCAGCACCTCGCGCACCGCCCGCACCTGCCCCTCGGGATCGGGGTCGGCGCCGTCGACCACGTGCACCACGAGGTCGGCATCGGCCACCTCCTCGAGCGTCGAGCGGAACGCCTCGACGATCTGGTGCGGCAGGTGCCGGACGAATCCGACCGTGTCGGCGAGCGTGTAGACCCGCCCGTCGCCCGTCTCCGCACGCCGTGTGGTCGGGTCGAGGGTGGCGAAGAGTGCGTCTTCGACCAGTACACCAGCGCCTGTCAGCCGGTTGAGCAAGCTGGACTTGCCCGCGTTGGTGTATCCCGCGATGGCGACCGCGGGCACCAGGTTTCTCGCGCGGCTGGCGCGCATGGTGTGGCGAACCGTGCGCATCCCCTTGATCTCCCGGCGCAGCCGGGAGATGCGCATGCGGATGCGTCGCCGGTCTGTTTCGAGCTTGGTCTCGCCGGGCCCGCGCAGGCCAACGCCGCCACCGGCGCCGCCGCCACGCCCGCTGCCGCCGGACTGCCGCGACAGCGCCTCACCCCAACCACGCAGGCGCGGCAGCAGGTATTCGAGCTGCGCCAGCTCGACCTGCGCCTTGCCCTCCTTGCTCTTGGCGTGCTGCGCGAAGATGTCGAGAATCAGCGCGGTGCGGTCGATGACCTTGACCTTGGTGCGCTGCTCCAGGTTGCGCAGCTGAGACGGTGAGAGCTCGCCGTCGCAGATCACCGTGTCGGCGCCGGTCGACTCGACCACCGAGCCCAGCTCGTCGACCTTGCCCCGGCCGACGTAGGTGGCGGGGTCGGGGCGCGAACGCCGCTGGATCAGCCCTTCGAGCACCTGGGAACCGGCCGTCTCGGCGAGCGCGGCCAGCTCGGTGAGCGAGTTTTCCGCGTCGGTGACGGTGCCCTCGGTCCAGACGCCGACCAGCACGACCCGCTCCAGCCGCAGCTGCCGGTATTCGACCTCGGTGATGTCGGTGAGCTCGGTCGAGAGTCCGGCGACCCGGCGCAGTGCGTGCCGATCTTCCAGCTCCAGCTCACCCGTCGTAGCCTCTTCGCTGGATAGAACGATGTCCGGCAAGCCTGTCTCCTGTCCGTTTGGTCCGACCCGTCAATGGTGGCACGCCGGTCCCCCTGTCGCACCTGCTTAACGGGCCCGGTAACAATGAACACCGTGTCGACCACCCGCCTTCCCAGCGCCGGCTTTTCCATCACCATCCGGGTCAGCGTCACCGCCGACGCCTCGTCGATCGGGCGGCTGACCACCTGCGTCGGGGAGGCGGGCGCGATCGTCACCGCGCTCGACGTCGTCGACTCCGACCACGTGCGGGTCACCGTAGACCTCACCTGTGACACAGCCGACACCACCCACGCCGACCAGGTGGTCAAGGCACTCGAAGTCCTGCCCGGCGTCACCGTGCACAAGGTCTCCGACCGCACGTTCTTGCTGCACCTCGGCGGCAAGATCGAGGTCACCCCGAAGGTCGCGCTCCGCAACCGCGACGAGCTCTCCAGGGCGTACACCCCCGGCGTCGCCCGGGTCTGCCTGGCCATCGCCGAAAACCCCGAAGACGCCCGCCGCCTCACGATCAAGCGCAACACCGTCGCGGTGGTGACCGACGGCACCGCCGTACTGGGCCTCGGCAACATCGGTCCAGCCGCGTCGCTGCCGGTCATGGAGGGCAAGGCGGCGCTGTTCAAGCGGTTCGGCGGGGTCGACGCGTGGCCGGTCGTGCTCGACACCCAGGACACCGACGAGATCGTGCGGATCGTGCAGGCGATCGCGCCCGCGTACGGCGGGATCAACCTGGAAGACATCGCCGCGCCGCGCTGCTTCGAGATCGAAGCCCGGCTGCGCGAACTGCTCGACATCCCCGTTTTCCACGACGACCAGCACGGCACCGCGATCTGCGTGCTGGCCGCGCTGACGAACGCGCTGCGCGTCGTGGGCAAGCGCCTCGAAGATGTGCGGGTGGTCGTCTCCGGCGCCGGCGCCGCCGGCACCGCGATCATGAAGCTGCTATTGCGGCAGGGCGTCGGCGACATCATCGCGTACGACCGGAAGGGCGCCCTACACCTCGGTATGCCGGACCTCACCCCGTCCTGGCGGTGGCTGGCCGAAAACACCAACAAGGAGGGGTACGCGGGCGACCTACCCGGCGCGGTACGCGGCGCGGACGTGTTCATCGGCGTCAGCGCGCCCAACCTGCTCACCGGCGACGACATCGCCGCGATGGCGCCCGGTGCGATCGTGTTCGCCCTAGCCAACCCCGACCCCGAGGTCGACCCGCGCGAGGCCCGCAAGCACGCCGCAGTGGTAGCGACCGGCCGCTCCGACCAGCCGAACCAGATCAACAACGTGCTGGCCTTCCCCGGCGTTTTCCGCGGCATGCTGGACGCCCACGCGACCGAGTTCACCGAGGAGATGGCACTCGCGGCAGCCCGCGCCATCGCAGACGTGGTGGGCAAAGAAAAGATCAACCCGACGGTCATCGTCCCCAGCGTCTTCGACTCCCGCGTAGCCCCCGCCGTGGCCGCGGCAGTGGCCGCAACAGTGACCCGCCCTTAACCCCACCGCCCCGCCGCCCCCGCCCACTCGCGCGGCCCGCGCCGATCCGGGCCACCGCCGACGCGTCGGCC
>NZ_JAIBNX010000277.1 GCF_026130045.1 Micromonospora sp. CPCC 205371
CGTCGATCAAGGGCGAATGCACGTGCTTTGATCTCTTTTCCGCGTGCGTTTGCCCGTGATCGACGCAGATGGCCTTGATCGACGCGAGCCGGGCACGGCGGGCGCACGGGGAGCCGTGGCGCCGCAGCGCCCCGCGCGTCCGCGGGCCGGGGTTGTGGGCGGGGCGGGGCCGGGCGGCGCGAGGTTAGTAGGGCCAGTCGCCTCGGGCCATGCGGAGGCCGAGGAGGAAGACGAACGTCGCCGGGCCGATCGCGAGAGCGACGGCCTGCAGGCGGTACTCGATGCGGTGGCGCAACAATTCCAGGCCGTTTAGTGCCACGAGCACAGCCCCAAGCATCATGAACCAGCCCCACCAGTCGCCTTCGAGGTCGAGCGCGTCGGCGTTCATGAGCAGGAATGTGGCGCCCAGCCCAGCTCCGGCCACCGCAAGCGAGGCGATCATGCGGTGAAAGCCGCGTGCGAGCGGGTGCTCTGGTCGCCACGCGTACGTGCCAGCGACCGCCAGCGCCGGCAGGCTGATCATCAACGGCCAGCCCTCGCTCATCTTGCCGACCATCAGCAGCGCCCCGACGGCGAAGACGAGCGCACCGGCGCAGGCGGTCACGTACCCGAAGAACCCCTTGCCGCTGCCCCGGCCCTGCGCGAGCAGCACCGCACCGGACGCCGCGATCAGCGCGCCCGGCACCACGATGAACCCCGCCCACCAGTGGAAGTGCCCAGCCGCCTGTGCGGTACTGGTCAAGCCCGCGACGCCAACCGCCGCCCCCGCCGCACCAGCGAGCCACGCCCGCGCCGGTCGATCTGCCGTCATCGCCTCGGTCTCAACGCTCACGCTGACGAATATGCCGCCGCGAACGGGCCGCGGCCATCCGGTTAGCCCTACTCTTCCTCCTCCAGGAGGCCAGACCGGCCGCCTCCGAGGACGCAGATCTGCCGATTCGCGGTGACCTGCCCGCACGGCGTCGCCGATGTCGCGGTCGTGGCATGGCCGCGGCCGAGACTGTGGCGATTCACTGCCCCCAGAGGGGCACCCATTCGACACGGACGCCGACGCGCGCCCAGCCGATCGCTGCGCGCTGCGGATGCGCGGCGCGAAGCCTCCGCGGCATTCCATCGCGAACGCGGCCGCGCCTTGCGCACCGCCGATCAGTCGTAAACGCGCTCCGCGCATTACGCGGCCCGTGGGCAGCCCGCCACGCCGCCAGTTCATTCGCCGAGATCTTGACGGGGCCACCGGCCGATGGCGGCGCGGGCCGCGAGGGTCTAGGTCGTGCGCGCCGAAGCCTTGACAGCGGGCCGCGATGCCTAGCTCAACGTCGTCGATCAAGGAGATCTCCATCGATCAAGGGCATATGCACGCGGAAAAGAGATCCAACCACGTGCATATGCCCTTGATCGGCGGAGATAGGCCGCGCACGGCGCGGCGCGGCGCGGTAAGGGTGGGTTAGAAGTCGCCGCCGCCGAAATCGCCGCCGTAGTCGCTGCCGGCGGCGTCGGTTGAGCCGTCTTCGAAGCCCTCCGCGTAGCCTGCGTCGAAGCCGTAACCCGGGTCGGCGAATGCGGGTGAGAACAGCGCATCGAAGATCAACAGGCCGCCGATCGCCCCTGCGGCGCCGGCCAGCGCCGGCTTCCACAGTGGCTGCGAGTACCAGCCCGCGGGGACGGGACGGCCCTGCACGCGGCCGCCCGGGTAGTAGTACGGCGTGTCGGCGCCCGGCTGGGGGCCCGCCTTGAAGCGCTGGCCCTGTACTGCGACCTCGCGTTCCTTCGTGAGATGGCCGACGCCCTGCGCAGCGGCGAGCGGCGGCAGGTCGGGACCGGGGTCGAGGCCGAGCGCGATCCTGGCCGCCCGTGCGTAGGCGAGCCCTTCCAGGGCAGTCTCCCGCGCCAGCGCGTACTGCCGCACGGTGCGAGCCTGTTCGAGCTGGCTGCCGGCGGCCGTGTACCGCTCACCCGCGTCGACCAGAGCCTGACGCACCGCCGGGTCATCACCGTTGAGGTTCATACACCTGGCCGCCGAGGCGCTCGTACCAGCGCTGGGCCTCGGCGCGCGCGTCGGCCAGGTCGCGCTCGCGACGCGCCGCACTCATCCGGCTCCACCACAGGCCCCCGCCGATGACCAGGACAATCAGCAGAACCAGCAGGATCAGTTCCATGACTCCGACGGTACTCGCGGCTGTCTGTCGTATTTGTTTGGCAAGCTACCTGACGTGGACTTTTCGACGCTGGCCGTGGTGATTGTCTGCCTTCTCGCCGGCGGGGCGGTGGGTTGGCTGGCCGCCCGTGCCCGGTCCGGCGCCGAGTTGGCCCGGCTCGACGCGACGCTCCGCGCCACGCGTGAGGGTGAGGGGCGGCTCGAGCAGTCGATGCGCGCGCTGTCGTACGAGTCCACCGCGCAGTCGCAGGAAGCGGTCGCGCGGGCGGTCGCGCCGCTGCACGAGACACTGCGGCGGTACGAGCAGCGGGTCGCCGAGTTGGAGCGGGAGCGGGTCGACGCGTACGCGGAACTGCGCGAGCAGGTGCGCTCGATGTCGATGGTCTCCAGCGAGCTACGCACCGAGACCAAGCAGCTCGTGGCCGCCCTGCGCGCGCCGCAGGTACGCGGGCGGTGGGGCGAGCACCAGCTCCGGCGGATCGTGGAGGCGGCGGGGCTGCTGGAGCACTGCGACTTCGCCGAGCAGGTGACCGCCTCGACCGACCACCAGGGGGTGCGCCCCGACCTCGTGGTGCGGCTGCACGGCGGGCGGTCCGTCGTGGTCGACGCCAAGGCGCCGTTCGAGGCCTACCTGGCCGCGATGGAGGCACGTGACGAGCGCGGGCGGGACACCCAGCTCGACGCGCACGCCCGGCACCTGCGCGGGCACGTCGACGCGCTGGCCGCGAAGTCGTACTGGACCGCGTTCGACCAGACCCCCGAGTTCGTGGTCCTGTTCATACCGGCGGACACGTTCCTCGACGCGGCACTGCAACGCGATCCGACGCTGCTGGAGCACTCGTTCGCCCGTAACGTCGTGCTGGCTACCCCGGCGACGCTGATGGCGCTGCTACGCACGGTCGCGTACGCGTGGCGGCAGGAGGCGCTGGCCCGCAACGCGGTGGCGGTGCACACTCTGGCCCGCGAGCTTTACGGGCGGCTGTCCACATTGGGCGATCACGTGTCGAAGCTGGGCAGCTCGCTCGGTGGGGCGGTGACGGCGTACAACAAGGCGGTGGGCTCGCTGGAGGCGCGGGTGCTGGTCAGTGCCCGTAAGCTCGCCGAGCTCGGTGTGTCCGGCGACGAGCTGAGCCCCCCACCGCAGCTGGAGGTGGCGCCGCGCCAGCCGCAGGCGCCCGAGCTAGTCGACTGACGCGCGCAGCGCCGCGTTCTTCTCCTCGACCATGCGCACCAGGCTCTGCTGGAACTCTTCGATCTTGGCGCGCAGCCCCTCGTCGGACGCGGCGAGGATGCGCACCGCGAGCAGGCCCGCGTTGCGGGCACCGCCGATCGACACCGTGGCGACGGGCACACCGGCCGGCATCTGCACGATCGACAGCAGCGAGTCCATGCCGTCGAGGTACTTGAGCGGCACGGGTACGCCGATCACCGGTAGCGAGGTGACCGAGGCGACCATGCCCGGCAGGTGAGCCGCTCCCCCGGCGCCCGCGATGATCACCTTGAGACCTCGCGCGGCGGCTTGCTGGCCGTATTCGATCATGGCGACCGGGGTGCGGTGTGCCGAGACGACCTTGGCCTCGTAAGGCACCCCGAACTCGTCGAGCGCCTCGGCGGCCGCCTTCATCGTCGCCCAGTCCGAGTCGCTGCCCATGATCACACCGACAGTCATGCGCCGCCTCCCGCAGCCGTCACAAAGCGAAGGGAGCGTAGCGACCGGAGCGACTGGCGGCGACAGGGAGGCTCACAGGCGCATGACTCGCGCGAGCGTAGGCGAGCGCCAACTAGCACGGTCACTGACCCTCCTGAAGCCACCGGGCGGCCCGGTTGGCCCGCTCACGTACCTCGTTCACATCGTCGCCGAGCGCCGTCACGTGCCCGATCTTCCGGCCGGGACGCACCTGCTTGCCGTACAGGTGCACCTTGGTGCCCGGATCGGCGGCGAACAGGTGGTGCAGCCGCTCGTCGATGCTCATGCCACCCGGCTCGCCGCCGAGCACGTTGGCCATCACGACAGCCGGCGCCGTGAGCGTGGTGTCGCCCATCGGGTAGTCGAGGACCGCGCGCAGGTGCTGCTCGAACTGCGACGTGCGGGCGCCCTCGATCGTCCAGTGCCCTGAGTTGTGCGGGCGCATGGCGAGCTCGTTGACGACCAGCCCGCCGTCGACCTCGAAAAGCTCCACAGCCAGCAGGCCCACCACACCAAGCGCGGTCGCAACGTAGATCGCGAGCTGCTGGGCGGCCACGGCAAGGTCCTCGGGCAGTCCAGGCGCCGGCGCCAGCACCTCGACGCAGATGCCGCCTCGCTGGACGGTCTCGACGACCGGGTACGCGGCGACCTGGCCGAACGGCGAGCGAGCCACCTGCACCGCCAGCTCGCGGCGCAGCGGCACGCGCTCCTCCAGAATCACCTCGACGCCGTCGGGCAAGGGCGAACCGGCGTCGAGCATCCACACGCCGCGGCCGTCGTACCCGCCGCGCACTGCCTTGGCGACGACCGGCCAGCCGACCTCGTCGCCGAACGACGCGAGGTCGGTGGCGTCTGGCCGCCAGCGCGGCACCGGGGCACCGAGCGCGCTCAGCCGCTCCCGCATCGCCCGCTTGTCCTGGGCGTACAGCAGCGCGTCGGCACCGGGGTACAGCGTGACGCCCTCGGCGGCGAGCGTGCGGATGTGGGCGGTGGGGACGTGCTCGTGGTCGAACGTGACCACATCGCAGCCCTTCGCGAACATGCGCAGAGCCGCTAGGTCGGTGTGGTCGCCGAGTTGCACGTCGGCGGCCACCAGGGCGGCACCGTCGTCGGGCGCGGCGGCGAGGACGCGCAGGGACTGGCCGAGGGCGATCGCGGCCTGGTGCGTCATCCGGGCGAGCTGCCCGGCGCCCACCATGCCGACAACAGGCAGACCGGTACGGGTATCCATTTCGGCCGCAAGCCTAGTCTGCGTCTAATGCCCTCGCTCCGCTCGGGAGGCTCGCGCGCTGAAAGCGCTCACTTCTTACCCCTTGTACGAGGACGGCCGCCCTTCCGCGCTGGTGGGGTGCTGAACGCCACCACGATCGGCCCGCCCGCGGGGAACGGATCGTCGGCGCACAGGGCCTCGGCGGCGTCGCGGGCCAGGTCTCCAGCGACGGCCAGCACGCCGGCCGAACCCGCGATCGCGCAACCCGCGAGCGTGGCGTAAGCCTCCTCGGGCAGCGTCGTGCGGAGCGCGGCCATGATGTCGGCGGCCACCCGATCGGGGTACTCGGGAGGCAGCACCACCGCCACGGCGTCGACGGCGGGTCCGCGTACACCATGCGAAGCGGCTGGACCGAACGCGGCCCGCAGCGGACCGACCTGCTCGACCGCCACCTGCGCCGTCCATGGGCTGTCGAGCCCGGCCGCCGGCCGGGCGAACCGGTGCAGCGCCCGCCCGAGGGCGCCGGGCCGGATGTCCCAGACCGGGCGGGCGCGGCCTTGCACGACCGCGACCGGCCGGGCCGCGACCAGCACACACCACTTCTCGCGGTACGCCTTGCGGCCCGCCTCGGCGAGCCGCTCGCCGACGTACCACGCGACCTTCTCGGGCAGCTTGTCGCCGCTTGCGAACGCTTCCGTGGCGATCGCCGAACGGGTCCACGTCGCGCCGCCGGCCCGCTTCTCGGGCTTGGGCGCCGGGCGAGGCAGCTCGGCGGGCGCGATCGAACGCAGCCAGCGCTCGACCATGTACCGCCGGAAGAGTGCGCCCGTGTCGACCTGGCCGTCCGCGAAGAGCGCGGCGAGCGCGGTCCTGGCCGCGCGATGTGAGCCCGGCAGGCGCGGGTGTAGGAGCACGGCGGCCAGTTCGGCCCGCATGCGCAGGAGCAGGTCGCGCATCGGCGGCTGGAGGCTGTGCGCGGCGTTGCCGGTGGCGAACCGCGCCGCCGTGGTCGGGAGCGTGCCCTCGACGATCGCCGCGAGCTCGGCGCGCAGGACCGGACCGGTCGACGCGAGCGCGCGCAGCGGGAACCGCACGGTGACGCCGTATCGGCTCTCCAGCCGATCGGCGAGCCGGGCCAGGTGCGCGCCGCCGCCGGCCGTGTCGATCAGCGTGTCGACCTCCCCCGCGGTCGACCGAGCGGTCGCCCAGATGAGGTAGCTGTCGAGGTCGGGGACCGGTTCGCCGAGGTCGGCCAGGAGCGCGTCGAGGTCGAGTTCGTCGGCGAAGAACGGCTGGGCACGGTGCCGCGCACCGCTGATCGCGACCGGTCCGAGGACCGCCGCGGCGTAGTCGGCGGCCGCCGTCGTGGGTCCCGGGAACGTCGCTGAGTAGATCATCAGCTGCCGGGGGCCGGCCGCGCCGGCGGGCGCCGCGCCGACGGTGGCCGCGCCCGCGAGGCCGTGCCCGAAACGCACGCCGATCCGGCCACGCCCGAGCGCCGCGTCCAGCACGGGCCGCGCGAACCGTCCACCGGCGTCGCGCGCCGTCGCGGTCTTTCGGGTACGTACACCGCCGGTGATCTCGACGATCTCGCCGGGCAGCACCCGGCGGATGCCCGCGTAGAACGTGGCCGCGGTGTCGTCGCAGGCGCCCGTGGCGATGAACCGCGACACCACGCCCTCGTCCGGCTCGGCGGCCACCCCCGCGGCCAGCAGCGCGGCCGGCTCCGACGCGGCGAACACGCCGGTCGCGGTCTCCGCGTAGTAGAGCGGCGGGCCGTCGCCGTTGCGCGCGAGCACCAGCCCGCCGCGGGCCGGGTCCGCGAGGATCAGCGCGTACGGCTCGGCGCCGCCCACCAGCGCGGCGGGGCCCCGAGCGGCGTACCCGCTAGCCAGCGCGCTGACCTCGGCGATCCCGTCGACCACAACGGCGATGCCATCCTGCTCGTGTACCGCCGGCATGGCGGCGCGCACCAGCAGCCGGGCGCCGCCGGCTTGCCAGGTCGCCGCGTCGGGCCCCCGGCGGGCGAGCGCGGTGGACAGTGCCTTGAGGGCGCTTTCGGGCGTGCTTGCTTGTGAGTGGGCGGGCCCGCTTGCGGGCGCGCTTGCTGTTGCGCGGGCGGGCCCGCCTGTGGACGCGCAGAAGGTGCCAGCGATTCCGGCCATTAGCCGATGTTAGGACGATATGTCCCTTATTTACTGGAGCTGCGCGACGAGTTCCCCACTCGTGGTGACGGGCCGGTCGCAGACAAACCCCCGGCAGACGTACGCCGTCGGCTGGCCACCGAGCATCGGGCGGTCCGCGAGCAGCGGCACACCGGGCTGGTCCGGCGCCCCGACCACGACCACCGCGCCGGGCGGAGCATGCCGGTACGCCGCGCGGGCCAACTCGTCAGCGACCGGCTCGTCGGTCACCACCGCGATCTCGTACGGGCCGGACAGCAGCGCCTCGCCGACCGCCGCCGCGTACCCGGTGAACCGCGGGTGCCGGGCAGCGATCGGCGCGACCGTGGCCAGCGCCGACTCGGCCGCCTCCCGATAGCGCGGCTCCCCCCGCAGCGCCGAGTACGCCGTCAGCGCCGCCGCTATCGCGGACAGCCCCGAAGGAGTCGCGTTGTCGGTCGGGTCCGCCGGCCGCGTCACCAGTTGCTCGGCGTCGTCGGCCGTGTCGTAGAACCCACCGTTGCCCGACGCGAACCGGGCCAAGGCGGTGTCGAGCAGCTCCCCCGCAAGGTCCAGCCAGCGCCCGTCACCGGTCAGCTGGTGCACCGCGCAGAAGCCCTCGGCCACCGCGCCGTAGTCCTCCAGTACGCCCGCTGGCTCGCCCACGACGCCACCACGCGACACCCGGCGCAGCCGGCCGTCGACCAGGTGCCGATCGGCCAGTACCTCGGCGATCCTCGTCGCGGCGGGGGCGGGCACCGCGTCACCGGTGGCCATCGCGTGCTCCGCGCGCGCGGTCACCGCCCGCCCGTTCCCCGCGGGGGCCACCCTGTCGGCGCGGCTCGGCTGCGGCCGCTCGTCCCGTGCCGTACGCAGCCGCATCCGCACCCGCTCCCAGCGCTCCACGATCGCCGGGTCGGCGTCGTCGATGTCGCGAGCCAGGCGCAGCACGCTCGTGCCGTGCTCAAACGTGCCCTTGCCGGTCACCGCGAACAAGTCGGCTGCCCAAGCGCCGTCTTCGTCGCCGAGCTTTTCTTGTAGCTGGGCCGGCGTCCACACGTACGTGGCGCCCTCGACGCCGTCCGTGTCCGCGTCCAGCGCCGACGCCAGGCCGCCCTCCGGCGTACCCAAGCCGTCCAGCAGGAACGCGGCCGTCTCGGCGGCCACCCGCGCGGCCAGCGCATCACCGGTCAGCCGCCACAAATGCGTGTAGACCCGCAGCAGCAGCGCATTGTCGTACAGCATCTTCTCGAAGTGCGGCACCGTCCACGTGGCGTCGACCGAGTACCGCGCGAACCCGCCCGCGAGCTGGTCGTAGATGCCGCCCCGGGCCATCGCCTCGGCGGTGTGCCGCACGATCTCCAGGCTCTCTGGAGACTTGGTGCGCTGATGGTGCCGGAGCAGGAACAGCAGGTTCATGTGCGGCGGAAACTTCGGCGCCCCGCCGAAGCCGCCATGCGACTCGTCGTGCTCCTTGGCCAGCTGGTCAGCGGCGCCGTCAAGAATCTCGGCCGTCAACGGCGTCGTCGGCCCGCCTACCGCCTGCGCGCCGCCGACCGCCTCCACCACGGCCGCGCCCTGCTTAACGACATCGTCCCGCTGGTCGCGCCACGCCGTGGTGACACTCTCCAGAAGGCGGACGAAGTTGGCCTTCGGAAAATAGGTACCGCAGAAGAACGGCTCGCCGTCCGGCGTGGCGAAAACCGTCATCGGCCAGCCACCCTGGCCGGTCATCGCCTGCGTGGCGGTCATGTAGACGGCGTCGACATCGGGCCGCTCCTCGCGGTCCACCTTGATCGACACGAAGTTCTCGTTCATGAGCCGCCCAACGGCCTCATCCTCGAACGACTCATGCGCCATCACGTGACACCAGTGGCAGGCCGCGTACCCGACCGAGATCAGCACCGGCACGTCTCGCCGTTTGGCCTCCGCGAACGCCTCGGCACTCCACTGCCACCAGTCCACCGGATTGTCAGCGTGCTGCAGCAGGTAGGGGGAGGTCGCGTCAGCCAGTCTGTTGCCCATACCGCGAAGCTATCCCGCCCAGCCCGCCCCAGCACCACACCGCGCCTCCCGGCGATTCCCCATCCCTCCCCGCCGCTCTCCCCACCCGGCGCGGCGTGGCCTTCCGCCCGGCGCCGTCCCCGCGCGGGCCGCGGGGCGCGGTCCGCGCGGCCTTCCTCT